>JAFLCP010000037.1 GCA_017303505.1 Planctomycetota bacterium | reverse complement strand
GCAGCTTTTGCCGTCGATGTCATCAGAGTTTCCATCATGGGAAACCATCTTCATCTCGAATTGCGGAATCGTCCCGATCTAGTCAAGCTCATGTCCGATGAAGAAGTAGCACGTCGATACCTCATGATCTATCCCGGATATTGCCAAGCAACATCTGACGCCAGGGGAACCGATCCAGATATGCCAACCGAAGAAGATGTGCAAAAATTGGCTGAAGACAAAAAGAAAATCGCTGAGTATCGGAGGGTCCTGTCAAGTATTAGCCGGTTCATGCAATCGCTTAACTTCTATGTCGCCAAGTATTTCAATCTGGTCGACGAAAAGTGCGGTGCCTTTTGGGAATCGCGCTACAAACTCAAGTTGCTTTTGGATGACCTTTCCATCTTGCTCTGTGCGTTCTACATCGATCTAAATCCAATTCGAGCGAACCTGCATCTCACGATTGAGACCAGCGAATACACATCGGCGTATTACCAAATCCGAGCCGCAAATCTCTTGCGTGTCGACCCCGAAATGGATCTATCTAAACTGCCCAACGCCTTCTTGACGCCGGTGACCATTTCGCCAAACGAACAAGACCGCCTGAAGAGCAGCGTGACAACTCGTGCCAGCGATTTCGGTTTCACCCACATGACGAGCGAAGAATATCTGGTGGCGCTCGACTTGATGGGGCGAATTCTCTCCAACAAACATAAGGGCGCAATTCCCGATTCCGTACCGCCGATTTTTCAGCGACTAAATCTGAATTGGGACTCCGTAGCGAAGTTGGTGCAGTCTTACGAAGAGCTCTTTGGCTTCTTTGTGGGGACCAAAGAGAGCTTGGATGCGAAGGCAAAAGAATTGAAATGTGGGACGCTGAGATGTTCTGCAATCAGTAAGGGGCGCCTGCCAGGGGGCAAAACCAAGAAGTCAGAATGCGGACAGTAACTCGATCGACCTTGGCTTGGCCCGATTTGCGAACATCGGCAGTCCGTGACAGCGCAGTAAAGCCCCCAAATGCGCCAGCAATCGACCGGGATTGCTAGGGTTCTGTACTAGGGTTCTGTACCTAGAGTGATAAAGGGGAAACGCGACGTTCCCTAGAGGCGATTCAGACAGCTGCGATAGGGGAAATCGCCGCAAGCCAGCTGCATCTGCAGGCCAAAATCGCGCCAAAAATGCTAGCAAAAACCAAATTTGCGGCGAAGAAGGCCGCAAGGTGCCTGGCACCCTGTGGGAGGGAGCGAAGCGTGCCTGGCACCCTGTGTTAGAGGACGAGTTGGGCGATGGTCATGTAGATGAGGATACCGAGAATGTCGATGATGCCCGCGACGAATGGATTGCTCATGAGCGCGGGATCCCATCCGATTCGCTTGAATATCAAGGGTAAGGTCGATCCCGATAGCGTACCGCATATCACGACTAACATGATCGTCAACGGTATCACGGAAGCTTGCCTAGGCCCAGGAGCCATAAGCAACGCGCAACCTAATCCAATCAACGCCAAACAACTCCCCAAAACCAAGCCGCTGGCCAACTCACGTCGAATAATTTTCGACCAATCACGCAAAGAGACATCATCCGTTGCCAAAGCCGTAATAATCAATGTCGCAGACTGGCTACCCGAGTTACCACCACTACTGATAATCAACGGAATGAACCAGACTAACCAAATGTATTTCTCGAATTCCACGTCGTAATAGCTGAGCACAAACGCCGTGATCAGCTCTGCGAAAAAGAGAATGATCAACCAAATCAAACGTTTGTAACTCAGTACAAACAAATTCATGCGGAGGTAACCGTCGCGCAACGGCTGAACGGCCGCAATCCTTTGTGCATCCTCCGTCGCGACTTCACGTACAACGTCGATAACGTCATCGTGCGTGATGATTCCCAGCATATGGCCTCGGTCATCCAAGACGGGAATCGCCAAGAGGTTGTAATGTGCCACTTTTTGCACGGCAGTTTCTTGACTGTCCAGCGCGTGCACTGTGACCAAATCCGTTTCCATCAAATCACTAAGATGTTTGTCTTGTCTAGCAATAGACGAAACAAGGCGACGTGTGCTAACCACACCTCGCAGGTGATTGGTATCGTCAACCACATAGATGTAATAAACCGTCTCAAGCGATTCCGCTTCGCGGCTCAGAGCTTCCAACGCTTCACGAACGGTTAAGCGTTCATCCAAACAAGCAGCTTCCGTGGTCATCACCGAACCCGCTGTTCCCTCAGGGAAATTCTGCAAGCGGCGAATATCGCGGCGCGCCTGTGGGGGCATCAGCGCCAACAAATCTTCAGCTCGATTCTCCGGAAGCTCCTGCAACAAGTCGACAACGTCGTCCGATGGAATGTGGACCAATAGTCCCGCGACCAGTTTCTCATCCTCGTGCATGAGGATGTCAATTTGCCGGTCCAATTCAAAATAGTTGAAGATCTCAGCTCTAAGCGGAGGCTCGGCAAACTGAATGACCTTCCAGGCTTCTTCCGCTGTAAGCCCTTCCACAAATTCGGCCGTACGAGCAGGATGCAAAGCGGTGCAGAATTCGATCAACTCCCGTTCATTTTGATCGGCGAGCATCTCACGTAGTTCGGGTAGAAATAATGTGTTGACCATTGGCTATCCACCCACTCGATGCCTAATCGTACGAATTGAGCAAATTTCGGAACAACATCGAGACCACACCCACTAATTGTTGGCCCTGGCCCCGTTCATCTCTTCCTTGCTCCCGCTGCGATGCGTTATTCTACGGAAGGAAAGTTTCAGCACTACGTCAAATCATGAAAGTGTAGGTCATGAAAATCGCCCTTACCGGCGGCACTGGATTTTTGGGCCGCTATATTATCGACGCTTTATCTTCCCAAAAACACGACATTACGGCGTGGTATCGTCCCAAATCGACCAGATCGCTCGAATCCGTCGATCTGTGCCACAAGCACTTGCCTTCTATTCAATGGATTGGTGGGGAACTGGGCGATAGCGCCGCGACGCAGAATCTCGTCGCCAATGCGGAAATCTTGATCCACGCGGCCCTCTCACGAACCGGAATTAGCTTCCGCGGCTCAGAGGGAAACCTCGAAGAGTACATGCAGCGAAATTTCATCGGTTCAATCAAGCTGCTGGAGGCCGCTCGAGCCGCGGGAGTTCGGCGCGTTATCCTAATCTCCACCTGCGCGGTCCATGAGAAAATCCTATCCGATCGTCCCCTCGATGAAACACATCCCGTTTGGCCTGCCAGTCATTACGGGGCAGGCAAAGCGGCTCTCGAAGCGATGGTCCACAGCTACGCCTTGGGACAGAATTGGGAGATCGCCGCCATCCGCCCCTGCGGCATCTATGGTGCTGCTCGCCCAATTGAAGAGAGCAAGTGGTACAACCTAATTCAACAAGTCGCTAAAGGGGAACCAGTCAACGTCCAAGGGGGAGGAAAAGAAGTACATGCCAGCGATGTCGCTCAAGCAATCGCCTTACTTTGCAATGCCCCCAGCGAAGCCATCACTGGAGCCATCTACAATTGCTGCGATCGCTATATCTCACAATTTGAAGTGGCAACCATCGCCAAAGAACTTTCGGGGAGCCAAGCCACTATCACTGGTACCGCAAGCCAGCCGAAAAATCAAATCGACTCCAGCCGACTAAAGGCATTAGGCTTTCAATTTGGCGGAGAGGAGAAGTTGCGAGAAACGATCTCGCAAATTCTCCACTCACGTTTGTAATCGAACGCCCTGAGCAGTCGCTTATTTCGCGGGAAGATTAAAATCGCCAGTCATATCACGCCACACACAGTGAATATGATTGGCGATGTTGCCGGCAGCGTCTGGTTGAGTATTCACAAATTCAACTAAGAAAGACGGACCTTGGACTCGATAATAATGACCGATCCCAGGCTTCGTCGGTCCAGCCCAAGCGAACTTGACTTTGTCCCAGCCATTTTTCTCAATCAACGCCGTTCTCTCTTGAGAAACTTCGCTCAGCATCTTGCTGCAATACGAATCCAACAAGTCCTTTAGCAGCTTCTGTTGAGCCACGTCTAAAGCAGAAAACGAAATTCCAACCGCGGATTCATCCACTGGCTGAGGTGTATTAGGTCCACGCAATTCGGCTAGAGCTTTTTCAGCAATAATCGCTTGCTTCTTCTGCTCGTCGGTCAATGATGTTACTAAATCAAACGCGACGGTCTCTTCTTTTGCCAGAACACGCAAGCCCTTTGGAAAACCGTCGCCATAATTGTCTCGCAATTCCGCTGGATTTGTAGCCATGAACTGCGGGGTGGATTCGATGACGCGATTGCCCTGCATAACGAAGTTCAGAGACAGGTGATGGCCTTCAAAACTCATTGCCCAGGTCGAGTCAGCAGACGGAGTACCGTAAATGGTGACATAGTACTTCACAGGATCTCGCCATTCTTCGCGACCAGGTCCCTCTAACTTTCGCAGCACACCTTCCAACGACATGATTTTTGTCGCCGATTGATAACCCGCTTGACTCAAGGCCTGCTCCAAAACACCCATCGCCAATTTCTGCTGATCGGCACTCATCTCGCGAAGTGGTAATCCCTTGCGGGTCTCAAGCGGCACGAAGTTCCATACCGTTCGCTGTGGCGCGTCGTATCCCAATACACCTTTTGATTTTTGGGTGGCATCAAGCGATCCAACCCAAGCTTTGGCTGCATCGGTCAACGATGCTGGTGCCCAGAACAGCGCCGATACCGAAGGACTAACCATTCCCAATGACAAAGCGACCAATGCAATAAAGAAAAACGAGCGTTTCATGAATAGATCCTTACCGATTCTGCGCTGATGAAGGTGAGCTTGTGAGGTAGGTGTGCAAACAGGGGCAACCCAATTCTAAGTGCTAGTGCTACTGCTACTGCCTGGAGCTAACGCTTGGGTGAATAGCCACACCCCTGACATTGTACTCGATATGCCGTGCGACTGGAGCGGTTACGATGTGTTTGCAAAAAATCGCCACACCTCGGACAAAGGTCATCCGCTGAAAAAACAGCGGATTTCCCGCTCGGCTCCCCATTTTCGAACCTGCGCTGACAATCGATACAGCGAGTCACATCGGGAAACAACTCGACACGTTCAGGGTCTATTTGTTCACGACAATCGACGCAATACTTGGCCGCTGCCGCTGAGCCTTCCCCACCACCCGTGGTATCCCATTCATCATCATTATCTTCAACCGCTTGTACAGTTGGGACGATTTTCACGCCCGGTTTGTGACAATTAGGGCAGGGGAGCTCGGCGAGTTTCAGCCGGAACATTTCTTGCACAATTTCATCGACCGGGTCCTTATGCTTTCGCAAAAATCCAGACTGGTGCAACCACACCAAACGATCCGCCTGTGTCCAGGGGCGAGACTGATGGCAATGTGGACATTGCGTTGTGATGATTCGAGTATTCATGTTTACAAGACACTTGATGCAGAACGCTGAATGTTGAATGTTGAATGTTGGGCGCGACAATCGCCACTGCGAGACGCAATCACCCCAGTCCATCGGTTTCCAAGCCACAAAAATTGTTGGATCGATTTGATCTGGCAAACGCCAGATGCTCAACTTAACCCAATCCTAATTCACCGATAGATGCCAAGCCTACTAGGTTCCACTATATCCAGCCTAATTTGTTTCGGGCAAATCGTATGGGCAACTAACTCCAAGATGAATTTATCTTCCACACCACCTCACTTTTTGTGCTCACCCTATTTTATACACCGTCTTTGACTAGTGTTTCACTCTCCATAACCTCGTTGCAGATGAGCCCTTTCGTAACTAGCAAGACACTTCAGGACAACTTTGTGTGAAGACTCAATTTGTGCGATCAGTCCCCCAAACGCCATTTTAAGAAAGGCCAACGGCATCAAGAATAGAGAGCGGCCACAAAGCTCACTCCGTGAAATGATAAGTTCCCTCAACGCTGCAAAATGACTTGCCACGCAATAGAACACGGTCTCCATAACTTTCACACTCTAACCAGCCTCCGCGTTTCGAAGCTTGGTAACCTACGAGCACTTTGCGACCCAATTTTTGCTCCCAAAATGGGAGCAAAGCACAATGCGCAGATCCCGTTGCTGGATCTTCGTCAACACCAAATCGTGGTGCAAAAAAACGACTCACGAAATCCGATGACATGCGGCCACTCGGGCTCGTTACTGCTGAAGCGACCGTCACAATAATGCCTCGGGTTTCAACTTGAGCCAAGCTTCGCATATCGGGCTGCAAGGCAATCAATTCCGCATACGAATCAACTTCAACCAAATAGTCCATGCGATTGCGGTATATCCCCAGCGGTTCTGACTGCAACCCCAGTGCTCGCAACAATCCGTCAGGGGCAGCAGAGGAATGAACTCGTTCGGCTGGAAAGTTGAGTTCCGTCCATTCGTCAACAGTTCCAGCAGTAGAGCTGACACGACGGGCTGTCAACTCACCACTCCGCGTTTGAAATCGAATGAATGGGTCGATCTCTGCCCCGAAATGACGCCACAATGCAACAGCTGCAGCCATGGTCGCATGGCCGCATAAATCGACTTCACAAACCGGAGTAAACCAACGCAAACTCCAACTGTCAGCCAGCGGCAAAAGAAAAGCGGTCTCGGCTTGATTCACTTCCATCGCAAACTTCTGCATCAACTCGTCTGGCACGGGCTTATCGAGAATACAAACGCCTGCAGGATTCCCAGAAAATCGTTGATCGGCCAAGGTGTCAATCAAAGCAAAGTAGGGTGAGCTCATGTCAGTTCGCTTGGTTATATAAATGCCGTAGATCGGTCAATTGAAATTCGATCGATAGTCGCATGACACAAAAGTGAGCGTTGGTTTCGCGTTTTTCGCAACGAAACACAAACCCAAGATCGTACCCAATGATGATAACCGATGGTGTTTTGCCAAACAAAGGTATGGCAGTTGTAGATATTGCGTAATTCGAGGACGGGTCACAGAAGCACACAGTTTCGGAGCGACCTAAGACATGGCTTCGATCCAACTTTACCGTGAGTCCACAAATTTCGCTGCAGCATGCTTGTCTTTCGAGATTTGCTCGACGACTTGCAAGTTTTGATTTATCATGCAACCAAGATGCCTTTCAGGCATTAAGCAAAATCACACGCAACTAAACCATCGCTCAAGCAGCATTACCATTCGATCGATCCGAATTTTGCTCACAACCAAATATCGACAGCTATCGGAATATGAATTCTAAAGTTATTGGAGCTCAAAACAGATGAGCGAAGAAATCCGCATTTTGGATTCCGACCTAGCGTTGTCGTTTTTCGAAAGAAATCGTTTACTCTTCGATATCGGCCTGCATTTGATCTTGTTATCCGTAGCGATCAGTCCGTTTATCATCCTTTACCTCAAGCGAAAAACTCCGGTCAGCCGTTTGGATTTCTATTGTTTGCTGGCGGCCATCATTGCATTACCATTTGGTGTGGCAGTGTCCTTCGATGGCCTGCCCGAATACGCGCGACCTTTTATTCTTGGCTATTCCATCCTTTGCTTTATTGTCTTGCTGATCTCCTTGTTCTTCGTTTTGTGGAAACTACAAAAACAGTCCTCTGGTTCGTATGCGCTCAACGTCCTCGGAACGCTCCTCGTCTTAGGGCTTTTGATTGGAATGCTGTTACCAGCAGTACCATCTGCACGAGGAGCCGCCCGCCGAATGGCGTGTGCGAACAACTTAAAGCAGCTCATGCATGGTATTCTAATCGCGAAAGACAAGCAGGTTGCGGCTCGTAAAGCTCCCACCAACAACGCACCGGAGATTGAAGGTGGACCTGAGGTCAGCTGGCGGGTGAAGTTGCTCCCATACATTGAGCAACAGGACCTTAGAGACGCTTACAACTCGGAACAAAACTGGGAGAGCGATGAGAACTGGGAGATCGCCAAGAAGAGGCTGGGTATCTACACTTGCCCGGCTGAGCCACCGCAGATGAATCGCAAGGGAGGGCGTTACACCTCGTATGCCATGTTGCGAAATTCGAACCTGGCAGAAGACAATCCTCAGCTGGTGAATCCTCACAATGCGCAGATTCAAATCATGGAATCGTGTGGGGCAAATCTCATTTGGACAGAGCCACGCGATGTGGACTTGGACACATTCCACTGGAGCCTCGCGCCAGAAAGTGAAGCGGTCCAGAAGAAACCTTGGAACTCTCGGAACATCGGCGCTTCTGCTCATCCAGGTGGAACGCAAGCGGCGTTCGTCGATGGCTCAGTCCGTTTTTTGAGTCAAGAAACCGATCCTGAGTTACTTAGAGCTCTAATTTTGGGTGAAGTGTCCCAAGGAGCTTTAGACGATCCCTAACCTCAAACCCCATTGAGAACAGTTTAGAGAGATACAGTTCAAGCGACGTTGAAAGTTCCGCAGGGTTGAATGTGCATTGTGCAATACGCTCAATATTGCAAAAGATAACTGGTGCTGGGACGAGACCCTTGGTGATCTCGTCCCAGCACGCAGAATCGACTCCGCCGTGAAGCACTCTCGTTGACCAATTGACCCAGTTAATCAATCATCGAGCGTTTTTTTGCTCCAACCCAGGAGGGAGGTCAACCAAGCTTTCCCGCAGATTCTTGGCTGACGACGGAGTTTCCCAAGCTTCAATGTGCTTTCTTACCCCAGTGGCTTTCTGCTTTCCATTTTCATTTTGTCGCCGAACGCACTCGGGATTTCGCAATCAAGTTGTCTTCTCTATGGATTCACCAACCCAAAGCTGCCTACGGAACATCGTCACTTTTTTGAGCCGAACCTGCTGCTTGCGGTGAATAGCAGTCAGTGACTTATTCCCTCATGGCTGTGAAAGGGGGAATATCAAAAGCGAGGGAGAATCGTCAAGACGAAAAATCAAATACGGGATAGATTTATTCAAGACGGTCACTCAGGTCACCAATCATTGATCGGTGACCTGAGTCTAGTAAATGAGAGAAGATTACTCGGGACGGAACAACTTCAGTGAGGGCTTGTCATGCCGCGCTACATTTGAGGCAGCTGACCCAATATCTTCACTGTAGGTCGAACTTCCTACGACTTTAGCAAGTGAGGTTTCCGGTGCAGGTTTAGGTTGCCGTAACCAGTGCCCCGCAGCCTGAATGTCATTGGTCGATTCAGGTCGCGATTTACTGGTCCAAGTTGAATCTCCGCAGCCTGCTAACAAGATCACATCGCCAGATTTGGCGCGTTGCATGATCCATTCGATCGCGCGATCACGATCAGGTAGAATATGTGGCAGAGCTGGGTTTTCAAAACCGTCTAGCAAGGCGAAGGCTCGATTCTGAACACTCTTGAATGTGCCACCTTCGATATGCGTTAAGCAAACTTCTGAGGTGCCGCGTTCGAGTACTTTTCCCATAGCCGCCAACATCGCGTGACTGTTGGGTTGCGAAACATCCATCACACACAGAACACGACCTGTGCTGTGTTGACGGACTGCGTGCAAGGAAACAGCCAGACGCTCTGCGGTATCGGCTTGATCGACAAACACCCCAAAATCTTGGCCAGCGATAACGGATTGCAAACGACCAGGGATCCGCTGCAGTTTCTCGACACCACCCACAATTTCAGACAACTCCAACCCGCAAACATAGCCAGCAGCGACCGCGCCGAGCAAATGTCGAGCATTGTGTGAACCGATCAGCGTACTGCGAAGTGGCATGACCGTTCGGCCCGCAGTAATCATCATTGTTTGTTCGGTTAATTCGCGTTCAATCACGCGGGCTCGAATATCCGCATCCGCATCCAACCCGTACGACATCGTGGGCATCGCCAACGATTCCATCCATCGCGACAGGGGAGCGTCATCTGCGTTATATAGAATCACACCATGTTCTTTGAGCTGCGCAAATTGACGCAACATCGCCTGCTGCAATTGCTCAAGCGTTCCCCCAGTGCTACCGACTTCGGTTCGCAATGAAGTGATTAAGATCAGATCATATTTCATGCCAGCAGTCTGACCTTGATAAAGCATCTCTTGATCGACTTCGACCACAGCCGAAGGGACGCCCTGTTTTACAGCACCTGCCAACCATTTCGCCAATGACTTCGCCGTATTTACGGCTCCATCTTTAGCGGCAACTTGGGTGGCACTATCTGAGGTAGCAATCGAATTTCTATAGGCAACTTTTTTGCCAATGGTTTTCATCATCGAACTTGCCAGAAGATTCAAGGTCGTCTTCCCATGACTTCCCATGATGGCAATCGTAATCAAGTTCTCTGTCGGTTGATTGACCAAGGCATGGCAAAGTTCGCCCCAGGCTTGACGAGAGTCTTCGACAATGCATTGTGGCACTGCGACTGGCAGATAGCGTTCACAAACAACGACAGAAGCTCCGGCAGCAACAGCCGCAATGGCGTCCGCGTGTCCATCATGTTCGCCAATATCGATGGCGACAAATGCATCGCCAGGCTTAACCTGATCCACTCGCTCGACCGCCCGATTGACCAAAAAATCCGTCAGCAAAACGGAATGCGTTTTTTTCTGTTTGCCTTTACTGGCAGAACGAGCGGCCTTCCCACTGGACTGGGCATTCCCTTTGACGGAAATAAAATGTGCATCGCTCCACAATGCCCGCAGATCGATTGCAGGCACATCCTGATACGCAACCATCACTCGGCCTCCTTGCCGACGAATCGTCTCTTATCTCTTTTTTGCTAGCATTTATTGCTAGTTTCTGCGCCGCGTCTTCCTGACGCTGCGAGTTCCCAGCCTGTCCCGAAACGCCATGTGATGTCAAGACAGAATCAGCGTGTTACAATAATGGGCACCCACAAAAAGCGAGTTCCCTACCTATGGCAGCCAAAGATCTAGATATTGAGCAGATTGCAAACTATTTGCATCTAAATGTTGAACAAGTCACCAAGCTCGTTGAGCGTGGAAAGCTGCCAGGGCGGCGGGTAGGGGGGCAATGGAAATTTGCGGAAGCCGAGATTCACCATTGGCTTGAAGAGCGAATCGGTTTGAGCGATGCGGATGAATTGGGGGAAGTTCGAAAGTGGCTAGATCGATTGCCGAACAGCCCGCACGAATCGTCGGATCGCTTTGAACAACTCCTACCTCTGTCGTGCATTGCTGTTCCCTTACATGCCAAAACCAGAGGCTCTGTGATTCGCGAGATGTGCGACCTAGCAGCGCTGAGTGGCTATCTTTGGGACTCGGCCGAGATGGCAACGGCCGTACAAGCTCGTGAAGATCTGCACCCAACGGCTTTAGAAAATGGAGTAGCTTTGTTGCATCCGCGCCGACCGCAAACATCGATTCTAGGTGAATCGATTGTCGCGTTGGGTGTCACATCTCACCCGATTAATTTCGGTAACAAGTCGGGGCGTGCAACCGATGTCTTTTTCTTGATCTGCTCGCTGGATGATCGAATTCATTTGCAAATTCTGGCCAAGCTGAGTCGCTTGGTTCATGAAGATGAATTGATGGAGCGTATCCGCCAATCGGGCTCAGCGCATGAAGTGCGTGATATGATTTTGGAAGCGGAAGCGAATTGGGAGAATCACCCAACTTGAAATGGCAAGAGGATTGCAGAGACTCCACGGAGAGGGATGGTAAAGTGATGCCCGCTGAACATGTTGCTTGGATTGGTCCGCATACAGGTCCCTTTGAATGGGTCTTCCATTCTTGTTCGCAACAACATCTCATTCGACAGTGGCCCGATGCGGACCGTTGGAATGCGGAGTCCGCGTCTGTTCGAGCGAGCTTTTCAAGAGTTGTATTCGCGTTACCTCGCAGGGATCGAATTTTGGTCGAGCAGATCAATGCGTTTCAGCAAGCGGAACCGATTGTCTCGGTTTGTTGCGTCCTGAGTGATCTCTGGCTTGGTTACCGGCGCAGTGGAGCCACTAAACTTTTGGTTCCCGGATTCTATTGGTGGAATCTGCAGGACCAAATTCTACCTTGGCTGAATCAATCGTCGCCAAGTGATTCCATTCAGCTGTATGAATCCAAGCTATCCTCAAGCTGTGACTATTGGCAGCGGTCGTATACCAGTAGCACGCCTCAGAGCGATCGTGCGTATACGTTGATTATGACCGATAATGAGCGAGTTGCTTCTCCATTAATCCCCATCATGAATGCCACTGGTGCTCGCTATGAGTTCTTACATTTTTCTTCCGGAGCTCCAGAGAAGCAGCTGGAGCAGTTTGCGGGTTGCCCCGTGTTTGGAGCCCAACTTGCCCGTAACTTAAAGATCGCGATGCAAGAAAATCTTGACGTGACGATCTGGTGGTGTGGCGGCGCGATGGAGACGCTATCCCTTGAGATTGTGAAGCGTGATATGGCGAATCGACTATCTCAAAAAGTCTGCGAGTTGAAACGGTTGGCCAATTTTGAATTAGGATGGTTTGCCACACTTGCCAACTACGAGCAATGGCGAATGTTACGTGAAGTTGGTTTCACTCGTTTATTGGCGCAGCCATTCAGAGTCGCAGGTCTGTGGGCAGACGCGTCAGCTTTCGCTTGACTCAGTGGAAGTGAGGGGCGCAAGAGCTTTCTCTTCCGCTGCGCTGGCACGGAGATAATTGGGAAGCAATTGAAATGGATCGGTTCGCTCGCCAGCGAGCCAGCGTTGCCAAGCATACCGTCCGACATCTACCGCAGTGATATCTCTGGAATCGCAGATTCGTGAGGGAGGTAAACTGTTTTCAGCGAGTGGGTATCGGCGAATAGCATTCCCACCTACAACCACTTGGTAATCGCCGGCATGGTCATGATGACTGGGCTGTAAAACACCGGCGGACAGGGCAAAGTTTCTATCCACGCCATGAAATGGATTTTGATTCCAGAGCGCCACATCGAGATGGTGTGAGGGAAGAATGATGTTCAATTTGATACCACGACATGCTGCGTTTTCGCCCGCTAGCTGTGGTTCGACAACCGCGATCAAACGAAAAACTTGTTTGCGATAAGCATCCATGGCAGCGGCGATTAACGCCGGCTTCTGGTGAGCAGAGATCGCTTCCAAACCAAGTCGATAGGCCAGCGTTTCCAACGTGTCGACTGCACAGAGTGGAACATTGAGAGCGTAACCAATCGCTTTGGCCGTGGCCACACTCACTCGCAGTCCTGTAAAAGAACCGGGGCCTTTTGCCAAAGAAATCAGCTCCAGTTGCGAAGAAGTAATAGCCGCGTTGCGAACCACACTTTCGATGGCCGGCATAAGACTGCGAGCGGAACCGATTTCGGATGGGAGAGGAAAATTCGCTACAAGTTGACTATCTTTATGGAGAGCCACTGAACCAGAGAGGCCGATGGTCTCGAGGGCGAGGTGCCACATAGGGGTAACTTTCTGGGCAAATATTTCTGGGCAAATAACTGTGCGAAATAACCCACCCCAACTTGGTCAAACGGTACAACCTAAGGGGATTGTGGCAACAGTACTGCACAATTCACCACTAATTTGGGGAATTTTCAGAGTGTGGCCTTCGGAGTGTATGCCGACTGTCCGATCATAAACCAAGATTTTACAATGAGAAGTTTCCCTGAGCATCCTCAAATGGGTGCCCAACTGAAATGGCAACCCGCCGCTGGTTGAGTGGGAACGATTGGCGAGCGACTTTACCTAGAGATCGACTTTTACTTTGAGATACAGAATAGTTTTTAGGAGCCACAAGCAGTGAGGCAAGCTCTGATCAGTGATGTCCACGGTAATCTGGAGGCGTTGACGGCGGTAATGGCCGACATCGCGACGCAGAGCATCGATCAGATTGCTTGTCTGGGGGATGTGGTGGGCTATGGTCCTAACCCGTGCGAATGCTTGGATGTGGTGATCAGCCGTTGTGAATTTACCATCATGGGAAATCACGATCAGGCAACTTTGTTTGATCCTGAGGGATTTAACCAAGTGGCATTACGGGCGATTTATTGGACGCGTGATGCTTTGGATCGGGGGACGGGAAAAGCGTCTCAATCCAACAAACGCTGGGATTTTCTGGGAGAATTGCCACGATGGTATCAAAATGGCGACTTCCTTTATGTACACGGTTCGCCGCGTGACCCTACGAACGAATATGTTTTTCCAGAGACTATTTACGACCAAAAGCGGATGGAATTGCTGTTCGAACGTTTGCAAAAGTATTGCTTTCAGGGACACACGCATATGCCGGGTGTCTTCACCACCGAGCAGGAATTCATCACACCTGACGATTGCAATTATGAGTTCCCGTTAGGTCGCGAAAAGATGATGGTCAATGTGGGTTCGGTGGGCCAACCTCGCGATGAGGATCCACGCAGTTGCTACACCATCATTGACCATGGGAAAAAAATGGTTTACTTCCGTCGAGTTAACTATGATGTTGATACGACGATTCGCAAAATTTATGCGATTGAAGAACTCGACAATATGCTGGGCGATCGCTTGAGGACGGGACGGTAATTGCGTGGTCAAACGAGCCATTCTGAGTGATATTCATGGCAACCTAGAAGCGCTCACTTCGGTTTTAGCCGATGCGAAGCAGCGCGGATGTGAGCAAATTGTCTGCTTGGGGGATATCGTTGGTTACGGCCCCAATCCGTGCGAATGCGTTGATCAAGTGATGCAATTCGACGCTTGCATTTTGGGAAATCACGACCTGGCTGCATTGTTTGATCCTGAGGGGTTCAGCAATGTGGCAGAGCAAGCGATTTTCTGGACGCGTCAGCAGTTGGAAGGTAAACATCGCGTGGGAATCGAGCCGTTGGCGGCGATTCGAGCACGGCTAGATTATTTGAGCCGTTTACCCCGCATTCGGCGAGAAGGGCATACGCTATTCGTACATGGGTCGGTTCGAAACCCAGTCAACGAATATGTGTTTCCCGAAGATGTTTATAACCGCCGAAAAATGGAGAAGCTCTTCTCCATGGTGCAAAAAATCTGTTTTCAGGGCCACACTCACGTGCCGGGTGTATTTACTTCGGAAGGCCAATTCTTGCGTCCAACCGACCTAACGGAAGGATACTTGATCGGGGAAGAAAAGTCGCTGGTCAACGTTGGATCCGTGGGCCAACCTCGGGATGGCGATTGGCGGAGTTGTTATGTAATTCTGGATGAAAACAGGTTATTTTTTCAACGTGTTGAGTATGATTTAGAAACGACAGTGGCCAAAATACATGCGATTGAGGAATTAGACAATTTCCTTGGTGATCGCTTGAGGGATGGCAAATAATTTCGAAGTTTATTGCAACGGATGGCGGAAAGCGACAGAATTAGAGCCAGTCTTCATCACAGCACTCATCCATTCCATCCGTTCCTACCAGAAAAATTTCCACCATGGTTTTGGTCACATTGCGAGTTCTTCAAGGGGCAGATCGTGGCCGAGTATTTCCCGATCTTCGTCCCCCCATTACCATCGGTCGAGAAGAAGGCAACTCGATCCAACTCAATGATGAACGCGTAAGCCGCTGTCATCTCAAGATTCAAGAAGACAACGAACGACTGGTTTTGACGGACTTAGATAGTACAAACGGGACCAAAATCAACGGCCAAGATTGCCAACTTCGGCTATTGAGATTCGGGGATATCATCGCAGTAGGTCGCTCAGTGTTGTTGTTTGGGAATCGAGAGCAAATTGCAGATCGACTTCAGGAACTCAGCGCTTCGCGAGGCGAGGGATTTAACAGTGCGTTTACTGCCGAAGACTCAGACATCGCTGATCAGGATCTCGACCTAAGCACAGGCCTCTCTAGCTCTTTAGGACTACTGGGCAAGATTGAGTCAATACCGGGGCTCCCCGAACGTTTAAGCCCTAGCCAAGCTGCACAGTTTTCCGAGATTCTGGAACATCTGCACGCGGGATTGCAATTTGTCATTGATGGCGTGGAAACAGATCCTCAGAAACCTGAAATTGTGGTCCCCCCCGCAACGTGGCAAGTACTGCTGCAATTGCAAGGGCGATTGTCGGAATTAATTCGTAGCATTGCGGATCCAGACAAGATTTAAGTCGGGCAATCCGCCCGCTGCTGCTCATCAATTCAGTGGATGAAGACGAGCTAATCGCTATACTCTCGGCTGGTAGGTGAATCCATCACCTCTCTCTTTTTGCAGGACTGCACTGGACTGTCACACATGGTCCAGCAGAGATCGCAAGGAATTCACTCGCACAGGAGGTCCATCATGGCAGACATCGCTCCTTCGATTGCTTCGGGCGACAATACACCACCGAAATCCACTCGTCCTTTTGTGCACCTGCATTGCCATAGCCATTACAGTTTATTGGACGGAGCATCACCGATCGGCAAGTTGATCGATCGCGTGAAATCGCTCGGCATGAACGGGGTTGCGCTCACGGACCATGGTAACTTGCATGGCGCATTAGAGTTTTACCAGAAAGCCAAATCGGCTGGCATCAATCCGATTGTAGGTTATGAAGCCTACATCGCTCCCAAGAGCCGATTCGAACGCGATGCGAGCAGCATGAAAGAGGCGTCGTATCACCTCACGCTGTTAGCGCAAAACCGAACCGGCTTCAAGAACTTGGTTAAGTTAGCTTCTGCTGCCAGCTTAGAAGGTTTTTATTTCAAGCCGCGAATCGATAAAGAAATATTGCAACGCTATAGCGAAGGAATCATCTGCCTTAGCGGTTGTTTGTCGAGCGAGTTTAGCCGCCAGATTTTGAAGGGGCACGATACCGGCAAAGTCTATAAAGAAGCGATGGAAACCGCCGCTTGGTTTCATAAAGTTTTCGGTGATCGATACTTCATCGAAATCATGAACAACGGTATCGATCTGCAACGCATTCAGGTGCAGGGCGCCGTTGATATCGCGAATCACATGGGCTTGCCGCTCGTCGCTACCAGCGATGCCCATTACCTGGAACAATCCGATCACGCGACACAAGACATTCTTCTATGCATCAATACGGGTAAGTTCCGCACGGACACCAACCGTATGAAGATGGAGAATGATCAGTTTTACGTTCGCAGTCCCGACGAAATGTATATGCATTTTCCAGGTTTGGAAGATGCAGTGGCCCGCAGCCAAGAAATTGCCAACAGCGTCTGCATCGACTTGGAGTTGGGGAAACGCAACTTCCCGAACTACACCATTCCGACACAGCAAACACCGGACGAGTATTTGCGATCGCTGTGTGAAAGCGGTTTGATGGAGCGTTATGAAGGGGATCCAGAGAGTATCATCGATGGTGAACTTGCCCCGGTCATCAAGCAAAGGCTTGATCGTGAACTCAGTGTGATTTCGAAATTGGGCTTTTCGAATTACTTCTTAATCGTGTGGGACTTCGTACGACATGCGCGTGAACAGGGCGTACCAGCGACCGCTCGCGGTAGCGGTGTAGGCGCTTTGGTCTGTTATGCATTGTACTTGAGCCACGTCTGCCCCATTAAGTACGACTTGCTGTTCGAACGATTCTTGGACGAAAGCCGAACAGAAGCACCTGATATCGACATCGACTTCTGCAAAGACCGACGCACCGAGATCATTCGTTATGTGAAAGAAAAATATGGTGAATCGAACGTAGCCCAGATCGGTACGTTTGGAACACTTCAAGCGCGAGCTGCGATCAAAGACGTCGGACGCGCCATGGGACTTCCATTGGCGCAAGTGAACCAGATTACAGAAATGGTTCCCGACGAACTCAAAATCACTATCAAGAAAGCTCTCGAAGCCAACGCCGACTTGAAGGCGCTTTATGAACGCGACAATGATGTGGGCGAATTGCTAAATCTGGCCATGAAGTTGGAGGGTTTGGCTCGCAACATCGGTACGCATGCGGCGGCAGTTGTGATCGCCGATAAGCCGCTGACCGAATATGTGCCACTCGGTCGTGTTGGTGGGAAGACCGATATCATCACGCAATGGTCGATGGGTGATGTGGAAGCTGCCGGTCTGTTGAAGATGGACTTTCTCGGCCTGCGCAACTTAACGATCTTGGCGAAAGCAGTAGAGATCATTCAGCAAACGACCGGTAAAACGATCGACCCGCTGAAGTTTCCGTTGGATGACAAACCGACGTTTGAGTTGTTGCAACGCGGCGAAACGAAGGGAGTGTTTCAGCTGGAAAGCGGTGGTATTCGCGACCTTTTGCAAAAGATGAAGCCGGACCATTTCCGCGACATCATTGCCACCAACGCTCTCTATCGTCCTGGTCCGCTGGAAGGGGGCATGGTGGAAGACTATGTCGCTGTTAAGCATGGACGAAAAATCGCGGAGTACAAACACGAGGTATTGCGTGACATCCTGGAAGAAACCAACGGCGTGATGGTTTACCAAGAACAAGTGATGCGCATCCTCAATCGCCTTGGTGGTATTGAGTTGGCCAAAGCCTACACATGTATCAAAGCGATCAGCAAGAAAAAAGAATCGATCATCGCGGCCAACGAGGAAAAATTCATCCAAGGCTCGACCAGCTTAGGTCTTCCCAAAGATGAAGCGCAAGAACTTTGGAATATGATTCTCAAGTTCGCTGGGTACGGTTTCAATAAGAGCCATTCGACCGCTTATGCATTGATCGCTTATCAGACAGCCTACCTAAAGTCACATTTCCCTTGCGAGTTTATGGCCGCGTTGCTTTCGGGCGACATCGAAGGCCGCAACTTTAAACGCAAAGACTCGTTGGTCGAACATCTCGAAGACTGCGCACGTATGGGTATCACGGTATTACCGCCTGATGTGAACCATTCGCACGGTGACTTTGTGGTACAAGATGGCAAGATTCGTTTCGCCTTAAGCGCTATCCGTGGTTGCGGCGGAGGCTCTGCCGATGCCATCGTGGCAGCCCGTGAAAAAGATGGTCCCTTCAAAGATCTTTTCGATTTGTGCGAACGCGTTGATCCTTCGCAATGCAATCGCTCGACGATTGAAACCTTGATCCGTTCGGGTGCTATGGATGGTTTCGGAGCGCGTCGAGCTCAATTGTTGGCGATCGTCGACAAAGCACTTCAATCGGGGGCGGCGAAACTAGCCGATCGCCGCGCGGGTCAGCGCGGACTTTTCGATGACGAAGATGATGTGGAAGCGGCCGTCAACCCCAAGATCGATTTGCCCGATGTCCCAGAACTGCCAGAGAAAGAACGCCTGCAAGGTGAAAAGGATGTGCTCGGTTTCTATCTCTCTGCGCATCCCTTATCCGAACATGAATCCGCTTTGCGAAACCTCACTAGTCACACCACGATTACGATGCGAACCGTGCAGAACCGTGCCGAAGTGATTGTGGGTGGAATGATTTCATCGATCAAGCTTGCTCACACCCGCAACCCAAAGCCCGGGGCTCCGTCGAAATACGCCAACTTCGACATGGAAGATCTCGACGGAACCGTGCGTTGTATTTGCTGGCCCGACGGATATGAACAGATGGGACAATTCATCGAGCCCGATGCGGTGGTACTGATTCGCGGGGCAGTTGACCGTCGCGATGGGGGCGAGGAATGCAACTTGATTTGCAACGAGATCATTCCGTTGCATGAAGCGGACACGAAATTCACAACGGGAATTCGCATTCACTTAGATGAACAAAAGCACACACCCGAGCACATCGCCCGGATACGGGAGATATTGCGAGGTTATCCCGGGACCCGTGAGGTTTTATTCAGCCTACGCTTGGATACCGGAGAAATGGTACACCTACGCAGCGGTCAGCACAAAGTCGAAATCGACCGGCAATTGCGGGATCGGTTAGACGATTTGCTGGGGGCCAATAGCCATCGGTTGATGATCGCCCCCCCCAAACCTAATAAGAATGTTCCGAAAAAGAACTTCTCAAGATCCTAGAAAAACTGGGGGAGTCAGGTAATTTGTTGCTTTTTGGTTGAGCTCGAATTATCCTCGATGAAGGTGGCCAAATAAACTTTTGCCTCTCAGCACCTTTTCTGGGTGCTGAAATGCGGTCACTCTCGTTTGAAATTCGTCGTTTTGTTCAGTCCAAAAAACCGATTGCTCATCATTTGTTGCGACAGGAAAAAGAGTCTATGAGCTTCACTCCGTTTCGTAATTTGGTTCGTGTTGAACCCCTAGCAATAGCGGCTTTAGCTCTTTGGCTCTTGTTGCTTCCAACAGCGGTCTTTGCACAGAACAACAATAATAACAACAACAATAACAACAATAACAATAACAACAACAATAACGGCAACGTTCCTGCCGGTATCGAAGTTGACGCTGCAGGCGTGCTGCGAATTCAAGCGACCAACCCGATGTTGGCTGCTGCTCGCAATCAAGCCGCCAAGGCAGCGATGATGCCCGACTTGGCCAAGGCCAGCAAGCTCCGCAAAGTTTCGTTGAATCGCTTGGAAAAAGCGGTTGCTAAGAAGCTTGAAAACGGCGGAACGTTATCGCCAGACATGACTTATCTCGCTGGTTTAACCTCGATCGATTATGTCTTCTATTATCCAGAAAGCGGTGACATCGTTATCGCTGGTCCAGCTGAACCATTTGCGGAAGCTCCAACCGGCCATGTTGTTGGCTTGGAATCAGGCCTGCCAGTTCTCGCTTTGGAAGATCTGATCGTTGCTTTGCGTTGCTTCCCACCTACCGGTGAAAAGACCAAAGTGATCGGTGTTTCCATCGACCCAACTCAAGAAGGTTTGGAGCGAATGAACAAGTTCTTGCAATCGCTATCGGGTCGTAACATCACCCCAGGCGATGCAAACTCGATCGCTATGGGCCTCAAGCAAAATCTCGGCTTGCAAACGATCTCGATCAAGGGCGTTCCTGCAACCACCAACTTTGCTCGTGTTATGGTCGAAGCTGACTATCGCATGAAGCTGATTGGAATTGGCTTGGAGCGAACCGTGGTGGGCATCAAGAGCTTCACCGAACGTTCCGTAGGAAAGTCTTCAAATCTTCAACGTTGGTATTTTGTTCCAGACTATGCTTCGGTTGAAGTGAGCGAAGATGGCGGGGCAATGTTCTTGAATGGCCAAGGCGTTAAGTTGGTTGGTGCCGAAGAATTGGTGAAGAAAGATGGCTCACGCGAAGCTCGCACCAATGTGAACAAAGCTAGCCAGCAGTTCACCCGCGAATTCACTGAGAAGTACTCCAAGCTGGCTGAAACCACTCCCGTGTATGCTCAACTTCGCAACTTGGTAGACATGTCGATTGTGGCAGCTTTCATTCAAGACTCGGACTTCTATGGCCAATCGCAATGGACATTGGGTGTGTTCGGCGACGAGTCAATCGTGAAGGTAGAACGCTTTGCAGCTCCTTTGCATGTTGAGCCAGCCGTCAACACATTCTTCAACAACGGTCGCCTTCTAACTCCGATCGGTGGTGGTGTTAACATTCAACCACGCCAAGCATTCGCTGGTGAGAACAAGAAGGTCGATGCCACTGGTAAGATCAAAGAAACCCAGAGCAATGCACCGATCCAAGGTTTGACCGAAAACCAATGGTGGTGGGATTAATTTTAACCCCGACATCCACTGAAACATCAGAACTCGGCCTCTTCAACGGAGGCCGAGTTTTTTTATGGTCGCACAACACCCCGTGCTCAAAATTCACTCGACTCGCGACTATTGGTACTCGCAACTAGAAGTGATGCGAGAAGAGAAGGGAAGCCACCACAGGACCATAAACGGAATGCCCAACAAGACGGGCGCAAAAAAGAAGGCAAGGTGTGAACCTTGCCTTCTCCAGTGAACTGCGAATCAATCTGTGGCTTTGATCCAGTGATTACACCAATCCAAGCTTTACAGCCCATACAGCTGCAGCGGTGCGGTCTGGAGAGTCCAGCTTACGCAAGATGTTCTGAACGTGTTCCTTAACGGTTTCAACACTGATCCCGAGAGAGGAGCCGATTTCGCGGTTGCTAAGGCCCAATGCGATATGGCGGAGAACTTGCAGTTCGCGATTGGTTAGTGGTACATCCTTCGAATCGGCGCGATCTTTGCGACGAGCCATGGTAGCTCGCACACGTCGCATCACATTGCTTTCCGTGGGCAATTCGCGTTTAGCCACGCGTCTTACGGAATCAAGAATGTCATTCTTGCTGGAGCCCTTGAGGATGTAGTCATTTGCACCCAGTGCGATAGCTCGAGCGATGTAAGTTGGGTTGTCATAGGTCGACAACATGATAACGCCCAATTCGGGTGACTTCTGTCGCAGGACTTCAAGAGTCTGGAGCCCTTCATCATCGGGCATGCGAACATCGAGCATAACCACATCTGGATTGAGGGTATCAATGACCTCAAGTACTTCGGTACCTGACTTAGCGATGCCAACCACTTCGACATCCTGTCCGGTTAACAACGCCTTAAGTCCCATGCGAACGACTTCATGATCGTCAGCAACCAAGACACGTATCGCCATAGGAGAAATCTTTCTTCTCGAAAAACAACCAATTGTAAATTCGAATGCTGCCAAAGACCAAAATCGCAGCATCTATGCCCACGGCACAAAGGCTACCTTAGAACGGAACCATTTCGTGGGGGTTAATATAAAAATACGCTAAGTAATGTCGGCTGTCCACCAGCACCATTACGTAAGAATGGTGGATTTTAGGGAATTTTCTAGCAAAACCAAGGCCCCTCCCTCGTGAGTCCACCCTAATAGTGAACCACTCCCCGAAAGAGTTTCCTTTCGGGCTCGACTAGGGAAGATAAAGCGATTTTGCGGCCCGAAACACCCCCTTTGGTAGAGCTTAGACGCAATTTTGGGGATTTCATCAAGAAAATGAGACGATCCTGCAAGATTTTCGGCTAGGAGGATGCGGCGAGGCCCCAAACCGTAACCTAAATAATGAAAGGAACGAAATGTTGCTTTCCTTAAACATCCTGCTCGAAGCTGTACGCCATGAATCAACCCACCAAACCGCAACAAGGCCACCTATTACTCGTAGATGACGACCGTTGGTTGCTCGACTCGATGAGCCAATGGTTGGAGAGCGAGGGCTTTCAGGTGACGCCATGCTGGCGCGTCTCGGATGCCAAAAAGAAGCTTGGCTCGGAAACGTTCGATTTGGTTCTGTGCGATATTCGACTGGACGATGGGGACGGATTTGAAGTTCTCGATTTTGCGAGAAAGCGAACTCCATCGACCCCATTCTTGTTGATGACGGGTTACGGGGGGCCGGATTCCGGAGCGGAAGCGGTCTCGCGCGGTGCGTTTGACCTTTTGACCAAACCGCTGATCGATCAAGAACTGTTAACCGCACTGCAACGGGCCAAGCAGCAACGGATGATTGCGGATGAAAATGAACGTCTCAAAGCGGAGCTCGATCGTCGCTTTGGGATGGAGAACATTCTAAGTCACGATTATCGCATGCTGAAGATCTTCGAAGTCATCGAGTCCATTGCCGATGCTCGTGCGACGGTCTTAATCACAGGCGAGAACGGGACAGGTAAGTCGATGATAGCGCGAGCCATCCATCGCCGGAGCAAACGTCGCAACAATCCATTTGTGGAGGTTGCCTGTGGAGCGTTGCCGGACAACTTGTTGGAAAGCGAGTTGTTTGGACACGTTACAGGAGCGTTTACGGGAGCCACTCATAACAAAGTTGGGAAGTTCAAGCAGGCGGATGGAGGTACGATTTTCCTCGACGAAATCGGCACTGCGAGCCCAGCACTTCAGGTAAAACTGCTGCGAGTTTTGCAGGAATTTCAGTTCGAAGCGTTAGGTGGTAACGAGACCTTTAGTGTTGATTCGCGAACGATCTTAGCGACCAATGAGAACTTAGAAGAACAAGTGCGGTTGGGTAAGTTCCGCCAAGACTTGTTTTATCGAATCAATGTGATCCATTTGCAGTTACCCGCATTGCGAGAACGAATTGGCGATATCCCATTATTGATCGAGCACTTCTTGCAGGAATGCCGCAAGGAGTTTGGCAAAGAGATTGAAGGCTTTACGAGCGACGCGATGCAACAAATGCTTCAGTACTCGTGGCCCGGCAACATTCGCGAATTGGAAAATGTGGTTCAGCGAGCCGTCCTGTTGGCCAAACGTCCGCTGTTGGATGCATCGGATCTGCCACCACAAGTACAGAGACGCGACATGGTGCCACAGAGCGCACTTCCGGTGACAAGTGATCGCTTGCGACACGCGATGACGTTGCCCGAAAAGCAAATCATTCTCAATGCGTTACAAGCCAACCGCTGGAATCGCAACCTTACAGCCGAGCAGTTGGGAATCAACCGCACGACGCTATACAAGAAAATGAAAAAGCTTGGTTTGCAGGACGAGGTTCATGAATAAGCCGTAAGGGATAAGGGCGATTGGCTAGCCGCTGTCGGGGCCTGATGGCGATCCGTCGAAACTTGCAATTTAGATAAGGGACTCCAAGTCATTTGGGGTCCCTTTTTTCGTTCTCGGAGGCCAAGTCCTGCTGCCCGGGGCGGCTTGTAGTATGCGGGGGGTGGACCTATAATCCCGAACTTATTCTTTACGACGGGGTAGTTTTGCGGCGAATTTTGGCGATTTTTGCGTCCAAAAGTCGTCGCTCTTGAAGCTTCCCATTTACGAACAACTACGGTAGCAAAATGAAGATTCACGAATACCAGGCGAAGCAGCTGTTCCGAAAAGCTGGTGTGCCCGTATTGGCAAGTCACGTTGCTCGAAGTGCTGAAGAAGCACAAAAAGCGTTCGAGAGTTTGGGTAGTCCAGTGGCTGTGGTTAAGGCCCAGATCCACGCAGGTGGTCGCGGTAAGGGTACCGTGATCGATAATCCAAATCAGCGCGGTGTTCAGCTGGTAAAATCGGGTGCGGAAGCGGCTGCAGTCGCCACCGGTTTGCTTGGCAAGAAGCTGGTAACGATCCAAACAGGCCCTGCCGGCAGCGAAGTACGCCAAGTGTTGGTCGAACAAGGTTGCCAAATCGCACGCGAGCTGTACCTCGGGATCGTGGTGGATCGTGCCGCTTGCAAACCTGTGTTGATGGTTAGCAACGAAGGTGGTGTGGAAATCGAGAAGGTCGCTGCCGAGACTCCAGAGAAGATCTTCAAAGAACATTTTGATCCACAACGCGGTTTGGACAGTTTCCAAGTTCGCAAGCTGTGCAAGAAACTCAATATTACCGGCGCAGCGGCTCGAAGCGCCGAGTCGTTCATGAAGACGTTGTGCAAGTTCTTTGTGGACTACGATTGCTCGTTAGTAGAAGTCAACCCTTTGGTGATTACGGTTGACAATCAAATGATTGCCCTCGATGCGAAGGTAACATTTGATGATAACGCGATTTTCCGCCATGCGGATGTTAAAGAGTTGCGAGACATCGGCGAAGAAGAACCAGCCGAAGTTCGAGCAGGCAATGCAGGATTAAGCTACGTGAAGCTAGAAGGCAACATTGGTTGCTTGGTCAATGGTGCAGGCTTGGCGATGGCCACGATGGACATTATCAAGTACCACGGCGGAGCACCTGCAAACTTCCTGGACGTTGGGGGTGGAGCAAACACTCAACAAGTCACCGAAGCGTTTCGCATTTTGCTTTCCGATCCAAATTGCAAAGCCGTATTGGTCAACATTTTCGGTGGCATCGCGCGTTGCACGACCATCGCCACTGCGTTGATCGAAGCTTCAAAGGAAGTGGGCTTCAATGTTCCTTTGGTAGTGCGATTGGAAGGTACAGAAGTGGAAGAAGGTAAGCGGATGCTGAAGGAAAGCGGGCTCGACATGATCGCCGCTGATGGCCTCACTGATGCTGCCAAGAAAGTTGTTGCTGCGGCTGGCATCGCCTCATAAGCGTGTGCGACCTGCTGATTTGCTTAATGAAACATCATTCCACATTTTGAGATATGCGCAGTAAAAGCTATGAGTATTTTGGTTAATCGGAACACCCGCGTTATCTGCCAAGGCATTACTGGAAAAGCTGGTGCTTTTCACACCAAGGGCTGCAAAGAGTACGGAACCCAAATGGTCGGTGGTGTGACACCGGGCAAATCAGGTGAGACCGTAGAGGGCTTGCCCGTTTTTGATACCGTGGAAGAAGCTGTAAAACAGACCGGCGCCAATGCGACGATGATCTTCGTTCCTCCTCCATTCACCGCAGATGCAATCCTGGAAGCGATCGATGCGGGGATCGAAGTGATTGCGGCGATCACCGAAGGCGTCCCTGTCATCGACATGGTCCCTGTGTATGAAACGGTACGAAAGAGCAAGAGCGTTCTTATCGGCCCGAACTGCCCTGGCTTGATCACCCCAGGTGAATGCAAGATTGGCATTATGCCAGGTTACATTCACAAGCCCGGCAAGGTTGGCATCATGAGCCGCTCGGGCACATTGACGTACGAAGCTGTTTGGCAAACCACCAAACTCGGCTTGGGCCAATCGACGTGCGTCGGTTTGGGTGGCGACCCAATTGTGGGCACTTCTTACATTGACTTACTAGCTCGGTACCAAGCTGACGACCAAACCGAAGTCATCTTGATGATCGGTGAAATTGGTGGCAACGCCGAGGAAGAGGCGGCTGCGTTCGTCAAGGCACACGTCACAAAACCTGTGGCTGCGTTTATCGCTGGCCGCACAGCACCTCCAGGCAAACGCATGGGTCACGCTGGTGCGATCATTACGGGTGGCAAGGGAACTGCGGCTGAGAAAGTAGCTGCACTCGAAGCAGCTGGTATCGTGGTCGCTCCATCGCCTGCCGAAATGGGTGACGCTGTAGCCGAAGCGATTCGCCGTCACAAAAAGTAATGTTGAGTCACGTAGGATGGGCTTCCAGCCCGTCCTACAATGGTTCTCGGTCTACGTAGGATGGGCTTTCAGCCCGTCCTACTTGTTTTAAAAGTTCTTCTAGATCGGGCTGGAAGCCCAACCTACATCTTTCCGAAGCTCGGTAGGTCGGGCTAGAAGCCCAACCTACGATTCACAAACCACAACTTCACATTAGACGCTAACGCCAGCTAATTGCTTGAGAACATCCTTGTACTTCTGCGAAGTCTTCTCGACGATTTCTTGGGGCAGGGGAGGGGGAGGCGAATTGCGATCCCAACCGCATTGCATCAGCCATTCCCGTACAAATTGCTTATCGAGCGATGGCTGACTTCTGCCTGGCTGGTAACGATCAGATGGCCAGAAGCGAGAACTATCAGGGGTAAGAACCTCGTCGACCAAGATGAGTTGTTCGTTGTGCCAACCCCATTCCAACTTAGTGTCCGCGATAATAACACCCTTTTGGGCAGCAATTTCGGCACCTTTTCGATAGACGGCCAAACTGAGATCTCGCAATTGTGAGGCAACTTCTGCCCCCACTTGGGCCGCCATGTACTCAAAGGTCACATTCTCATCGTGCCCACTTTCGGCTTTGGTAGCTGGGGTAAAAATGGGCTCAGGCAACTGCGAACACTGCACCAAGCCGCTGGGGAGCGAAACCCCGCAAACCGCCTGATTTTGCTTGTATTCAGCCCATCCAGACCCTTCCAAATACCCGCGAATTACGCACTCAAACGGGACCACGGTCGCCTTCTTGACCACCATCACCCGCCCCTCCAAAGATTCCGCCTCGGGAAGATCTCGGACCTCTGCCGGTAATTCGTGACTGAGCAAATGATTGGGGACCGGAAGGTGGGCAAACCAAAAGCAACTCATCTTCGTGAGTACTTTTCCTTTATCTGGAATACCGTTCGGTAGGATATAATCAAAAGCAGAGATACGATCGGTACTGACGATCAGTAGCCGATCCCCTAGGTCGTAGACATCACGTACTTTTCCGCTTCGTTTTGGGAATGGGAGTTGAGTGCTTAGGACGCAGGAAGACATGGGTAGACTTTCGGGAAATAAGCCGCGTTGGAACCACCGCATAATTGCACGAAGTCTATGATTGGATTAGATTTGCGCAACCATGCAAGAGCCCTTATCCCATATCTTCCGAATCCTGTAAACGTCCTCTTCTCATGACAGGTAAGGCAGTTGAGATTCAAGTACCTGAAAGTGTGGCCCGTATTGAGTTAGGCAGTGAGTGATTGGAATGGTTCCCGCCCTATGGTTGGGTTTGGCGAGTATCGTCGGTAATCGTTGCTTTTGTTGAAATCCGCTGGAAAGCAGTAACTAATTCATGGCCGGCTTACGTTTCGAAACCCCAAAAACCTTTTCGATGGACCCGTTGGCGTGGCAAACCGCCTACCTTACGGGAATTGAAGGGTTGCCGTGGTTTTGCCGACGCACCAACCTTAACTCAACCTATGCCATCGAGCGATCAATCGATGAATCGTCGCGACTGAGCGTGATTTGGCCCACCAAATTGCATGGTCCTTTATTGTTGTCGACGACCAGTCTCCGCCGCAGCGACGTGCCTTATGATCTCGGCTTGGAACTAGCTCGCGGGACCATCCATCGCATGCGAAGCCAAGCGTTCGAATGGCAACGCTTGGGACTGAGACTCTCCGAAGAATTTCTAAATCGCTCCGCCATCGCGCTCGATCGTTTTCTCGATGCCATTCTGTCACCTCCGGGCGAAGATCATGACAAGGCGGTCGAAACCGCGATTGAAAACGCGTTATACAGCAATCAACTTCTGTGTCGCGGATACACCGAACAAGCACTTCTTTGTCGACATCAGCAAGAACCTCGCTTGTCTACATTGATCGGGGTTCAACTCCCCTTTGCCCCCATCGACCAATTGTCTCAATTTCCAGTTCTCGAACTTTCCAACACGATTGGCATACCTCTGGAATGGAGCCTGATCCGCAAAGGCTCCGGCAAAGCTGACTACACCGTTCCCGATTCACAAATCGCCTGGGCAAGACAACGTGGCTTGCGAGTAAGCGGTGGCCCGTTGATTTCGCTGCAATCGCAACCTTTACCCGAATGGTTGATGTTGGTGGAAGATCCATTCGAGAAATTACTCGAAGCGGTTCTAGAACATGTACGTGATGTCGTGACACGTTACCGAGGCAAAGTTCATCTTTGGCATGTCGCCGCTGGTCTCAATGCGCCTACCGAATTACGTTTAACCGATGAACAAGCTTTGCGTCTAGCAGTGCATGCGATTCAATTGGTCCGCAGCCTTGATGATCGCGCTGCGGTAATCATCAGCGTCGATCAGCCATGGTGTGAATATCTCGGTGCGCATCAAGAAGCCATTTCGCCACTTCATTTTGTCGACGCGTTAATTCGTGCGGACCTTGGCCTCAGCGGTGTCGGCTTAGAAGTGAACCACAACTATTGGCCCAACGGTACGCTTCCCAGAGATTTACTGGAGTTCAATCGCCTCATCGATCAATGGTCTTTATTGGGTTTACCGTTGATGTTGCTGATGCGTCAACCATTGGCTTCGCAAGCCGACCGAAATGCAAACCCCAAAATGGGCATGGTCTCATCATGGTTTCCGTTTGCGCATCAAGCATTACCCAAATCGGGTCAACCACCCGTGGACGTCGGCGTGCCGACCAAGATCAATGCATTGTCACCGGATAATGCTGGCCCTCCCGCCGCTGCAGATGTTTTGGAATTGATGCTTGCCAAACAAGCCGTCCAGGGCATTCTCTGGAATCAACTCTCAGATGCCTTTCCGCACCAGCATCCCAATGCGGGTTTGTTTGGAGCGAACGGGGAAAAACGACCGCTGGTCGAGCGTTGGATTCAACTTCGCCGCGATCATCTTACCTAAAGCGGACACAACTCTCAGCCCGCTCAGGATGGAACAACCGCACATGCGGAGAAGGCTGCGTCTTAAGACTCAGCCCGTCCGCTTATTTTTCACCGCAAACCAGCAAACTGATAGCAGGTTGTTTGAGATATTGATCGGCGACTCGTTGAATGTCATTCAACGTCACAGCCCGATATCGAGCAATGATCTCGTCGGCCGTTTCCCAAGCTCGACGACTGAGCCAAGCTGACCCCACGGTGAAGAGACGATTGGAACTCCGTTCCGACGCGAGCACGATACTAGCGTGAATCTTGTGAAAGGCTTGTTCTAGTTCTTCTTGCGATGGCGGAACGGTAACGCCTGAATGAATCACATTCACCAAGACTTCCTGAACCGCTTCAAATTCTTCAGGTCCAGCACACAAGCTGGCTTGAACCAAACCGACATCATCGAATTCTTGACAATAGAGAGCCGCACCTTCGGCCAAGCCGGTGTCGATTAACTCCCAAAAAATTCGCGACCCAGTTTCGTCTCCTAATATCGTTGCCAACAATCGCATAGCATAGCGATCATTGTCGCGTCGACTCGGCCCCGGACTGATTCGAATCCAATAGTTTTGGCAAGCCGCTGGGTGTTGCATTACGGCGGCTGTTGGATGGATGGCCACCTCAAAGTTCTCGCGAATTCGAGTCCCTACGGGCCAATGTTCGGACGCTTGCTGCACTTGCTCGACCAAGCGATCAAAGTCCACATTGCCAGTGGCACATACAATCATGTTACCGGTTGCATAACGCAACTGATGATACTCGCGCATCTGTTCAACGGTCATTCCTGAGACGGAGTCATACGTCCCTAGAACTCGCGCCGACAGAGGATGTGAGCCGAAATACATCTCCATCGCTTTCTCAAAACCTCCGTATGGAGGCTGGTCGTCGTACATGGCGATCTCTTCCAGTACAACGTCCTTTTCCTTGCGAAACTCTTCTGCATCGAGCACAGGGCTCATGAGATCGCAAAGCAAGTCCATGACAGGTTTTTGAAACTCCGGCAAAACCGTCGCGTGATACACCGTTCTTTCTTCCGAGGTGTACGCATTCGCCGAAGCGCCGATGCGATCGAACTCCAAGTTCACTTGGGCAGCTGATCGCGTCTTGGTTCCCTTAAAGACCATGTGCTCGAGGAAGTGACTTACGCCCGCAACACCATGTTGCTCGTCACGCGCTCCGGTGTTGACGAAAATACCGTACGAAGCAGTGAGAGCAGCAGGATGAATTTCGGCTACGACTTCCAACCCATTACTCAATTTTGCTTGCCGAAATTCCATCGGGTAACTCCAGTTGCACTTCGCCAAGGGTAACCACAGTAAAGTTCTGAGGTGGATGTTCTACGCTGTATTGTTGCAACGATTCCGTTGTCAGATTTTGGATCTCGATTTGCGTTTCTTCCAGCGGCACAATCCGCCCGAGATAAAACCAATCCGATGCCATTTGCGAAGCCCGGCCTAGAGACGACTCCTGCTCCATGACCAACGAAGTCCGCATGCGAGCTTTCCAGCAATCAAGCTCTTCTTGGGCAATACCATCTCGCAGCGACAGAATCGTTTGCCACACCAAGTCCAAGCACTTCTGTGCTTTCTGAGTTTGTGTTCCTGCGTAACAGAGATTGCTACCACATCCGTACAGAGAATGCGGTGATGCACTTACGGCATAAACCAAGCTATTTTCTTCACGCACTTTGGTAAACAACCGCGAGCTCAAGCCATCGCTCAAGATGCCCACTAGTGCCCGGGCTCGATAGTAATCTGCGTGACCATAAGGGACGCCATCGTAGGCCAATGCGATTTGCGTCTGTTGCGAAGGGTAATCGATGTGTTTGTAGGCCGAAATAACGTCAGGCTTTGGTAAGACTTGCTCAACACCTTTGCCCCAACGTCCAAACAATCCTTCCACCAGTTCGACCAGCTCGGGCCAATCGATTGCTCCCGCTACGGAAAGAATTGTTCCTTGCGGGATATAAAATTTCGAGTGATAGTCGACCAAATGTTGACGATCGATCGCCTCGATCCCGGCGAAGTCGCCCAGTGGAGAGCGTCCCAAGGGTCCCGGGTATCGAATACGTTTCAGATCGCGAAAGCAGCGCTGGGCCAACTCATCCTCAAGTCCCCGCAGCTCTTGCAAGGCGCCTGCCTTGGAATGTTCGAGCTCATCGTCCGGGAGATGTGGTTCTCGTACAATCTTGGAATAGATATCGAGAACGTCGGGCAAGACCTCGGCAATCATCGACGCATGAAAGGAGACATGATAAGTGGAAACGCCATCATCGCGTTCCACACCTAAACAATCGAGTTGATTGATGATGTCGTGGCTATCGTATTCACCAGCGCCACGTTGAATCATGTCACAACAGATCGATGCCAATCCTTGAAGCCCTTGGGGCTCGTGCATCGTCCCTGCAGGTACATTCAAACAGATCGAAGCCGACTTTAAGTTCGGCATCGGCTCCGCAATGAGAATCATCCCGTTATCAAGTTGATGCTTGAACAAATTTTGGGGCATTGGCAGCTCTACTTATCCGATCCCGAACGCTTCTTCGACTTACTCGTACCAGAGTCGCTCTTAGGAGCATCGCTCTTGCTTTCAGACTTCGCAGAACCATCCGAGGAAGACTTGTCCGCTTTGGCAGCTTTCTGGTAAGAATCACTGCGGTAATCGGTTTGGTAGAAGCCACTACCTTTGAACACGATGGCCGCTCCGGTGCCGAGCAAACGACGCAACTTTTTCTTTTTGCAGGCTGGGCATTTGGTCTCAACAGGATCGTTAATCCCTTGAAACAGTTCAAAGGTATGCCCGCAGGCATCGCATTGATAATCATAGGTTGGCATGATGTTCCATTCCTCTTCTTATTGTGCACCCGACGAGAGAATCACCTGAGAAGGACGTACCACTCGTTCGTGCAGCATATATCCTCTTCTCAGTTCTTGCAGGATATTGCCCGCAGGTTGGTCCGCACTTGGCATCTGGGTCAAGGCTTCGTGAAAATTCGGATCGAATGGTTTGCCTATGGCTTCAATCGGAACGCACCCATGTTTACCCAAAACCGTTGTGAGTTGATTTTGCACCATTTGGATGCCTTGTGCCACACTACCGGTGGAATCGCTTTGATTGGCAGCGTCCAAGGCTCGTTGCAGGTTATCCGCTACTTCCAACACGTCTTTCAACAACCCAATGGAAGCAAACTTTAATTGTTGCTCGGTGTCACGATAGACGCGTTTGCGGAAATTCTCAAGTTCCGCTTGAGCTCGCAGAGCTCGTTCCATGGCCGCCGTCAATTCTTGCTTGAGTTGATCGGCTGTCACGGGGGATTCCGGAGTGATGGAACTGGAATTATCCGTGCCATCGCCCAGCGCTTGGTCAATATTTTCGAAATTTTGAGTGTTGTTTTCAGCTTCATTAGACATGATTGGTTACTGCTCCTCTTCTTTGGCCGCGTTCTCTTTCGCTTCGGCTTGCCCCACAAAATAATCGCGAATTCGTTCTAAGAATGATTTGCGATGTGGTGTCACCTGATCATGATCGAGCGATGCGAGTTCGCGTAATAGTTCTTCTTGTCGAGTGGATAGTTTCTTTGGAACCTCGATAAAGGTATGAACGAGCAAATCGCCACGGCGACCGGAATGTGGATCGGGCATACCCATTCCACGAATTCGGAAAACATCGCCGCTTTGTGTTCCATTGGGAATGGTAAGTTCCTTTGCGCCTTCCAACGTTGGCACTTCAACCGTTGTTCCCAATGCGGCTTGTGCATAGGAAATTGGAACTTGCAGTTGTAGATCGTTACCATCGCGCCGGAATAGTGGATGCGCTTTGACGTGAATAAAGCAGTACGCATCACCAGGCGGACCACCATCAGGGCTTGGCTGTCCTTGGCCCGTCAGGCGGACGCGCATACCATCGTCGATACCGGCCGGAATGGGAACTTCCAAACGAACTTCTTTGGGCTGAGCTCCAGAGCCATCGCAATCCTTACATGGATTCGAGATCGTCTTACCGCTACCTCGACACGCAGGGCAGGTGGTCTGAACCCTCAAGATGCCAGTAGCCTGCACGACTTGCCCTTGGCCGCGGCATCGTCGACAAACTTCGGGACTGGAACCGGGGGCTGCTCCCGAACCACTACAGGTCTGGCATTCGGAATGCCGGACCAACTTCACTTCCTTCTTGGCGCCCGCAGCAGCTTCTTCGAGCGTCAGGGTGATATCGCAACGAACATCGGCACCCCGACGCGCCCGTCCCCGTCCTCGTCCACCACCTCCAAAGAAGTCATCGAAGATCGTACCTCGAAACATCTCACCGAAATGCTCGAAGATATCTTCCATGTCGTGGCCACCGCCACCTTGTTGCTGAACACCTGCGTGCCCAAACTGATCGTAGCGTCGTCGCTTATCCGAATCGTTTAGCACTTCATATGCTTCAGCGACTTCCTTGAATTGAACAATCGCAGTTTCATCATTCGGATTGCTATCCGGATGATATTTAATCGCCAGCTTACGATATGCTCGAGCGATATCAGGCTGCGAAGCATCTCGCGCGACACCTAGAACTTCGTAGTAACAACGTTTTTCGGCCATCGAATCCTCAACGCAAAAAAGGGCCACACTCCCGCTTGGAAGGTGTGGCCCTTTGGCTGATCAGCCTAAACCTAGCGGTCCCTACGCCGCGAACTTACGCTACAACGCCTTCGATTCGCTGCTTCTTCTTGTCATCCTTGTCATAGGTGGTGACCAAGGCTTCTGTAGTGAGCATCAAACCTGCAATGCTCGAAGCATTCGTCAACGCAGTGCGAACCACCTTAACAGGATCGATAACGCCAGCCTTCATCAGGTCGACGTATTGACCGGTGTAAGCGTCATAACCGATGTTGCCGCTCTTCTGACGAACTTCGTCAACGACCACGGAACCATCGATACCCGCATTGTCAGCGATTTGACGCATTGGAGCGGCCAAAGCTTGCAATACGATCGTTGCACCAATCTTCTCGTCACCCTTCAAGCTGTCGCGGCAAGCTTCAACTGCTTCATAGCAGCGAACGAGAGCTACACCACCGCCAGGCAAAATACCTTCTTCAACCGCTGCGCGAGTTGCGTGCAACGCATCTTCAACGCGAGCCTTCTTCTGCTTCATGTCAGCTTCGGTTTCAGCACCTACGCTGATGACAGCCACGCCACCGGCCAGCTTGGCCAAACGCTCTTGCAATTTTTCCTTGTCGTATTCGCTATCGGTCTGCTCGAGTTGAGCGCGAATTTGCGAAACACGTAGATCGATTGCTTTGCGATCGCCACTTCCTTCAACGATGGTGGTGTTACCTTTGTCAACAACAATTTTCTTAGCGCGACCGAGGTGTTCCAACGAGAGCTTCTCAAGTTGGATACCAAGATCGTCACTAATGAAAGTTCCACCGGTTAGAACAGCGATATCGCCCAACATAGCCTTGCGACGATCGCCGAAACCAGGAGCCTTGACAGCACATACGTTGAGTGTGCCACGCAACTTGTTGACCACCAACAGAGTCAACGCTTCAGCGTCAACATCTTCAGCAATGATCAACAATGGCCGACCTGTTTGGCTCGACTTTTCCAAAATAGGAACTAAGTCACGAATGTTGCTGATCTTCTTTTCATAGATCAACAACAAAGCGTTGTCCATGGTGCAGTTCATTTCGCCTGGATTGTTGATGAAATAAGGCGAAACAAAACCTTTGTCAAATTGCATACCATCGACGTAGTCAACTACGGTGTCGGTGGTCTTGCCTTCTTCGACAGTGATCACACCATCTTTGCCAACTCGTTGAAGAGCTTCGGCCAAGAGGTTACCGATCACCATGTCGTTGTTGGCGCTGATCGCACCCACATGAGCCACTTCCTTAGGATCGCTCACAGGCTTAGCCATCGACATCAGCTTTTCGCAAGCTGCTTCGGCTGCTTTCTCGATACCGCGACGGATCGCGGTTGGATTGCTACCAGCAACAATGTTGCGGAGACCTTCCTTGAAAATTGCGCGAGCCAAAACGGTTGCGGTTGTTGTCCCGTCACCAGCCAAGTCGCTGGTCTTTTGTGCTACTTCAACCACGAGCTTAGCGCCCATGTTTTCGAAGCGATCTTCCAACTCAACTTCTTTAGCGACTGTCACACCGTCTTTGGTAACGGTTGGTCCGCCGAAGCTCTTGTCGATGATCACGTTGCGACCGGTTGGTCCCATGGTGACTGCGACAGCGTTGGCCAATTTTTCCACGCCCTGTAACATACGGGCGCGGGCATGATCGTCAAACAATAATTGCTTTGCCACGCCAAGTACCCTCTATCTTTTCACTTTGAATGTATTGTTCCGAACAAAAATTAAACCAACTTGGCGAGAATGTCGCTCTCGCGAAGAATCTTTACTTCTTCGCCATCGACTTCTACTTCGCTTCCGCCGTACTTGCCGAAGATAACTTCGTCACCAACCTGGACCGACAATCCACCACGTTGTCCGTTATCCAAGAGCTTGCCTGGTCCAACGGCAACAACTTTGCCACGCTGTGGCTTTTCTTTGGCGGTGTCTGGCAACACGATACCACCAGCTGTGGTTTCTTCAGCAGCCATCGGCTTGACAACGACACGATCATCGAGAGGACGAATGTTGATTTTGGCCATGTTTTTCTAATTCCTTATTTGCAAACGAATATGTTCTTATTTTGACTTTGTTCGAACGGGAGCCGGTGGGCTGATTACATCATGCCGCCCATGTCCATGCCGCCCATGCCTCCCATGCCACCCATGCCACCCATGCCGCCCATACCACCCATGCCACCGCCGTGGTCATGATGGCCGTGGCCTTGTTCTTCTTCTTCCTTTGGAATGTCGGTGATCAACGACTCGGTGGTCAACAACAATGCGGCCACGCTGGCTGCATTCACCAAAGCGGTTCGCACCACCTTGGCAGGGTCGATGATACCGGACTTCACCATGTCTACATACTTGTCAGCGTTAGCGTCATAGCCTTCAGTCTTGACCTTTTGCTGACGAACGCGGTTAACAACCACAGCGCCATCTAGACCTGCGTTGTTGGCGATCGTGCGTAGAGGATATTCCAAAACATTAGCAATGATTTTGGCACCGAAAGCTTCGTCGCTGGTAACATCCAACTTCTTCAAAGCACCTTCGCAGCGGAGCAATGCAACTCCACCACCAGGAACGATACCTTCTTCCAAAGCGGCTTGGGTTGCGCTCTTGGCGTCTTCCAACAACGCTTTGCGTTCTTTCATTTCGGTTTCGGTTGCAGCACCGCAATTGATTTGGGCAACACCACCAGCCAACTTCGCCAAACGCTCTTGGAGCTTTTCGCGATCGTAGTCTGAATCGGTGATGCTGATTTCGTTGCGGATCTGAGCAACGCGTGCTTCAACAGCATCTTTCTTGCCTGCGCCACCCACGATCAAGGTTTCTTCCGAAGTGATCTTGATCTTCTTAGCTCGGCCCAAGTCACTGAGCTTAACGCTTTCCAAATCGATGCCGAGATCTTTGAAGATAGGTTGAGCACCGGTCAAAACAGCGATGTCACCCAAGATAGCCTTGCGGCGATCGCCGTAACCAGGAGCCTTGACCGCAGCCACATTCAAGATGCCGCGCATCTTGTTCACAACCAAAGTCGCCAATGCTTCACCATCGACATCTTCAGCGATGATCAACAAAGGCTTCTTCGACTTGCTGATAGCTTCCAAGAGTGGAATCATCTTCTTGTTGCTGCTGATCTTTTCTTCGTGGATGAGCAAGTAGCAATCATCCAACTCAACCGTCACTTCTTCCTGATTGGTTACGAAGTGAGGCGAAAGATAGCCGCGATCAAACTGCATGCCTTCGACAACTTCAACGGTCGTTTCGCTGCCACGACCTTCTTCAACGGTGATCACACCGTTCTTGCCTACCTTGATAAATGCATCGGCCAGAACTTCGCCGATCGCAGGGTCGTTGTTGCCAGCAATGGTAGCAACTTGCTTGATCTCTTTCTTGCTCTTCTCGTCGATGGCAATCGACATTTTGCGGATTTCATTACCCACAGCTTCAACAGCCTTGTGAATACCGCGAGAAAGAGCCATCGGGTCAGCTCCAGCGGAAATCATCTTGAGACCTTCGCGATAAATCGCTTCGGCCAAAACGGTTGCCGTGGTGGTGCCGTCACCAGCGACATCGTTGGTCTTGCTGGCAGCTTCCTTCACCAATTGAGCGCCGAGGTTTTCGTAGGGATCGTCCAACTCGATCTCTTCTGCAACCGTCACACCGTCCTTGGTGACCTTGGGAGAACCCCAACCTTTATCCAACACAGCATTGCGACCGCGTGGGCCCAAAGTGCTCTTCACCGCTTTCGCCAGCTTGGTGACGCCCGCCAACAGCGGCTGCCGTGCTTCATCATCAAAGACAATCTGCTTTGCCACTTTCAATTCTCCTTACACTTGCCCCAGACAGCGTTGGCCACGTTCGCCCTCACGCTTGCCTGCCAAGGCAAAACCATCTAGTTGTTCGAATTCGCCAATTGATTTGTTGGTGCGGCCCGAGACTTCGATCTTCACTGTGACAACGGTATGCCCTGAGCCCTTAAATCGTTCAGATGTGCTTAAACGCTTAGGACTCTAAAATCTGCCGCTTCAGTTCGCCTCGAGACCTCTATATTCAGCTGCAATGAGCCATGGGCTTTGACAGCCGCTTTTTTGGCAGCTTTTGCAGTGCGTGCCGTTGAGAGCAAGTTCCGTACCAAACCCAAAACAATCCGCTAAACCCTTACCAATCAGACACTTAGGAAACCAGACTTCCCGATTCCCCGTATGCCACTGGGACCGAGGGCACAGGCCCCTGCCAGATTGGCAGCACCGAGAGGTAGTAAACAAAAAGCCACTCAGCATCTCTAAACACATACCCAAAGTGAGTATTTCCAGATACCGGCCACCCCATGGATCGCGGCACTTTACCAAGGACTACACGCGATCCACAGCCAGCGTGGGCTCAACTTCGGTCTGCCCCACATCTGCCGCTTGGGACGCTTCAAAACGGACCGGCAACACAACCTGAAAGACGCTGCCACGCCCCAATTGACTCGATAACCGAATCTCGCCGCCGAGCAACTTGCAAAGCTCGCGCACAATCGAAAGCCCTAGACCGGTGCCTGAGTATTCGCGCGTCAAACCATCGCCTTGCACCACCGTACGACTCTGACGAAACTTCTCGAAGATCACTTGCAAATCCTCTTCAGCGATCCCCACTCCTGTATCGGCAACACTGACATAGAATCGATCTGGATCGACGGCCCCAGCGGTGACAGTGATCAAGCCACCCTCAGGAGTAAACTTGATTGCGTTGGACAACAAGTTGGTCAAGATCTGCTGGATCTTTGTTTGATCTTGCCATACATCTCCCAGCCCCGATTTTATATCGACTTGCAGATCGATATTTTTATCGTCAGCCAAACCGCGAACCGCATCACATTGGGCCAGCACTAGACTGGCAATTTGGAAACCAACGGGCCGCACTTGCATTTTACCCGCTTCGACTTTGGCCAAATCGAGAATGTCATTAATCATCTCGAGCAACGTCTTACCACTTCGCTGAATATTGGCCGCGTACCGTTTCTGTCGATCATTCAGTGAATCAAAACTCTGCAGCACTTCACTAAAACCGATGATGCTATTTAGCGGCGTTCGCAACTCATGACTCATATTCGCCAAGAAGTCGCTCTTGAGTCGGTTGGCTTCATAGAGATGCAAGTTCATCTGGGCGAGTTGGTCGACTTTTTGATCGAGTGCTTGGTTGAGATTTTTCAATTGATCTTGCGTTTCAGTGAGATGCCGCAACATTCGGTTGAACGCTTCACCTAGTTCATGAAACTCATCATCCGTATTGATGTCCGCGCGCAAGGAGCTATTACCTCGGGAAATTTCTTCGCTGATATCGTGCAAATAGGACAGGGGACGAATCACCAAAAACCTCAAAATCCAATGCAAAACCAGCAATGTAACAGCGACCGTCATCATGCCCATCGCGATCATTACCGACAACGTCCACGTCGATGCCACTTGCGTTGAGGCATATGGAATCATCACCCTTACTACACGAAAAGGCGACTGCTCGTTCAGTGTAAGCGCAGAAGCTTGAGCCGCTTCATCTCCTTGATTTCCATTGCCCGCATTGGGGCCATTGGGCGATAGATCTCCACCAGTTAGCAACGGCGGGTCGGCCGCCCCACCTAATAATCCCGAACCCTCGACTAACGGTGACGCTGCATTGGTATTCCCATTGGCAGTCGCCTTTCCATTCCCATCCTTGGGCGGCGACAATAAGGCGGCTGATGATGCAGCAGCATCTTCGGGCAGCTTGCCATGACAGTCGAGACAAGCGGGCTCGTGAAAGAACACTGGATGATAATAGAGATAGTAACCCTCGGTTGGCCCACGTTCGATGAAGATAGGATCCGCATTAGGATCAAGCCATTTCTCTTTTGTCTCTGTTTCGATTGGTGTGCTCGCCGCGCCTGTGGGATTCTGGAGCACAGTTTCAATTCGGTTGAGCCGATCGCGATAACGGCTCTCCAATTCCTTGAGTATTTCTCGTTCGTCTTCGGAAGTTGGCAGAGCGGCATTTGGCAAATCGAAACCGGCATCGTTTTCAAGCATCAGAATTTGCGACTGATACTCCTGATTGAGCATGTATTTGCGCAACATGAGCAGTTCGCGCTGTCCGACCGGTTCACCAAAAGCTTTGCCCGCAAAACTCCGATCCCGTCGAGTGCCGCCGAGACTTACTGCTGTGAGATGCCGCCATCCGACGGACGTGTTGGCAAAGTCCCGTGCCGCTTGTTGCGTTGTAGCCCGCACCAGCGATTCGGCGACCATTTGAACGCACCAGAAGGCTAGGAAGACCGACGACAACAAAGCGAGGCTAAAATAAACCAAGCACTTGCGTTCGAGACTTCTCGAGGCACGAATCGGCCTCAGCTTCCCTACCATCTTCGGTACTCCTGGCCGCGCAACTCCTGGCCCTCAATCGTTTACCTGGAACGAGACCCCATCATAAGCGAACCGCCTGGGCGATGGCTCACTCGGTTTAACCCGCAAACTCGCTGCAATGATTCCAAGTTTACACGATAGTCTCGCATCATTTTACGGGATCGGCACGCCATCGTGCTATTCCGCGAGCGAAACTTCGATATTCGGGCTCAACAGCAACTCGATCCCTCCAAAAGAGTTAAGACGGGAACCGCGTTGGGCTCAAACTGACAGGTTCCGCCCCTGCTAATTCCGCGTTTTTCTTGCCGAAAGAAGGCGGTTGAATTAGCATTACGCCTAGATTTTGCGATTTGTATCGAATGTATCGAGCTACTCATTCCTGGAGAAAATGGACCATGTCCAAGCGATTCATCCACTGGCTTCGCCTCTCGCTAGTGGCCTCTCTGTGCGTCACCCTTTCGTTTAACACTGCATTTGCGGGCCGTTTTTTCGGTCGCTGCCTTCCTAAACGAACCACATGCTGTCCAACTGTTTGCGAACCAGCTTGTCCATCACCTTGTGAAGTTGTAGCTGATCCTTGCTGCGGCGCTGCAGCCTCAAGCGAAGCCACGGTAGCTCCTGAAACCAAAACGGCAACAGAAGAGGCTCCAGTTGCTCCTAAAACCGTTGAAACCACACAACCAGCCGCTGAAGCACCTGCAACAGAACCAGCGCCAGCCGCCGAGGCGCCTGCTGCTGAACCTGCACCTGCTGCCGAGGCTCCTGCAGCAGAACCTGCACCTGCAGCCGAAGCGCCTGCCGCTGAGCCTGCTCCTGCGGCTGAGGCTCCCGCAGCCGAACCAGCGCCTGCAGTTGAAGCACCCGCCGCAGAAGCACCTGCAGTAGAACCAGCTCCTGCACTTGAACCTGCTCCTGAAGCACCTGCCGCTGAACCTGCTCCTGCGGCTGAAAAGCCAGCTGACGCACCTGCTGCTGATGACCTCTTCGGCGAACCAGCTCCTGCTGCTGAAGCACCTGCCGCTGAACCCGCTCCTGCGGCTGAAAAGCCAGCTGAAGCACCTGCTGCTGATGACCTCTTCGGCGAACCAGCACCTGCCGCTGAAGCCCCTGCTGATGAACCTGCTCCCGCTGCCGAAAAACCTGCCGACAATGTTGACGATCTTTTCGGAACCCCTGAACCTGAAGTTCCAGCTGAAGCACCTGCCGCTGAAGCCCCTAAGACTGACTCTGGTGCTGATGTCGATGATCTTTTCAAAGACAGCAGCTATCGAAGCTGGAAAGACAACACTGGCAGCTACACCGTAAATGCGAAGTTGATTGTAATCTACGGCGACAGCGTTCGCTTGTTGAAGGACACGGGCAAAACCACCACCGTTCCATTCCGTCGACTCAGCGAAAACGATCGCCAATATGTCGCCGAAGTTTTGGCCAAACTCTCGAAAGATGCCAACACTCAATTGGTAGATTTCAACGCGAGATAACTGTACGGTATATAACTCTCTCAGAATCAAGTCCCGTGTGATTGCTTCTGGATTTGAATTTGCAAAAGCTCTCCAAGCCCAAAACTTGGAGAGCTTTTTTCGTTAAAGGCGTAGAACACTGAGCGTCGGGTTATCGCTCGAAGAAATCGCTTAACTCAATCCGCCACATAAGCGCAAGACCTAGGGCATCCGATCAACATGCACTTTGAATCTCGTTACAATGTTGGATAAGAATCATCTTGCATGTGCCCTCATAGGTTCCATTTCACCTCACGTTTTTCGACATCGTTTTCCATTTATGCCCGAACATCCAGCCTACTCGACGATGAATACCAAGCCGCAATCTGCCATTGAATTGGAGGCGATTTGTTCTCATCCACAACTCCCGAAAATCTCGGTAGGGCATCCTCATACACAACCGATTCATTTGAGTGTTGTTTGGGAATGCGATAGCCCTCAAGCGGCCGATGACATGCTGGGGAAACCAGGGACAGGCTATGTCTATCGACGCGATGGCCATCCCAATGCCTCATCCTTGGCGGATCAACTGGGTGCGTTGCATCAAGCGGACAAAACTCTGTTGACAGCCCAAGGCATGTCGGCATTGGGATTAGCCTTCTTAGGCCAACTCAATCCGGGCGAGCATATCGTTTTATCTCGACAGCTTTATGGCAAGACATTGCAACTCGCTGGTCATGAATTGCAACGCTGGGGTATCACATCACAACAGGTCGATGTACAAGACCACGCCGCGCTCGCACAAGCATGTAAGCATCCCAAATTCAAAATGCTGGTGGCAGAAACCATCGCCAATCCTTGCCTCGAAGTTGCCGATATCACCACGCTTGCCGATATGGCTCATCGCCACCAAGGTATCCTGTTGATTGACAACACCTTTGCAACACCAATGCTGTGTCGACCTATCGAACATGGGGCTGACTTGGTGATGGAAAGCCTGAGCAAATTCGTATGCGGTCATGGCGACGTCATGCTCGGTCTTATTTGCGGCACGGCAACCGCCTGGGGCAACATTCAGTCCCTGTGCAGTATGCTGGGGATGGCCAGTAGTCCGCTGGATTGCTGGCTGACACAACGCGGTCTGGCCACTCTGCCGTTGAGAATTCAACAAGCTTGCCAAAACGCTTTGCGGCTTGCAGAGTTTCTTTCGGAACATCCTTCCGTGGAGACAGTGTTTTATCCTGGGCTAAAACGCCACCCACAACATGAGCTGGCTACACAGTTATTGGGTGGTCGTTATGGACATGTTCTATCCTTTCGGTTGAAAGGAACGGGAGAGAACATCAATCGCTTGATGGCCCGCATGAAAGATACCGTTCCGTTCTGTCCATCGCTTGGAGAAAACCAAACCACTTTTAGTCATCCTGCCTCAACGAGCCATCGCGGCTTATCGGCTTCCGAGAAAGCTGCGTTGGGTATCGATGAATCGCTGTTGCGTCTCTCGTGCGGTATCGAGCCGACTGAATGGCTAGTGAGACTCTTTGCGGAAGCATTGGGTTCTTGATCTATGCCCGCCTTGGCTAATTTGTCGCAACACCACGTTGGTGGTTGCGTATCCTAATGTCTTCTATACAATCTGGGGTGTGGAGAGCGAGCTGAGTCGTGTTTTGATTCAGTTCACTAAGAGTGGCATACATTTGGCCCGTTGGCGGTTCTTTCTTACATCCGTAGCACCATTGTTTCACACAAGGAAATTGGTATCCTTGCTTGTGCTGCTAGCGTTTTGCATAGCGACGCTCCCTCTCCCTATTCTCCAACTCGATCTAAGTCCGTCAGACGATTCGACACCCTATCCTTGTCAATCGTGCCATTGTGGTTGCAAATCGGCCTTTCAATGCTGGACTAGTTGCTGCTGTCATACACCGGAAGAACGCCTGGAATGGGCCGAAAAAAATGGCGTGACACCGCCAAGTTATGCAATTCTAAAAAGCCCCGCGACGCTGCCGGTCTTTGCGGCAACATCACTGGCGTCCAAGCCAACAAGCTGTTGCCATAATCCGAACAAGAGCTGCTGCACTTCCAAAAATTGCGAGCCTGCAAGCGACGCTGAAGCAGCGAAATGCGCTGCCTGTGAAAAGAAGCTGAACAAGAAAAATCAACGCTGGGTCTTTATCCTGGATGCCCTGAAATGCCAGGGAAAATCGAGCTCTTTCTCGGTTCTCCCCTGGACCATTATCGCTAATACAATCACTTGGAATTCGACACTCTCATTATTAGGCATGGTGGAATCACCAGTGCCGATTCTATTCGTTGATTCATCGCTCGAGCCCGCTACGCCCCCTCCGCGTTGCTAACCTTCATCGGATCGATGATGTCTGGCTTATTCATGACCTTCATTGCCTGAAGTGCGCAAGCTGCTGCAGAGCTATGTGTTTCGTCAAGCGCAACTTGGTCCTGAGTCTCTTGATGCACCGCTGAGTTGCAATCAATCGAGCTTCATTCGTCATCGATCACTCGTGCCGATGTCCCATTGCCCGCCGTCGATCATGTGGTCCGTGACGGTGCACTTGCGCCGTTGAGAGCTCGCTCTCCACAGGCTAGTTCATACAACTGTCGCAAGTGTGCCGTCACGGGCCGCAACGGCTCGTGCTGCGCCCACTCATTGCACACGCGTCTAAGTACCTAAACGCGTCCAAGCTTTGCAAGTGCGCTCTCTTAATCAACAGAATCATCGCTATTTCAAATCTATAACTTCCATGAAAACATCGAAAACACTGCAGCGTCCTGCCTTTACTTTAGTTGAGCTCTTAGTGGTCATTGCCATCATCGGCATTTTAGTTGGCCTCTTGCTTCCAGCCGTTCAAGCGGCTCGTGAAGCAGCGCGTCGCATGTCGTGTGGCAACAACCTAAAACAAATGTCTCTCGCGGCCATGAATTACGAAAGTTCCTTCAAACGCTTACCAGGCGTTGCGGGTGCCACGACCCAAACAAGCTTCTCGGTTCAATCCAAACTATTGCCGTTTTGCGAACAAACGAATTTGCAAAACCTAATCAATTTCCAAATACCTTTGACACTCGGAAGCGGTGGTGGTCAATCACTGAACCCTGCCCAACAAGCTGCTGCCAATACGGTAATTAGCTTCTTCGTCTGTCCTTCCGATGGCGGACCACTGCTCTTTCAAAATGGTGGAGACTTTGCTCCAACCAATTACATGTGCAATGCGGGAACAGGTGAAGTCACTCCGGCTGGAGTGCAACAGTACAACTTGGCGTTCGCGAATGACGGTTTGTTCTGGTACACCAAGATGACACGTCTCGCAGAAATCACGGATGGCACATCGAATACGATGCTATTTGCGGAATCGATACGCGGTAACAATTCAAGCCAAACGACATTGCCAACCGGTGACGCCTTTCGGCGAATGCTCATCTCGCTTGGTGGCTCTCAGCCAGCACTAACCGATGCTTACTGTGCAACGAAAACATCCTTTACGGGCCGCCGCGGTGCGGGGTGGATCTGGGGCAATGGCATGAACACTTCCTTCAATACCCATTATCAACCGAATCAACGGATTCCGGATTGTGCGGCGAATGGAATGGGGTATCTCAAATCGGCCAGTTATCACCCCGGTGGAGTCCAAACCACCTTGTGTGATGGATCAGTCCGCTTCATTCCAGACACTATCGACCACCTTACTTGGCAAGCCCTTTCGACGCGTGCATCGGGCGAGGTCCTCAACGAATTCTAAGGGCTTCCTATCGAAGATTGTTATCCAAAACCACTTGTCCTCTCAATTCGCGGCGAAGTGGTTTTCTTCTTACATTCAACAGTTCATACACCAACGGTACAAAATATGTTCAAATCCATTTTACTCTTGGTAGCCATCGTTGCTCCAACCGATACCTGGCCCGCGTTCTTGGGCCAAGGCTCAACGCCCGTCGATCCTGCGTCAATTCCACTGGAATGGGGTCCTGAAAAAAACATCGCCTGGAAAAGTGACATACCGGGTAAAGGCCAATCGAGCCCAATCATCTGGAATGACAAAGTCTTCGTGACCTCCATTGAAGGCTCCATGAAAGAAACGTGTTATGTAGTCGCCTTAAGCCTGAAAGATGGCAATCAACTTTGGCAATACTCCATGGAATCGGTCGTTCCTGTGCGTGCCACTTACACCCAAAGTCGCTCAGCTCCCACGCCCGTTGCGGATGAAAAACATGTTTATGCTTTCTTCGAAACCGGCGGGGTTGTGTGCCTCAAGCACGATGGTGAAGTCGTGTGGCAGCGAGCTCTAACCGATGATTATGGTGAATTCGAATCGACTATCGGGCTAGCTTCGTCACCTGTGGTCGTCGACAACAAACTCATTCTTTTGATCGACCATGAAGGGCCTTCGTACCTCTTAGCCCTGGACACTCAAACGGGCGAGACCGTTTGGAAGACCGAACGTACCAGTCGCTCATCGTACTCCTCTCCCTCGATCGTCCCCGTAGGTGGTGAACCACAAATCGTCTGCAGTTCATCGGGCAGCATCGATGGCTATTCTCCGAAAACGGGTGAGCAACTTTGGACCTATGAGCAAAACATTGGTGGCAATCGGACTGGCGCCGCTCTCCCGATTGCGGATGGAACATTTGCGATCGGCGCATCGCCAGGTATGCACAACGAACGAGAAGAACAAGCAAAGAATACCAACTTCATTATGCGTGTTGAAAAGGTAGATGGGAATTATGTAGCTAAGGTCTTGTGGGGAACGCAAGAAGTAATGCCCGCCTTCAATTCACCTCTTGTTTACAACGGTCATGCTTATTGGATCAATCGCAGCGGCGTCGTGTATTGCTTTGACGCCACTACAGGTGAGGCCAAATACACAAAGCGTACCAATGGCGTGTGCTGGGCCTCTCCGGTTGGACTTGGGGAGCGAGTTTATGTTTTTGGAAAGGATGGAGTTACCACAGTCCTCGCCACAGGACCTGAGCATAAGGTCCTGGCGGAGAATATGCTCTGGGATCCTGCAGTCGAAGGTACGGATGTTCGAGCAAGTCGACGTGGCAGCGGGAGTGGACATGGTAGTGATTCGGGACATGGATCCACGCAAGAAAATGGAGCGACGGAAGCCCCAGCGGATGCCGAGAAAACGGAGCGTCGCGGTGGCCGTCCACAACGTACCGAAGGTAACGAATCGCCACAGTTGACTGAAAGCGAAGAACTTGAAGCGGCTCGCTTTGCAGATCCCGTGCAGTACGGAATCGCAATGGTAAATGGTAGTTTGGTCATACGAACAGGGGCCAAAGTCTATTGCATTCGACACACAGATACCAAGTAATCCATTTATCGATGTTCTTTTGAGCCTAACAGGAATCGCAAAAATTTCTGTTAGGCTCGCGTTGTAAACATCAACTCCCACCCAACATCAAAAGCAATTTTTTTTCGAGCTTACAGCCATGCTTCTCGATCGACAGAAAATCGTTTGGATCTGCGGACTTGTCGCAATCGCATTTTTGAATCAAGCCATTGCAGGTGTGAACTATGAAGAAGCCCCTATCCACTATCGAAAAACGAAACCCAACAATGCAATTTCGAAACTGCAAGCGCGATTGGAAAGTGGCGAAATAAAGCTCCAATACGATCCCAAATTTGGCTACTTGCCCTCTTTGTTGGAACACTTGCAGGTGATGCCTTCATCACAAGTGATGCCCTTTGCCAAGATAAGCCGTCAGAATCCGAAGATTGGGCCCCAAACACCGCGTGCCATATATTTCAACGATGAAATACACATTGGCTATGTTCAAGATGGTCTTATTGAAATCGCAGTCACCGATCCCTTATTGGGCATGGTTTTCTATACGCTCGAACAAAACGAGGTCGAGCGGCCCGTGTTTCGTAATGACTCGGCAAGTTGCCTGACATGTCATGGCACAAGCAAAACCAAAAATGTTCCAGGACTGCAAGTGCGATCGGTGATCCCTGACGTGAAAGGCGAACCAGTCTTAGCCGCTGGGAGTTTTCGTTCTGATCACAGCAGCCCTATCGAAAAACGTTGGGGAGGTTGGTACGTCACAGGCAAACATGGAACCCAGAAGCATCTGGGCAATCTTGTGCTACCCGATCAGTCCAAACCCAAAAGCCTCGACAATCCTGAGGGCCAAAACATTACTTCGCTAGACAAGTTCTTCGACACTTCAAAGTACTTGCAAAACACGAGTGATATCGTGGCGTTGATGGTACTTGAACACCAAGCGGATACGGTCAACTTCATCACAACAGCCAATTTCGAAGCGCGTTATGCACAGTACTTGTTGGAACTCGAATCGCAAAAACCTAATGCTGATAGAGCCAAACTTGAAGTCGACCAACAGAACCGGATCAAGAAAGCAGGGGATAAACTGCTGACTTATTTGTTGTTTCAAAATGAAACGCAGCTGAGCGAACCGTTGCAAGGTGTTTCAACTTTTACCAAAGACTTCGAAAACGCTGGCAAGAAGGATCGCTTGGGCCGGTCGCTCCGTGACTTCGATCTCCAGACTCGAATCTTCAAATATCGATGTAGCTATTTGATTTATTCGAATGCGTTTCAGAGTTTACCCGACGATGTGAGACAATATGTTCTAAGACAATTAGCGGCGATCCTAAGAGGAGAGGTCACCGATAAAGCGTATGAACATCTGTCAGAAACAGACAGAAAAGTCATTGGCGAAATATTGCTCGAAACCCATCCGGAATTTGCATCAGTTTGGAATCGTGCAGATCTACGCCCATAGGGACGCCAGAAATTTGCCTTGATATTCAGCGATTCGGTAAGACGATCCACTGCATCCCCACTGGACAAGAAATCCTCAAAGGCCCTTTAATGGTGGGGGTTGTCACGAGTCGAATGATAGTCATAACGACGCCGTCATTCAGCCGGCAACCATTTTGGCTACTTGTGAGTATCTTGCTGAAAGTGCAGTCTGTTGAATAACACGAACCACTCCACGGATTCCAATGTCGCATCGCCCCCGTCGCGCGAAACGGTCTCCATTCTTGGGACTGGCAAAGTGGGGCGAACGTTGGCTCGTCGGCTAGCGGACGCTGGCTATCGTGTGGTTGTTGGCTCGCGAAATCCGGTGGAAAAAGGCCAACATCCCGATTTGAAACATGACAAAATCGAAGTCGTTTCTGTCGAATCGGCCATCGAAGCCGCACCTGTTTGTTTTTTGGCGGTCCCTTGGAACTCGATGTTGCCTCTCGTTCAACAACATGCTCCCTGGCACAACACCATTCTGGTCGATTGCAGTAACCCGCTGAACCGTACTTTTGATGGCCTCGAATTAGGACATCACACCAGTGCTGCAGAAGAAATTGCCAAACATGCCCAAGGGGCTCGAGTTGTTAAAGCGCTCAACACGGCCAGTGTCGAGGTGATGAACAATCCTCGATTTGGCGATACGGCTGCCACCATGTTTTTTTGCGGCGATGATGAAGCAGCCAAAAATTCCGTTGGCGACATTCTGATCGCATTAGGTTTTGCGCCAATCGATTGCGGTGCGTTACAACAAGCCCGCAATTTGGAACCATTAGCCATGCTTTACATTCACTTGGCCGTTCGCCGTGGATTTGGATCTCACTTCGGTTTTACGACACTCAAGAGATAAAGTCATTGTTGCAAAAACCTCGCAATGTGCTCATTGACGATGACGGGCTGTTCCAACGGTGCCATGTGTCCCGCTGTTTCAATTTCGACATAACATGCGTTAGGAAGTCCCTCTGCCATCCGTTTCATTTCTTTGGGGGGCGTCAAGATATCCTCAGTGCCACAGATCAACAGCATGGGGAGATCGAAGATGGCCAACGAGGGTTGAAAATCCTGACGTTGTGACATAGCAATCTGATGATCGTGAACGGTTTGGGGAGGCACTCGAAACATCATCGATTTCATAAGCTCTACGACGGCTGGTTGCTCCGCTTGTGTTTGGTCTGATAGGAGACGTGGTATCATCGGCGCAAGCACTGACTCGACACCTTCTTCCAAGACCTTTTTCGCCATTTGGCGTCTCCCTTCCGCTGTGGTTGGCATATCGGCAGCGGCCCTGGTGTCACACATGACGGCAGCTTGAAAAGCGGTTCGATATCGAGAGATCATTTCCCAGCCGATGTATCCTCCCATCGACAAGCCCATATAGATCGCAGCCTGCCCTTCAAAGTGCGGCTCCACCGCTTCAAAGATCTCAATCGCCATTTCGGCAATCGACTGGTTGCGTGAAGCATGGCTATTTCCACAACCTGGCACATCCACCGCAATGACGCGATACTCTTTGCCGAAAGCATCGATTTGATGGTGCCACATTCGGTGGTCCAATGCAAACCCATGAACCATCAGAATCGGGATTCCAGAACCATGCACCGAAACAGAAACAGAACCTTGCAAGATACACTCTCCAGATGTGAAAACACTGCCGATTTTCGGGCCTATCATGTGACCAATCGAAAGATCCATTGGACCGCGATCATTACCGTTACCACGAGCACGATCACGCTGATCCCAAGTTCGCTAACCAAACTTCGATTTCCGCGATAGATCCAAATGGCATTGGTCGCCAAAAAAGGAATTGCAATAACCACCCCCACAAACATTAGAGCCCCTGTGGGATGTATGGAGAACGCTGCACTCGCTTCTCCGTGAGCCATATAGATAAACGATCTAGTTAGACCGCAACCAGGACAATCGATTCCGAAGATTCGCTTGGATTGACACAGTTCGGGTAAAGTCCAACCACCTAAGTTCACTTTATCCGTGGAATCAGGTGTAACTTCTAAACTCGCAGCCAGAACGAGAATAATCGCGCAGATTCCGAGGAGGATCAACTGAATGATGACGCGAAAGACCATTGCCGTTACGGTTTTTCTTTCTGTTGCTGCAATGCGGTTTCGAACAATTGCAACTGACGTTTCATCGACATCGCAAAGGGCTCCATTTCGACGGCTTGTCGTTGAAACTTGATGGCGTTTTCATAATCACCAACCGCATAATAGCAACGCCCCAGCGTATCCAAATAGGTCGAGGTATTGGGTTGCAATTCCAACGACCTTAGGCTGCAACGAAGAGCCAATTGTAGATCACCTTCGGTGTTACTGATTAACCAAGCATATTGATTGTTCATCGTCGCCAATTGAGTGCGTGAAGTAGCCGCCGAAAGGGGACCACCGGCGATATCCATATCTTGTTCTTTTTGGATCATCTGGGACTGGAAATAATCGGCACACGTTCTAATGCGTTGCAGAACCGTTCGTTTCCATTGCTCGTCTCCTTCGAGATGATACATGGCGATCAACACGTCTGCGTTATCGGGATCATTATCGAACGCATAATTTAATTTGATTTTCGCTTGAACAATTCCCCCCTTATCGGCAAGAGCTTGTCCCTGATAGTAATAGGCTTGACTGATAACACCTGCGGGGTCCGATAGATTGGCTAAGTCCAACTGAGCGTGTAGCTGTTGACGATACGATTCGCCGATACTCTCCAGCTCTTCCAGAATCTCTTTCCACACATTCCCCGCATCTTCCGTTCGTCCAATATCGTGAAGCATATCGCTGTAGAAGTAACGGGCCGCCAAGCCAACATTGTCGAGAAGTCGAGAGTTCTTGAGCGTTTCTTGGTATTCTCTTTCGCTCCAATCAAACAAACCCCGTTTCTCTAAACTGAATGCGCGGTAGTAGCGATACGCCCTTGGATCGCGGGCGGCCAACATGCCGACAGAATTATTTTTGAATGCCAAATCCGCAAACTCTGCCGCATTGGGTTCCATTTTTCTAGCGCGATAACTTTCGGCCAGGCAGTACATTAACTCTGCCATCTTGGAGAACAGAGCTTGATTCTCATCGTTCATTTCTTGAACGAGTTCAGGAAAGCCGTGATCGATAACCCAATAAGCAGCATCGCGGAGTCCCATAGGATCGTTGCCTACAATACGCACCGCTCCCCGTGCCATCCGCAGAGCATCTTCACGTTTGTTGTAATCGACCGCTAAGATGGCCGTCCATTGATACAGCGTCTCGACGGTTTCGTGAAAGGTGTCATTGGAGCCTGAGTCCAACAGCTCATGTTCGTTTTCAGCAATCTGAAACCAAGGTTTCGGGTCCGCTTGTGGATTGGTGAAAAGATCCGCTAGACGTTGCAACCACTCCACGCTGGTACGACGGCTTTTACCAAACTCGCGCTTCACAAGTTCTACGAAGACTTGCTTATCTTCGTCGGTCATCTTCTTGCGTTTGTTCATCAACTGCAACGAGGCATACTTGGCCAAACTGTTGTTCGGTTCAAATTTTGCAATGCGACACAACGGAGCCCAACCTTCGCGAGCTTGCAGTTCCGATAACCTATCAATCATCTCTTTGCGATTGACAACAGGCCGGACGTCGTAGTTTCGTAAAGTTTCGCGGACGGACGGCGGATCATTTTCCGTAGCCCATTCAACTTTGGCGCTGTTGATCAAATAACGAGCCATGGCGGCCACTTCTTGATCCGGATGCTCGAACGCTTCACGTAAGGCTTCGAAGGCATCCAATCCCATCAGCTCCAATTCGAGCTGCGCCCTTTGTCTTGATGCAAACTGCTCGGAGCCTAGCAATTCGATCAGCTCACGGATCCGCATTTCTTTGGCGTTGTCATCGGTCGTTTTTTCATCGACAGCGATGGCGGTGAGCCGGCCACTATCTTGCGCGAAAGAAAGTGACGCCAATACCAATAGAAAGCCTGTCAGGAAACAGCGGAGCGCAAACCAAGTGGCCTGTCTCGCTGAAAAATTGAACATATCGTTGGCGATCTCAATGGTAGAAACGACAGGGGAGGGGGATTCGTTGCGCAATTGCCATTTTCGATTCCCTTGGCTTTTCCATTGTATATTCTGAAACACGGCAACCCATCCTAATTGATCACCCAGGAAACAAGCCCCAAAAATCAGCTTTTAGGATACCTTGTCCGGCCCCCAACGGACAATAGAACGCGTAGAATAATAATAGGCCCTCACCTCTCTTTTCTTCGAAATTCCAAGGCAAAGATGAATCCCATGACTACCGCGCCAGCCGATTTTCAGTGGACTAAACACCCCGAAGCGACTGAAGCAGTCCTTTCAGCCCTGTCGGACGCCGAGAAGGCTTCGCCTTGGTTAGCGCGTTTCAAGTCCGAACTCTACGAGCACACGGGGACACGTTTGCTCGATTGGATCGATCGAATTGTCGTTCGGCAAAGCCCTGCGGAACTTCAACATCTGGGATTCGCGATCGTTCGCGTTTCGTCGGACTCCAGTGATTCCCCACCTCTCTGGCGACACACGCAAGCGAAATTACCAGATGTCATTAGTCGCCATTCACTGCCATCGCAGTCCACTGCTTGGCTGGCCCTTAAAGTGGAATCGGTGGTCGATTTTCTGGTTGCTCATCAAACCAGCGATGCCGAATGTCCTGTAATCGGCCAACCAGGTTCCGCGATGCGCCGAGCTTTATTTCGTTCCGCCGCAGATTGGGAAATCTGGGTTGTCGAGCGTCATGGTGGTTGGCACTGGAGTCCCATGCCTCAACCCGACCTCGCTGCCCTAGCCGAGTTGGCTCAAGCATTTCGACTTCGCCCACGAAATCTGCAAGATGATGAACAAGGCTTTGATCTACTCGAAGAGCGTGTGCAACAGGCCATCGTTCAAGTCGGAGTGGCGCGTGCCTGCGATGAGTTCTTCGCGGCCGAACGTGCGTTTTGGCAAGGCCGAAATCAGGCGGGGCGATTGCAATATATGCGTCAACAACGCTTGGGGCTCGGCTGGGCCAACCACGACCATCACACGTATCGCAGTAGTCGCCATTGCTTCTATCGCTTAATTCGTGTTCTCGAAATGCTCGGCTTGCAATGTCGCGAACGCTTTTACGCCGGGCGAGAAGCGGGCTGGGGAGCGCAAGTGATGGAACAACCAGAAACGGGCGTTGTGGTGTTTGCGGATGTCGATTTGGCGCCGGACGAGATTGTGCGAGATTTCGCTCATGAACCACTCCCCGAGCGCGATCGACTTGGTACGGTCGGCCTGTGGTGCGCCTTGCATGGCGAAGCGATTCTGCAAGCGGGAATGCACCATTTAGAATGCCAATTCGATTTTGAAGCGGCTCGAGCACAACTCACCACACTGGGCTCAGCCAGCATGAATCCGTTCACTGATTTACCGCACCTTCGCCAGTCTTTTACCATCGGTGAACGCTGGAAAATCTGCGAAAAACGAATCTCGCGGGCTCTTCAAAAAGGGTGGGTCACATCCGAACAGGCCGATAAGTTTCGTGCAGAAGGAGCGATCGGTTCTCATCTCGAAATTCTGCAACGAAACGATGGCTTTAAAGGCTTTAATCCGAAGGGAATCAGCGATATTATTCTAGAGACCGATCCGAGGCACCAACCTCAATCGCATTAGTCATTGCAGATGGCGACGCATATTGTCGGTCCATTTTGTTTGGCAAAAAAGAACATTTCTAAACTGCGGGTGTAACTCAGTTGGCAGAGTGATAGCTTCCCAAGCTGTATGTCGTGGGTTCGAATCCCATCACCCGCTCTTTTTCTTCTTGCCCCATCCAATAACGCTTCGTCATCAAGCGATGGAGCCGTCCCAACGTTCCAAACGCTGGGCATCTGGCGTTAGGGACTTAGTGATACGCTAACATTCGACCTATGAACCGGAGCCAATGGTCAGATAATTGGTTTCGCCAGAAAGTCGAAGTCTATGATAACATCTGCCGCACAAACCACTTACAATGGGGAGGCCATGGAAGCGAACCATGGGCACCAGTTAGATACTCCGGCACTTGGTTCAGACTAGGTTGAATCGTGGAAAATTCGAAAGAGAAAAGTGGTCTCAGTCTCCATTGGCAAATCATGTTGGGGCTGATGATCGGTGTTTGTGCTGGATTATTGGCCAACGCGTTTCTTGCCGTCGAAGTCCGTCAATGGATCGCCTTCTTTGCCGATATAGTCGGCCAAGTCTTCTTGCGTTTGATCTTCATGGTTGTAGTTCCGCTCGTCTTTTGCGCTTTGGTGTTAGGTGTCGCGAGCATCGGTGACACGCGAAAACTTGGACGAATGGGCCTACAGACTTTGGTGGTGACTCTGATCTTCTCCATTTCCGCCGTACTCATCGGCATCGCCTTGGCCAATACACTCAAGCCAGGCAATCAAATCTCAGAAGCCTCGAAAGAACAGATCAAAGCGAAGTACGCTGCCGATGCGGCCAAGACCAAAGGCCAAGCGGATAAGGCCAAGACCGCCAAAGATGCGTTTCTTGATATTATTCCTCGCAATCCGCTGCAAGAAGCGGTCGGTTCGTTGGATGGAAGTTCACCGGGCAGCGGCATGTTGGGAGTGATGTTTTTTTCACTCTGCTTCGGCATTGCCTTAACGGTGACCAGCGACACCAGCGGTCCGGTGATTCGGTTTCTTGAAGGGCCAAATTCTTTTTCATTCTCTAATTCTCCTTGGAATATTTGTGAATCTGTTTTGTTAGTGTAATGCTGAGATGAATATGTTTCTTGG
>JAFLCP010000036.1 GCA_017303505.1 Planctomycetota bacterium | reverse complement strand
TCAATCTTGGATTGGGTTGGGCAGGCTGGAGAAGCTACTTCGGCGGCGAAGGTTTGTTTCGGTTGAAAGTGAGTGGCAAAGGGCGTGTGTGGTTCGGGGCCTACGGGGCGATCTTCACCCGCGACATCCAAGACGAGTACATCGTTGATACAGGCCATTTGGTGGCCTATGAGCCTTCGATCAGCATCCGCCTTGGCTTGGCAGGGGGCATCTTTTCGAGTTTCTTTGGTGGTGAAGGTTTGGTGACTCGAGTGAAGGGACCGGGCAAGATCTATATGCAGTCACGTTCATTTGATGGCTTGGCCGCTTGGACCAATTCACATCTTTACTAATCGTCTGCGATCTCACTACCTCTGTTTCCCATTCCACACACCAATAACTCACTCTACCTATTATGAAATACCAAATGCTTTGCCGCCCTGCGGCCACCGCCATTCGCTTTCAACTTGAGCAAGGGGAAGGAATCACTTGCGAAGTGGGCGCGATGATCGCTATGTCCACGGGTCTCACGGTCAACACGACCTCGAAAAGTCGAGGAGGTTCAGGAGGAATCATCAAAGGCTTGAAGCGAATGTTCTCCGGCGAGAACTTTTTCTTGAATCATTTCACGGCACAACAATCGAATCAGTCATTACTGATCGGACCAGCCATGATGGGTGATTGCGTCCATCACACATTGACCGGAGGCACCATGATTGTGCAAGGTACCAGTTGGTTGGCCTCCACCGGCAATATCGAAATCGACACCTCATGGCAAGGCTTTTCATCCGCACTCTTTAGCGGTGAATCGATGTTTTGGGTGAAGTGCAGCGGAGCAGGGGATCTGTTCCTAAGTAGCTATGGTGCCATCTATCCTATTCAAGTCAATGGCGAGTACACCGTCGATACAGGACACATCGTTGCCTTTGAAGATACGTTGCAATTTCGTATCGGCAAAGCTGGCAAGAGTTTGATCGGCAGCTTCCTGGGTGGTGAAGGACTTGTATGCAAGTTCCAAGGCCAAGGGACACTCTATTGCCAAAGCCATAACCCTCCGAGCTTTGGCAAACTTCTAGGTCCTAAACTCCGTCCTCGCTAATCACTCATTCACTCAACTTTCACAATCCACATGGATTTCACAAATATGTCAGCCCAACTCGAACACGAAATTAGTTTACGACCCGACTTTTCATTGCTCACCGTGAAACTTCAACCAGGTCAGCGTGTGCACGCTGAGCCGTCAGCGATGGCTTCGATGTCACCGACGCTGGACATGAAGGCGGGCCTCAAAGGTGGCGCGCTGAAGTCACTGGGACGAATGTTTGGTGGCGAAAGCATGATCGTCAACACGTTCACCGCTGCACGTGGAGCGGGCGAAGTGGTTTTCGCACCGGGCCATCTAGGTGACACACAACATTATCATCTTTCCGGCGGCTCACTCATGCTCCAACGCGGTGCTTTTATGGCTCACAGCGATGGCGTTGATGTAACCGGCAAGTGGCAAGGTGCCAAAGGTTTCTTCAGTGGTGAAGGCCTTGTGTTGCTTAAAGCTTCTGGGCAAGGCGATATCTTTTTCAATTCCTATGGTGCTGTTCTTCAAATCGATGTGAGTGGCGACTTCATGGTCGACACCGGCTACATCGTCGCGTTTGAAGATACCTTGATGTACAACGTCACCACACTCCCCGGTTTGCGCGGCGGTGGCTTCAAGAGGCTCTTCTTCAGCGGTGAAGGCTTAGTCTGTCGTTTCCAAGGGCAAGGCAAACTTTGGATTCAGACGCGTTATGCGGCTCCTTACCTTTCATGGATTAATCAGTTCCGCCCCACGAAGAACAATTAATCCATAGGCCGCCACGGCATTATCCCATCCGCGCCCATATCGCGGTGAGATATTCCGTTTCAGGACACCAAGCAGAAATCGGATGATCAGGCCCCGCTCCGGTTCGATGCAAAATCTGCATCGGCCGGGGTGCGTGCCTCGGTCGCCCATCATCCAGTGTGCCATCTAATGGTCCCGCTTGTTTCGATGCAGATATAACCAAGCGTTGAAACTCATCTCCCGCCAACAGCCCTGCACAAGTGCACGTCAACAAAATACCACCCGGCTTAACGCATTGCATGGCTAAACGATTTAGGTCGAAGTGTTTGCGAGTCCCTTCCTCGATTTCTTCTCGCGAGCGAATCAATTTCGGTGGATCCAAAACCACTACGTCATATTGTTTGCCGACGCGAATTAAGTCTCGCATGTAAGGAAAGACGTCTGATTGCGCGAACTTGATTCGAGCTTGATTCAAATTCGCGTTCTCTTTGGCTTGTTGTAATGGTCGTTCATCAAGATCGACAGCCACAACTTCTTCGGCTTTACCTAAGACCTTGGCCTGGATCGCGAACCCTCCGCTGTAACAACAGAGGTCGAGCACACTTTTGCCTGCGGTGAACTCAGCCAGCATGCGGCGGTTCTCACGCTGGTCGCAGAAGAAGCCAGTCTTATGGCCTCCTTCAAACTTCACGCGAAAGCGAGTCCCATATTCTTGCACGGTAATTGCAGCCGGTGCACCAGCTGATTTGAGCGGCTCGGCAGCAAAGCCTTCCTGATCTTCGGAATGCGGACTCGGTTGCAACAACCAATGCGACGCACCCGTTAATTGACAAGCCATTTCCAAAATTTCGGGACCGCGCTGGAACATGCCCAAACTAAATGCTTCGGCACTCAACGTATCGCCAAAGCGATCGATGACCAAACCAGGAAAGCCATCCGCTTCCGCATGCACCAACCGATATGTGTCTGTCTTCGCAGGAAGATTCAAAACATCGGTGCGTAGCGATATCGCCTGTTGCAAGAGTTGTTCAAAGAAAGCACGATCGGGACGTTGCGAAGAATAACGAAACATCCGCAACGATATCTCGGCCAAAGGGTTGTAAATACCGTAGCCGAAAAAGTTACCTTTGGGCTCTGTTCGTACGGCCACCCATTCACCTGGTTCTGGATAACCGTCGATGTCCGAAATTCGTTTTTTGTAAATCGATGGATGACGAATTTCAGAACCGATCGTTACGACCGACAGCACTGCGTCAGAACTTGGAGAAAGTGGGGCAGGGGCGGGGTTTTGAATCGTCCTCGGCGCACGTGGCGGAGGTGAACTATTTCGACGGAAATTAGGACGCATGTCGGAATGAAATCTCTCAAAGTACGGGAAAGCTACCCACCAAGTTTAGTTGCCAAAACCGTTTTTGAGAAAGGCTAAAGGCCAATTTAGGGGCGATCCCTACTTAGAAATGTCGTAGGGAGCCCTATACTGATGGCCTGGAAGCCTCTCCTTTTTGCCGTTTCCCACCATTTGGTTAAACGTTTATGGAGCCCCGCAATGCGGTTAATGTCTAGGAATTCGAGTCTTGTTGGAGCATGTTGCTGCATTGGCCTGTGGTTGCTTTCGAACCTTGGAAATACGCTAGGGGCCCAAGAAGTAACGCGCGAAGATTATTTAAGAAAACCTTCGACCAATACCACGAACGTCGCCGCATCCTGTTCCCAGTCGACGCGACTATGCAGGGAGATGCCCGCTACAACGATCGTTTGGCCATCACCTCATCACCCGATCATGTGGCCCAACGAAAGTACTTTTTCCAAGATACTCTTTTGCAATTGAAAGACGCACCCAGCGGTCAAGCCTCCGCAGAAACCGAACTCGCAGCAGAGATTTTGCAATATGAATTAGCGAATCAACTCGAAGCGATCGCTTTCGATTTTGAACGCATTCCTACCCATCAATTCGACGGTTTGCATTTACTGTTTGCTCAGTTGGGAAGCGGCAGCAGCAGCCAACCATTCAAGAGTGTTAAGGATTACGAAAACTGGCTCGGTCGCATTGAAGATTTTGAAGTTTGGGTCAACGCCTCGATCGATGCCTTTAAGCGTGGAGCAGCCGAAGGCTATGTGCTCCCCAAAATATTGGCCGAGCGTATGGTCACCCAAATGCTCGATCCTACAATCGTGACCACCGACCCAACTCAAAGTTTGTTTTACGCTCCTATCCGCGACCTACCAGCAAGCTTTTCGTCCACCGACAAAGAGCGTTTAACCGAAGCCTACAAGAAGGCGATCTCCGAAAAGATCATTCCAGCTTATCAGCGATTTGGTGCCTACTTGCGCGACGAGTACATTCCGAAAACTCGCAAGACTTCGGGCATTGGCAGTTTGCCTCATGGTCCAGAGCATTACGCTTACTTGGTCCGAACATGGACCACTACCAATTTGACACCCGATGAGATCTTTGCCACTGGTGAGAAAGAGGTCGCTCGTATTCGCAGCGAAATGGAAAAAGTCCAAAAGCAACTCAAGATCGATGGAACCTTGGAACAGTTCTTCAATGTTGTTCGCAGCGATCCACGTTTCACACCGTATAAAAATGCGGAAGAAGTTCTGCAAGCGTTTCGCAACATCCAAGCCAAGATCGAACCCAAACTCGATGCGTTGTTTGTGTCACGCCCCAAAACACCTTTTGAAATTCGACGTACCGAATCGTTCCGTGAAGCGACAGCGAGTGCGGAATACATGCCAGGCTCTGCCGACGGGAGTCGCCCCGGTATCTTTTATCTTCCAATTCCTGAACCTGAGAAGTTCAATATCACCAGTGGCATGGATTCTCTGTTTGCCCATGAAGCGATTCCCGGTCATCACTATCAAGTGTCTTTGCAGCAAGAGAATGAACGCTTGCCAAAGTTCTTGCGATTTATTTGGTATGGAGCTTATGGCGAAGGTTGGGCTCTGTATTGTGAATCGATCGGTGGTGAATTGGGCTTGTATCAAGAACCCGAACAATACCTGGGCGCTCTTAGTGACGAGATGCATCGCGCGATCCGCCTGGTAGTCGATGTAGGTTTGCACCATAAAGGTTGGACGCGCGAGCAAGCAATCGAATACATGATGGCCAACGAACCGATCAACGAACAAGGAGCCGTGGCCGAAATCGAGCGATATATGGCAATGCCCGGTCAAGCCTTAGCCTACAAAATCGGCTCTCTGCAAATTCGCCAGTGGCGAGCCAAATATGAGAAACTCTTAGGCGACCAATTCAAATTGGCCGATTTCCATGATCAACTACTGCGCGATGGTGGAATGCCACTCAGTATCCTCGATAAAAAACTCGAAGCCTGGGCAAAAGCGTTAGCCGGCAAACCATAGCATCAGCTTATGGCCTGCTGTTGCGGAGCGAAGGTACCGGTTGTGAGTCCAGCGTTGGCTAACCTTGCCTCCGCTTCGCTACGGCAACGGGCTAAACGAAATGTTACACCAACGGTGCAGTGGAAACGGGGGCTGGCTTATCGAGCTGAATCCCAGCATGCAAGATCTTGAGCTGAATATTGAGCTTCAAGTTATCGCAACGTTGATGAACCACTTCCGATAGATTGTTGAACAGCAGCGAAGAATTTTCTTGAGTGTAATAACCACTCACCGCACTGATTAAACCTAACAAGTCGCTCACCGTCGACAAGTACTTCAGGTTCTCGTTGCGGACTCGAACATCTTCCACAGCCAAGATGTCTTTATTGCTTTGGAGCATGCTTAACAAGCTCACCAACGAATTGAGTTCATGAAATCGCTTACGGTAAGTCATCATCTCGAGCCCCAACAAAGCCAAGAAGGCCAAGACGATGTTCACGATGATACCTAAGAAGGCTTCCACGCCTTGGAACATTTCACTGGCGTTGGAGGCAGTGGGAAGGAATTCTTTATCAGCGATGTTGATCGGTTCGCTATCGAAGACTTGTGCGGCGACCGCCAAGAGACGTGGAGTTAAATTGCGACGAGCAACCAGAAACGTGGGAACGCGATAGGTCAGCAGTTCTCGCTCTGGTTGCAACGGTTCAAGATCGAAATAGCCGATAGGCAACTTGATCTCTTCCAGAAAATCAAAGTTCTCAGCGGCAGCCCCCAAGTACGGCGAGTTGAGTCGAAAATTCTGGGCGTAAAGCGTATTGAGTGTCTTTAGGGTGGCGGCGTCCGAGGCATCTTTGACAACTAAGACCGCGTCTACGTCTTCGGGAATTTCCGTGAGGGCTCCATCCGCGATTGAACCCCACTGATGCAAAAATTGCACTTGGTTTTCGAGTCCCCATTCTTTCACGAACAACTTCGCAACGGTGTGACTTCCTTCTCCTTCGACGCTGGTGATGACTTTCTTTACATCCTCAATCTTGAGAACGTTCGCGCGAGTCAACCACAGCACGACTTCATCCGAGGGTGAGCGCAAACGAGGCAGCTCTTCGGGAATCGGCATACCACCTTGAACAAAGGCGAGATCCGAGCGTCCTGAGTCGACATACTCGACTGCTTCTTTAGAACCAGGCACCAAAACGGGCTTGAGTCGTAGTCGCCATGTTTGGGCCGTTTCTTGGAACAAGTCGCCCGAATCGCGATTGGCGGTGGCGACCGAAAGGGTTGATACGTGAAAAAAGTTCCAATAGACCCACCCGACTAAGAGGATAAGAGCCACTGCGAGGAAAATGGCTGGAAGTCGGTGGAAGGAGAGTGGATGTTGGATTTGGGCCGTGACGCGTTGGGCCGAATTGGCCGCGGAAACAATGTAATCGACCGCCCCCGTGAGACCGCTGTGCGTCGGTAATTCCTTATGAATTCGTTCTCGAATTTTCTCGGCACTCGCAATAATGCCTTCGATTCGCAGCACCATTGGGCCCGAATCGCCTGGATTCTTGATGATTTTGGACTGCTCAGCAGCCATAGAATTCCCCGACAGCTGGAAACTTCGGAACCGATAACTCTAGTCAGAATCCGGTTTTGTGGCTAACCTTCAAGTAGTAGATCCGCTTTAAGGATCCCCTCCAAGGGCAGCACAATTCGGACTTAACCATCCTGTTGTAGCTTTGTTAGGTCTTTGTTTTCGAACGGCAACTCTATAGGCACGAAATCAGTTGCTTTCTAGGCGATGCCGAATGAAGACGAAATTGTATCGATAGTCAGGTCAGATTGCCTGCCTGTCCACTGATTTGAACATTCAACGTATTGGGACCACCCATCGATGACACTTTCTCTCCCCATTCTAGGACAATCTCCGACTCGGGATGGGCAGCTTGAGTCCATTATTCCCGAAAACGAGCGGTTGATTCCTTTGAAGGATCGCCGACCGTTGCCCATGAGCATGGAAGAAGCCCGGGCCTACGGTTGGGATGAATTGGATGTCGTCTTTGTGACCGGCGATGCCTATGTAGATCATCCCAGTTTTGCGATGGCCATCTTGGGGCGAACATTGCAAGCAGCAGGGTTTCGCGTCGGTATCGTGAGCCAACCCGATTGGCATAAATGCGATGATTGGCGACGTTTTGGTAAACCGAGACTTTTCTTTGCGATCAGCGCAGGGAATATGGACTCGATGATCAACCATTACACGGCTAATAAGAAAGTTCGAAACGCGGACGCCTATTCACCTGGTGGCAAGATTGGCCTTCGGCCTGACCGCGCCACACTCGCCTACTGTCAACGAGCGCGTGAAGCCTACAAAGGTGTGCCTGTTATTGCGGGTGGTGTTGAAGCGAGTTTGCGCCGTTTAGCTCATTATGATTATTGGAGCGACAAAGTGCGTCGCTCCATATTGCTTGATTCCAAAGCCGACTTGGTCGCGTATGGAATGGGCGAACGCACCATCATTGAAATGGCGCAGCGGTTAGCAGCAGGCGAAACTATCGCCGATTTGCGAAAGATGCGTGGAGTAGCGTATGCGTTAGGAGCCTCTGAAAAGCCACCTGAAGAAGCTTTGACGATGCCGAGTTTTGAACAGGTGCGCGATGACAAAGTTGCTTTCGCAGAAGCAACGCGGATGATTCACAATGAGACCAATCCGTATAACGCTCGCACCTTGGTTCAGTTCCATGATCGGCAAGCGATTGTGGTGACTCCGCCAGCGCTCCCCGTGACAGAAAAATCGATGGATCGAATTTTTGGATTGCCCTACACTCGCAAAGCGCATCCCTCGTACAAAGAGCCGATTCCAGCGTTTGAAACGATCAAGAATTCGGTCACCATTATGCGTGGCTGTTTCGGTGGTTGCACGTTCTGCTCGATCACTGCGCACCAAGGCCGCATCATTCAATCGCGAAGCCGCGAATCGGTCGTGACCGAAATCAAACAGATGGCTGAAGATAACGGCTTCAAAGGGACAGTCAGCGACATCGGCGGCCCAACAGCCAACATGTATCAAATGCAATGCACACGTCCCGAAGTGGAAGCGATGTGTCGCCGTCAATCTTGCGTGCATCCCAAGATTTGCAAGTTGCTCGGTACGGACCATGGACCACTGATCAATTTGATGCGTGATGCGCGAAGTGTCGACGGCGTGAAAAAAGTGTTGGTTGCCAGCGGTATTCGTATGGACTTGGCCCAGCGTTCGCCCGAATACATGCGAGAATTAACCGCGCATCATGTCGGTGGACATCTTAAGGTAGCTCCCGAACATGTCGATCCTTATGTGCTCGACAAAATGAAGAAGCCCTGCAACGACGACTTCGAAAAGTTCGCCGATAAGTTCGCTCGAGAATCGAAACGAGCTGGCAAGAAGCAGTATCTGGTTCCCTACTTCATTGCGAGCCATCCCGGTAGCGACTTGGACGCAATGATTCATTTGGCGGTCTTTTTGAAACGCAATGGATACAAGCCCGACCAAGTCCAGGACTTTATTCCTGCGCCGTTGGATGTAGCGACGTGTATGTATTACACGGGCATTGATCCATTTACAAAAAAGAAAGTGGAAACCGCCAAGTCTTTGAAGGATCGCAAACTGCAGCGAGCATTGATGCAGTTCTTTAAGCCTGAAAATTATTTCGAAGTACGTGAAGCATTGATGGAAGCTGGACGCCAAGACTTGATCGGGTCAGGCTGTGATTGTCTGATTCCCGATAAGCCACCCAAGGAAGCGATTCAACGTCGTCGCGACGATGCGAATGCTCGTTTTCGGGGTGAGTATGTGCACACCATCAAACCTGTCGATGGGCAGAAGAAAGGGAGCAAGAAGAGCTCTCGTCATCAACAGCCCAAGGGCTATCGTCCCAAGCCCCCTAAAGGCCGCTCGTAGTTTTGTAGAACGGCAGTCCTCTGCCGTTTACGCGAGCAAAATCAAGAACGACTTCTCTCGCGATTCGATCCATTGCGTTAAAAAAAGGCCGCGATCATGTAGGGTGGGTCTCCGACCCGCACTGCAGCGTTTTTCAAAAAAAGTAGGTCGGGTCAGAGACCCAACCTACAGTGTTTTTCTATAAATCAGAGCGGGTCGGAGACCCGCACTACGACTCGGGTCGGAGCCCCCAAGCTACGACTTAAACTTGTCGACAGCTAGCTGATGGAAATAGTGTGTGACTTGGTTTTGATTTTCTAACAACCAATCAATCGATGGCTCATTGCGCATCGCTTTGCGAAGAGCCTTCGTGGTCGCTTCGCGGTTGGTTGCAAAGAGCACTTCGGGATCAAAGTTGGCATCAACGACCGAGGGATCGAGCCACACCGATACAATGATACCGAGCTCGTTGGCTTTCTCTTTCGGAATGATCCCTTCGCGAACTGCGTCCAGCACACCATGAGCGATAGCCGCTTGCACCGTACCCATCAAGATATTGGTATAGGCTTCGCTCTTGACGGTTACCTTGCTCACCATCAAAGTGACAGGACGAATTTGCACATCGCTATTCAAAATCGCAAAGACCTTGGTGTGACCTTTGACTTGATCGCCAATCAACTGAGCGATCGAGTATCCGACAGGCCCATCGAGTTCGCCGATAACCACTTCTGGTTCCGCTGCGGACCATGCTTCATCGGCTTCGACCAACGCTTCGCCAGTTCGCAATACGATTCTCTCGAGTTCAACCTTTTTCGACTTGCCTTTCGCTTTTAGGGACTTGACGGTCTTCGCCTTAGCGACCTTTTTCTTCTTAGCCATGTTGATTAAATCCTGATGTGTTATGAAGGGTTGGAATGAAGCGAATAGTTGTTCGAGCAACACCAACGTCGGCTCACGAGGAGCGATTCGCACGATTGTCCAGCCAGAAGTGTATCACACCGCTTGCGGTCGCCAACCTACTTACGACAATGTTCTTTATGACAATTACCCCACCCAACGAATCGAATCTGCCTGAAAGCCAACCAAGCCCCAACGGCCCAGACATCCCGGCGAGCCCAGACAGCGACGTCGTATCGGGTGAACTTGGCTTTCGCCCCGAACTGGTAGCCGACACGGCTTGGATCGCGCCAACCGCGACCGTGCGTGGCGATGTGTACATCGGCCCTGAATCAAGCATCTGGTTTGGAACGGTCATTCGTGGGGACTCGGCCCCCGTGCGAATTGGCTCCGGTACCAATGTCCAAGACTTGAGCTGTTTACATGCTGATCCGGGATTTCCTTGCATTATTGGAGACCGAGTCACGATCGGTCATGGGGCGATTGTTCATGGCGCTCGTGTGGAAAACGACGCGTTGATCGGCATTGGGGCAACGGTGCTAAACGGAGCTACCATCTGCAGCGGCTCGATCGTGGGTGCAGGGGCTTTGGTTCCTGAGGGTAAGACCATTCCGCCAGGTTCGCTGGCCGTTGGGGTTCCCGCCAAAGTCATTCGCACCTTGACACCAGAAGATCAACAACGACTCGCGCGTGGTGCGGAGCATTACATCGAACTCGCACGTCGTTATGCGGAACAAGAGAAATCATGAACCGAAATCCGCGTCACGACAATTCTCCGCCGGCCCAACCGGGTGAACTGGAAATCGAAGCTGGTGTTCCGATTCCGGGCATTATTTTGGAGCAGGAAAATTGGACCAAAACGGGAATAAAACAACTTCCCGCTCCGAATAGTGTCGATTGGCACGAGATTTTCGGCCGCCAAGCCCCATGGGTTGTAGAACTCGGCTGTGGAAATGGCCGCTTTGCCGTGAGCAGTGCCGTGCGGCACCCCGAATGGGATCATATGGCGGTCGACATTTTGCCCATGGTGATTCGGTACGCCACCCGCCGAGGCAACCAACGGGGGCTCAACAATGTTCGATTTCTGGTTTGTGGTGGCAGCGAATTCATCCGCGATTATTTCGTTGACGGTTCCATCCATCAGCTCCATATCTATCATCCGCAACCGTATCGCGAGCCAGGCCAGGAACAGAAGCGGTTGTTATCTCCTGAGTTTTTGATTTTGGCCCATCGAAGACTCGCCTCAGGGGGGACGTTCTTTTTTCAGACAGATAACCCCGCCTATTGGTCGTACTTTCAAAATGCCGTTAAGCCGCTTTTTGAGATCACAGCCACGCCAGAGAGCTGGGAAGAAGATCCGAAGGGACGGACACGGCGCGAAATCGTGGCGAAATCCCAAGGCCTCTCCATCTTTCGTGCAGTAGCCACCAAAGTAGAGGTCGATGAAGCGACATATGCCTCTTATCTTCAGTCGGCTCCGTCGGCTGAATTCGATGCCATGGACTCCCATCCACAATGCGATTCACGCTCGCGCCGCGGTCGCCATCACCGCCGTGGACGGCGCCGTTAATCGGCGGCTGTTTCGTTGCATTGCTTGTCGAGCCGATTATTCCGCAAACGGAAACGTAGAGTCGATGGGGGCGGCTGCTAGGTGTACCAGGAATGGCACGAGTCGTTCGGCGACTAAGTCGGCAACCTTGATACCCTTTTCGGGCGTGGCAGCATGAGGATTGCCGGATCCGCTATTGGTCGTAAGCAAGTGCCAAGGCCTGGTGATGCTCACCCAACCTTTCTGTAGAGCTTCGAAACGAAGTGGCTTGACCGCACCGGCATCAGCTTGCAAACCACCCTCGGGAGCATAATGGACCAAGCCGGGAGCGAGGTGCATGATCAGCGATGTTTCCATTTCACCGGCATGATCTTCACGATGTTGGAAAATCTCGGACTGCCGATCACCAACCATTCGGAACCAGTCACAGAGGAAGAGTTTCACTTCAGTTTTGTGGCAAATTTCCCGCAAAAAAGGCTTAAAGTCGTTTCCGCCATGGCTATTGAAAATCAACAGTTTTCGAATCCCGCTCTTTTCGATCGTTGCCACCAAATCGGTGAGCAGAGCGAAGAGTGTGGTGGGAGAAAGATTCATCGCCAAAGGGAATTCCTGCATATTGGTCTCGGTTCCGTACGGTATTGCCGGTAGCATGACGACCTTCGCTCCTTGGTTCCAGGCTTCAGCGCAAATTCGTTCGGCCAAGCCCGTGGCTTCGATGGTATCGGTGCCATAGGGAAGGTGAAGGTTGTGAGGTTCGGTTGCTCCCATCGGCAAGACGGCAACTTGATATTCCAACTGTCGAACCTGTCCGTAACTCGCTTCCGCCAAGATCCATGGACGAGCAGATGAGGAACTGAGAGTGTGAGAGCCGTCATAGTTGTGAGACATTTTGGTTCCTAATCAAAAAAATGACTTTCGTGATGATAGAGATCGCGAGATATTTTGAAATCGTGCCGATAAGATTGTTGGGTTTCTGCGCGCCAGTGCTACACTTAGTAAGGTAAGCTACAACGGTGAAGCAGATAATCACGAACGGGTGAGTGGTTTCTTCTTGGCAAGACGTAAGGCGAAATGGGAAGTAGCCTACTAGAATACGGATTGCTTGTCCTGTGCAGGATTACAAATCGACGAATATGATAGCCCAGAGTGTGACAACGATGAAACGTCGTGTGGACTCGGCCATTCTTCGTAATCGCCAGCGAGTCGGTAAATACCGAATCGAGCGTCGATTAGCACAGGGAGGGTTCGCCTACGTTTACCAAGCGATGGATACCATTGAAGGTATTCGAGTCGCCTTGAAGATGCCCCATCAGAACCATGTTAGCCCAGTCATGCTGGACACATTTCAACGCGAAGCCCGTTTGGTGGCTCGCTTGGATCACCCCAATATTCTCCCTCTGAAAGACGCCAGTTTCATCGAAGGCCGCTTCGTGATTGCCTCGCGACTGGGAGAAAAGACGCTTTGTGATCGCCTCAAAAAGCGGGTTTCTTTCGAAACCGCCTTGGAATTTGCTCAACAAATGATCGAAGCGGTGGCCTATGCCCATCGGATGAAGATCATTCATTGCGATATCAAGCCTGAAAACATGATCCTATTGCCGGACGGACGTTTGCAATTGACCGACTTTGGCATCGCTAAAATCGCTCAACGCACCATCCACGGATCGGGGTCAGGAACCGTTGGTTACATGGCTCCCGAACAAGCGATGGGACGCCCCTCGATGAAATCCGACGTCTTTTCGCTCGGGTTGATCATGTGCAAAATGCTCACCGGCCATCTTCCTGAATGGCCTTTTGACTGGCCATTCCCTGGTTACCAAACGCTCAAACGTAAAGCTCATCCAGAACTGATTGAGTTGTTGCGTAAAACTTTAGAAATTCGCCCAAATCGACGCTTTAAAGATGCCAATGAACTATTGGCTGCCTTCCGACGTGTCAAAGGCAAGGCGCTTCGGTACGCTCGCGATCGTCGCCGAGCCATCTAACACCGAAGCCCGATTTATCCTTCACATCTTTTGGCGTATCGAAATCGCCTCATAAAACCACACGCTAGCTAGGATTCGTTTCACCCGTAGCTGGAGCGCAGCGGAGGCTAGGTGGCCTGAAGAAAGCCTCCATTCCCCGAATACGCTCTCAAAAAAGATGTGTAGGACAGATAGGGCTAGGCCCCTCAGCAGCCCATCAACTGAAACTAAGAAGCCGAACCTGGGAACCGATCCCAGGAATAACTCGCTTTCTTGGTCCTCTTTCCCTGAGAAATTTGGCCTGCGGTTCAACGCTGACTCTTGGATGCGTTAAAATCTTCCCCATTGGCAACCATCTTGGCGGCAACCATAAAGGTTCCACCGATTCTCGGTATGACGCCGGATATCCGCTTTTCGTTTGGACGCCTTCAAAGGGAAGTTTATTGCATGTCGACCTCTTCGCCGCCGGTCACGATTCGCGATCCTGCGACATTGCCTTCTATCGCGTATAAGTTCTTTGGACAACTTGCCCGCATGATCAATGCGGGTCAGTCTCGATCCATCGTTCTGTCGGGCAACATCTATGACCTCTACTTTGACGGTCAACAATATGTTCCGATCGTACCGTTTCTAACGACCAAAACCAAAGTTTCTGGCATCATCCAGGTGGTCTATGAACTCAACGGTCCGATACGAATATCGGATGAGGATCGAGCCAAATTGCGAAATGCTTGGGCGGCCTGGAAAACGGGAACACGCCCCGATAGTCTCCCCATCAAAGAAGTGGTTGGCGATGGCAGCCAAATCGAACTGCGCCGCCGCGAATTTGACCAATACATTCGTGATGCGATCGGAAACGCGACGCAAGCCTTGGAGTTTTTGCGGCAACTTACGATTTGTTCCCGCAGCGTGCTTTCGGAAAACCTTCTGATATTGATCGAAGGCGCCGACATGCTGCTTCCAGCTGGAGATGGTGATGTTTCCAGACTGAACGATACACAACAGCGGCGCATTTCCATTGTGACCGATTGGTTCGGGGATCCTGCATTCTTTACGGGCCGCGATACGGTTTGTCTGATCGCCGAGTCGCGAAGTTTGATCCATCCGCGCGTCAGCCGACTTCCCCAAGTTTTGTCCATTGAAATCCCCGCTCCCGATACCGAAGTTCGCAAACACTTCATTCAGTGGACCGAGAATTCACTGAGCAAAACGCCCAACATTCAGAGTCCAACAGCGGCAAGCGCGAACGAGTGGTTAGCTCCTGCAACTGCCGGTTTGAGCTTACATGCGTTGCGGCAATTGTTGGTGGGTGCCAGCTACTCGGGCCAACAAGTACAGAAGCAAGACGTTTTCGCGCAGGTGGAACAATTCATTCAGGCCCAATTAGGCGAGGACGTTATCGAATTCAAAAAACCGGAACATTCGCTAGAACAAGTGATGGGATTCCGGAAATTGAAAGAGTTCCTGAAGGAGTATTTTATTCCCCGATTGAGGCTACCCGATGATCGAGCCTTACCGGGTGCTGCCGTGGCAGGCCCCATCGGTAGCGGCAAGACGTTTATTTTTGAGGCCGTAGCGGCTGAGCTGGATATGCCGGTGATGGTCCTCAAGAATATTCGTTCGCAATGGTTTGGCCAAACCGATGTGATTTTTGAGCGGCTGCGACGTGTTTTGGAGGCGCTCGAGAAAGTCGTCATCTTCGTCGACGAAGCCGACACACAGTTCGGTGGAGTAGGGGAGGGGGCTCACGAGACAGAACGTCGCTTGACCGGCAAAATCCAAGCGATGATGAGCGATCCGCGTTTGCGCGGGCGGGTGATTTGGTTGCTGATGACCGCTCGTATTCACTTGCTGTCACCTGACATCCGCCGCCCAGGACGAGTCGGTGACTTGATCATCCCCATATTGGACCCCGATGGCGAAGATCGACGCGAGTTTATTGATTGGATGATTAAACCAACAGGACTCAGCACCCCCGAATTGGTCCAATGGCTCGATCAAGAAGGGCTCGAAAAAGACTTTTCCTCGGCGGCTTATGCGGCTCTGCGAAGTCAGCTTAAGGCGAGCCCCCCTAAAGATAAAGCCGCATTGGAATTTGTGATCAAGGACTTTATTACGCCCGCGATCGGCCCGACGCGGCGTTATCAGACTTTGCAGGCCTTGGTGAACTGTACGCGCCGTAGTTTATTGCCAGATCCGAGCGTAACGGATGAAGAGCGCGCCCAGTGGGAACAAGAAATCCGCCAATTGGAACTACAGGGCATCCGTTAAAAATGGGAGGACCGAAAGTATGAAACGTCTTACAAAGCTATTTGCCTCACTTTGGCTGCTCACAATCTGCTGCCTAGCCTCCCCAGTTTTGGGGCAACAAAAATTCAGTGCGCTCATCGGTGACGTCAAAGTTCAACCGGTCAGTGGCAGTGGCCCACTTCAAGTCCCCTACATCACCTGGGGTGGTGACGTCGCCACGTTTCTGGCCAACGGTGATTTGCAAACGCAACCCGGTTCGATCTATCAAGGTCTCGGGCTCTCTCTCAAACTGACACCGGGCGACGACTTCCCAAGCCAAGTGAAAGATTACCTGGCGGGCAAAACTCCGTTCCTGCGCGGAACCGTGCACATGCTCGGACAAGCCAGCGAAGTGCTCGGTACCGACCCACGTACTAAACCAGTGGTCATTCTGCAACTCTCTTGGAGTGCGGGCGACCACATTGTGGCTCGCAGCGGCATCAAGAGCCTGAACGATCTCAAAGGTAAAAAAATCGCTTGCCAACAAGGTGGCCCCCACGTCGGTTTGCTCTATGACTCATTGGCTGCAGCTCAGCTCTCTAAAGACGACGTTCAAATCGTTTGGACCAAAGGCCTCACTGGACCTGATGGTGCCGCAGAACTATTTCGCAAAGACAACACCATCGATGCGTGCTGCGTGATCACTCCGGATATGCTTGGCCTCACGGGCGGTTTTGATCAGAAAGGGAGTGGAGCTGAAGGAACTGTCGAAGGAGCTCATGTTGTCAACAGCACACAACAAATGAGCCGATCGATTGCTGACGTGTATGCGGTTCGCAAAGACTGGTATGACGCCAATAAAGAGACCGTACAAAAATTTGTGTCCGGTTATCTCAAAGCGTCTGATGAATTGGTTGCCGATCGCAAAGCGTTCGAAGACAGCAAGAAGATGAGTGACAAGTACAAGAAAATCCTCACCACTTCACAACGCATCTTTGGCGCAGAAGTTTTGCCAACACTTGAAATCGATGCCCATGGACTCTTGCTCGATTGCACTTTCGTTGGAGTACCTGGCCAAATCGCATTCTTCCGCGACAAAGGTAACTTGGCTGGCTTCAATCAAAAGATGACCGAAGCTTTGGACTTGGCTACGAAATGGGGCTATGCGACCAAACGCATGGGCTTTGATCCACCCGACTTCGACTACCAAAAACTAGCGAGCTTATCGGGCGTTAAATATGTAGAGCCTAAATCAACCGAACGTTTCTCCACCGATGCTGAATCGGCTGATATGTTCTTGGGCGAAAACCTCGACAGCAATACGATCGTGAGCTTCACGATCAACTTTGAACCGAACCAACAAGAGTTTTCAGCGGATCAATATGGTGCTGAATTCAATCGAGCTCTCAAAGCGGCCTCGACTTTCGGTAATGCTCGTGTGGTTATCCGCGGTCACTCAGACCCAACAAAGACTCTGTTGGATCTAGTGAAAGCGGGCATGGCCAAAGGCATTATTCGTCAAACAGGTAAACCTGGCGACTACAAGTACTTCTACCAAGGCAAACCATTGGATCTCAACAACATGAAGGATCTTGTCGACATGATCGGCAAGGGTGCCTTCAGCGGCGGAACCCCTGACCCTGCAGTGACCATGCAAGCTGCGATGAACTTATCCAAGTCGCGAGCGGATAAAGTAAAAGAAGCTCTTACCAGCTATGCCACATCACTCGGTGTTACCTTTGATGCCTCGCAGATCACGCCGGTAGGTGCGGGGGTGATGGAACCTGTCATTGCCAAACCGAAGAACATCGACGAAGCGAAGGAAAACATGCGGGTTGAATTCCGCATTGTTAAGGTCGACGCGGAATCGATTGCCCCCGGTGATTTTGATTTCTAAGTGCCACAAAAGTCAGAGCGGAGCGAGTCACCGCACTCTTCCGCTCTGGCAACTTTCTGTTTTGCTCCATGGGTGGTCAACCACTTTCTATCGGGAGACTAAAGTCATGGTTCGTTTTTCTAGCTGCCTACTGATTGCCTTGGCGTTCTTGCATTATTTGCCAACCAGTATCCTGGCTGACAATTATGTCGTGGTCGTTATTGACGACTCCGGTTCGATGGACGAATCGATGTCCACTAAAAATGGGCGTATTCGTCGAATCAATGCCGCCAAGAATGCGTTGCGAACCGTGCTCAGCAACTTATCTCCCGATACTAAAATTGGGTTGCTCGCACTGAATCAGGAAGGCGTCGATGGCAACTGGTTATATCCACTAGCCCTCGTGGACCGAGAAAAACTCTTGGGCGTTGTAAATGAAATCGGCGCTAATGGTGGCACTCCACTGGGACATGCAATGAAGGCAGCGACAGATGCATTACTGGCTGCTCGCGATAAAGATCCCTTTGGAACGTTTCGCTTACTGGTCGTCACCGATGGTGAGGCAACCGACGCCGTCAAATTGGAACAATATCTCCCCGATATTATCCGCCGTGGAATCACCATCGATGTGATTGGCGTCGACATGCAAAAAGATCATTCCTTGGCAACGAAAGTCCACCAATATCGACGCGCTGATGATGCAGAAGCGTTGAATCAAGCTGTCGCTGCTGTCTTTGCCGAGTCCGACTCGGCCACCGACCAAAGTGGTGAATCCGATTTTGATTGGATTGCCGGTCTACCCGACGAATTCGCTGCTGAAGCCTTGGCCGCCGTCTCCAAAATCGACAACACGCCGGTCGGTACAACGGCCGCAGCAGAAAACACCACACCAGAGGAAGCCGTTCCAAGCAACGCTTTCCCCAATATGCCCAATGGATCTCCGGCCAATAATACTACAAACTCTGGTTTATCCTTCGGATCCGTCTGCTGTTGTTTTGGCTCAATGATTTTTTTGGGGGTCATCCTCACCGCCTTACTTCAATCTGGGAAACGAAGGCGACGCAACTAACACCTGTCACCTGAATGATCTTAGAAACTTAACTCATCGCAATTCCTGAGAGCCCGAGCTGTGAACAAATCGAAAATCGTAATAGCTGCTATAGTTTGGCTGATCCTGATCGGATCGGCGGTTGCAGTATGGCGACTTTGGATGCAACCACAGATTGATAAAGCCGAAAAGCAAAAGCAAGAAGAGCTTGATCGTCAAAAAGAAGAGAACACCAAAGGTTCATCGCAATACGATCACAATCTCAAATTGGCTCTCGATGGCTTCTCGGGCTATGCCGTATTGCGGAGCGATGAGTTCGCTGAACGCTTGCGACAAAAACGTATCCGCCTAGAGATGGTGGATGACAATGCGAATTATTCGGAGCGGCTAGAGGCGTTGGCCACGGGTAAAGTCCAGTTCGCAGCCTTTCCGTTGGATAGCCTGATCAAGTCATCCGAGCTGATGAATAAAATCCCGGCGACCGCTGTGGCTGTAATCGACGAGAGCCGTGGTGCGGATGCCATGGTCGCTTATCGTGACAAGTATCCCAACATCGATGCCATTCAATCGAATGCGGCTACCAAAATTGTTTTGGTCGGCGAGTCACCCAGTGAAACACTGACGCGTGTCGTACTGAATGACTTTGGGATGCGGGACGGAGTAAGCAATAAAATCGTACCCGTGAATAGCGCTGATGAATTGAAAAAGCGTTATCAAGCAGCAGCTCCTAGTGGTGACGAAGTTTTTGTGACCTGGGAACCACTTTTGAGCGAAATGCTGAACAACGAAGAACTTCACGTACTCGTCGACAGTTCACGGTTTTCTGGTTACATCGTCGATTGTTTGGTTGTGAGCCGTGACTTCGCTTCTAAGAATGAAGCCGTGGTGCGCGACGTGCTGGAGTGTTATTTCACCGCCCTATATGAGTTCCGGACGGATGAGGCGATGGCGCAGTTGCTGATCAAGGATTCGAAATCGGGAGCACCTGGCTCGACCGGATTGACGGATGCGCAAGCCAAAAAAATGCTCAAGCAAATTGCCTGGCGCAATACTCAGGAAAACTATGTGCATTTTGGCCTGCGCAACGAATCGGGGCTGAACAATATCGAGGATATGGCCAAGAAGATTACCCGTGTACTTTTGGCTACGGGAGCCCTGAAGTCCGACCCGACAGGTGGTGACTACACCCGAGTATTCTTTGACAAACCGCTGGGCCAACTGCGCGAAAAAGCCTTTCATCCAGGGATAAACGAAGAACAAATTCGGGGCATGGCGACCCTACCATCGCTAACCGCAGCCCAATGGGATACACTCATACCGGTGGGGACACTGAGTGTTCCTCCGTTAGTTTTTGGACGTGGTACGGCCCGGCTTACGGACCAAAGCCAATCGACCCTAGACGAACTCATTGAACAACTAAAATCATGGCCACAGTATTACTTGTTGATCCGCGGTAACGCGTCGACCAAAGGTAATGTAGAAGCCAATAAAAAACTCGCTTCCGATCGAGCGACAGCGGCTTTCGAATATTTGAGGAGCCGAGGCGTCGATGCCAACCGGATGCGAGCTGTTGCGGGAGATCTAACAGGGGAGACATCAGTTCAATTTGTTTTTGGCCAAACGCCCTTTTGAGACGGAAATTCTGCCGTGAAAGATGTACGACGTCGCGTGATGTCCGAGATCTTTTTGGCGCCATCGGTAGTCTTACCGTTGGTTGCTGGTGCTACCTCATGGCTTCTGTCGTGGGGGGCGGGTGGGAGCTCCTGGCTGAATTTGGCTGGCTTGGTCAGCACGGTAGGTGGCTTAGGCTGGATGGCTACCCGCTGGATCTTCCAAGTTGAATCGATCACCGAACAAGTAATGGAAGATATGAGGAACCAGGAAGTCCAAAAACAAAATGCCGAATTGGACCAACTGGCTCAGCTGCTTCTGAAAGATCGCGATCATCGCACGGAAGATTATTTGATTTTGCTCCGCACAATCAAAGGTCGGTTCGACGATGCTCGTTCCAAATCGAAACATGGAATTCGTTTCTTAGAGGTTTCAGAACGAGTTGACGAACTTTTTCGCGCAACGATCGGACAACTAAGAAGAACCTATCAACTGTACGAGCTCTCTCGCAATATTTCACCCGAAACGAGAAAGAGTATCTTACAGCAACGTGAAAATGTCATGAACGAAATCAAAGCATCGATCGATCATCTGGAGACAGCTGTCAGCCATTTCACGACGATGCAAGAAAGAAATCAAACAGGCGATCTTTCTGCCCTGCGAGATGAGTTAGATACTTCGTTGCGAGTCGCGCAGCGAACAGAGGAGCGATTGCGGGAAATGGAAGGATCCGGAAACTGGAACACTGTAACAAGAGAAATGCAATAGGAGCCACATAAAGATGTTCAATGCCCTTGGCAAATACATGCGAGCCGTTTGGTACTTCATGACCTTCCGTGTCGATAAAGCGAGCGAATCGCTGCGGATGAATCCTGGCGTTATTTCCGCGAACTACGACCGCATCATTAGCGATAAGCGTGAACGCCTCAACCAATACAAAGATGCGATCGCTGCGATGATCGCTCAAGAAGAAACCAAGAAGGAAAAGCTAAAGCAGCTTACCGCTGAAATTCAGAACCTGGAAAAATTGCGAGAAGGTGCCGCTGCGAAGGCGAAGAAGATCGTCGAACAATATCATGGCGATCCAGAGAAAGTAAAATCCGATCCTGAATACATGAAGTGCCAAGCTGCATTCCGCGATTTCAGCAGCACTTTGACTGAAAAGCAAAAACGCGTTAGCGAAATCGAAGAAGATTTGAAGGCATTGGTTGCGAATGTCAACGGCCATAAGACTCAAATTCAAACCTTGATGCGTGAACTCGAAAAGCTCAAAGAAGAAAAGCACGATACGGTGGCCGATGTTCTGTCTGCCAAAGAAGAAAAACAAATTGCCGATATGATGAGCGGCTTGGCAATGGATCGCACTTCGGAAGAATTGCGAGAGTTGCGTGAACTCCGCCAGAAGGCCTCTGCCAACGCTCGCGTCAGTCGTGAAATTGCCGGCATGGATACAGCCCGTGCTGAAGCTGAGTTTTTGGAATATGCCAAGACCAGCGAAGCCAATGACGAGTTTGATCAGTTGATTGGCTTGGCAGGCAAGAAAGAAGCTGCGGCCCCTCAACAAACCGAAAACCGAATTCCAGAAGCCTAATGCACTCGGCGCAGTGTCACTTCTAACAAGGAAAATAAGATGAAAACAAACACAAGATCAATATGGAAACACTGGCTTCGCAACGTTAGTCCTTTCGCCGTCGCCCTCGCTGTCGGCGCCGTGGCCTGGACCGGTTGCGACAGCAGTTCGTCCAAGACCAATACCGCCTCGGGGCCAACCAGTTCTGGTGGCGATCCACCACCGGTGTTCTCGTTGGCATGGAGCGAGTACCCATCATGGTCCGTCTTCGGTGTCGCTGAGGCCAACGGACTTATCGATGGCGCCAAAGGCTCTATCGGCGAAATGGAACGCAAATGGAATGTCGACATCGAACTCAAACAGCGCGATTATGATCCATGCTTGCAGGAATATGGAGCTTCGACGGTTGACGCAGTTTGTATGACCAACATGGACTCACTTGCACCTTCACTCTCGCGTCCGTCGGTGGCCATTTTGCCAACTTCGACCAGCGTTGGAGCAGATGCTTGTATCGTTGTGGGTATCGATTCCATCGAAGCCCTCAAAGGAACTGAAACGTTTGGGTTGGAAAAGAGTGTTTCCCAATATTGCTTCGAACGAGTTCTGGAACTCAACAACCAGAAACCTGCCGATTACACCTTCAAGAACATGGATCCAGGTGTTGCCGCTCAAGCGATGCAAACCAACGATGCCAACACCAAATCGATTATGGTGTGGAATCCGTTCGTGATGTCAACGCTTAGCAAACGCACTGATTCCAAAGTTCTCTTTGATTCCAGCGCTATCCCCGAAGAAATCATCGACATGGTGGTCGTAAGCAAAGATTCGCTCGCCAAAAAAGGTGGCAAGAATTTTGCGTACGCGATCATCGATACTTACTATGAGATCAACAAGTTGATGGCCGATCCCAAAACTTCGGACCAAACACTTACCGCCATCGGCTCGAAGTTCAGCAACTTGAGCCTGGAGGAAATGAAGAAAGTGGTCGAACAAACTCGCTTCTACAAAAATGCTGATGAAGCGTTGACTTTGTTGAAGGGAGATAAGTTCCAAAAAGAGACCATGCCCAAAGTGGTCGAGTTCTGCGTGAGCCATGGCATGGTCGAAAATGCACCAACCGTTGGCTTCAACCAAGCAGATGCCAAATTCAACATCGACCTGAGCTTCCTGGAGGCATTTAAGGCTGGCACTGCCAAACCTGAATAACCTCCCGACGGTTCAACAGCGAACCACTAGATTCTGGCGGCTAGTGGTTCGTTTATTTTTGAGCCTGTACGATAGCCCGGCTATTCCAACCCAGGAATTCGTTGGGACTTAGTGGATGCACTTGTATCTTCTAAGAAAGCAATCTTTGCAAGGAACAAACTATGGTTCGTAGCCCGATCCCACCATGGCTGATGATCGTGCTTTCCATAGGAGGCTTGGTGGTAGCGTTGGGTGTGTATGGCATTCTGTCGGCACGCCAAACAGCCATCAACGAAACCCAATCCGTTTTACCTGGTATCAAGGGAATGGGAGAGGGTTTCACCAAAATTCGCGCTCCGCAAGGAACAGAATCGAATCCCAAACCAAGCTGGTTGTGGCAAGACACCAAAGCTTCAGTCACACGCCTATTCGCGGGAACAGCCATCGGAGTCGTCGCCTCGATTGTGATCGGTATCTTGATGGGGTCGTATCGCTGGATCGAAGCCCCGTTGGCCCCAATCATTTCTTTTATGGCCAAAATACCGCCGACGGCGATGCTTCCGCTATACATGATTGCATTCGGTACCAGCACCAATCTATTTATTGCGATGGTGGCTCTTGGGATTTTCTTCTCGATGGCCCAATCTGTTTTCCAAGCCACCCGCCAAGATGTTACGCAAGAAGCGATTCAAAAGGCCTACACGCTCGGAGCGTCGGACATGGAAATCATTTTCGAAATCATTTGGCCTCAAATCATGCCTCGTATTCTTGAGAACATTCGCCTGCAAATTGGACCTGCGATGGTGTTTCTGATCGCAGCTGAAGTTCTTTTCGCGGACGTTGGCTTCGGTTACCGCATTCGTATGGAATCGCGTTTGTTGCGAATGAACACCGTCTACTGGTACCTCGCATTGCTCGGCGGCTTTGGGCTACTCCTGGATTGGCTGATGCTCAAGCTGCGGCAGTATTTAGCTCCATGGTTCCAAGGTTAGTCCCGCTTCGCACCACTCGCAGTCGAGAACATCAACATGGATAGCTTGGTCATTGAAAACGTTAGCCACTGGTACGGCGAAACGCGTGTCCTCAACGACATCAACTTGCGAATTGAAGCAGGACAGATCGTGGCTGTGGTTGGCCCCAGCGGGTGCGGTAAGTCGACTTTGCTCAAGGCGATTCTCGGCACGCACCCAACCAACGAAGGCACGATCAAGGCCGACGGAATTCCTGTCACTGGCCCCAGTCGCCATGTGGGAATGGTCTATCAACATTATTCGCTCTACGATTTCCTAACCGCCGAAGATAATGTGGCGTTGGGCCTCAAACTCGATGAAACCAGCTTACCCTATCGCTGGTTTGCATGGCCTGCTTGGCACAAAAAGCGAAAAGAACATTTGGAACGCGCGCGTGAATATCTCAGACGAGTCAACTTACAGGATGCGGCGAAACGATATCCGTCAGGTTTGTCAGGGGGTATGCGTCAACGTGTTGCCATTGCACAAGCGATGATACTCAAACCAAAAATCCTATTGCTCGACGAACCCTTCGGCGCTCTCGACGAAGCCACTCGCGAAGATTTGCAAATCATGCTTCTGCAGTTCTATCAAGAGAATTTGCGAGCCAAAGCCGAAGGCCGCGTCCCTGAATACACGATGCTGTTTGTAACTCACGAATTGAACGAAGCTCTGTATGTCGCTGATCGTGTGATCGGTCTGTCGCGATTTCACAGCGACGGACACTTAGGTGCGACAGTTGTCTACGATCGTCCATGCCCTATTTTCAAACCCGAAGATCCTCGTGACTTCTCTCGCTTGCTCGAACAAAAAGAGGAACTTCGCAACGCCGTGTTCGATCCCGACTACATCAAACACCATTCCGAGTACGTATCGTTTTGGGACGAAATCGCCTTGGAAGCTGCAAATCTCAAGGCAAATTAAACTTTCTAACCACTCCTTAATAGAGTTGAACCAACACCTGAACGCGGAGCTGGCGTAGGTAATTTCCCCTACGCGCCAACACAGCAACTGCCTCCAAAGGTGGTACATACACCACTTCAGATGCGATGTGATCGCTGCTTTTCGCCGCGTTCGCTGAACACAAATGTGTTTCTCTACGCCGTTTGGTTTGTGCAAATCCTCTGAACGGGTAAGATAGTGGGCAAGTTGTCGCCATTTCGCTCTTCCTTTACGCATCTTTGAGGCCCCGGCATGTCGAAACCAATCCTTGCGAATCCACCTCGCACAACTCGCTTAGCTCAGGTTCACACAGCGATTTTGTGGGCCGTCCTTCTCATTGGCGGGTTGGCTCCAAGTCCGTTGCTTGCTCAAGTGAATGAACTGGCCAGCTATGCCGCTCCAAATTCGAATGCGATTATCTTTTTCAACGTCAACGTCGTGATGAAAAGTTCGCTAGCCTCGTCTAATGAATGGAAAGAGAATTTTGACAAGGCCTATGCATCCGGGCTTGTGGCTGTTCCTCCGACCACAGCCTCTGTGATGATTAGCAGCGATCTCGATGTTTCATCTTGGAAGTCATTCGTTACCACAGCCGTATTTGATCTCAACGAGCCCTTTGGTTTAAGTGTGATCAACCGACAATACAACGGCATACCCGATAGCATCGGTGACAAATCAGCGTTGCTTTTATCGCAAGGCGTATACGTCGTTCAAGCGTCCGATCGACGGGCAGCAGTTATTTCAACGGGCAACCGCCAAGTCGTTTCACGCTGGCTGCACACAGCCGCTCAACCTTCCAATAGTTCGCTATCGAAGTATTTGCAGGCTGCAGCCGAGCGAACCAAAATCAGCGACATCGTTTTGGCTATTGATTTAGATAGTGCTTTCCCAGACGTTGTGATCGAAAGCAAATTGAAATCGTCAGAAGTATTTGGCAAGTTATCGGAAGCTGACCGCAAAGGGGCAGCCAAGGTTCTACAAACACTCAAAGGTTTGACCCTTGAAGTCATTGTGAAGCAAGAAGCGGATGCACGTTTAGTGGTCGACTTCGGAAGCGATGTCGCCAGCTCACCTCTCGCTGCCAAGGGTAAAGAACTACTGATCGAAGTCTTATCCGATGCTGGGTTGATGGTCGATGACTTAGAGAGTTGGAACGGCCGCTCCGAGGGTAACAAGTACATCTTGCAAGGCAAATTGAGCGGCGACGGAATTCGCAAAGTCATGCGATTGATCAATCTGCCAATCGGCAACTTCGTCACCTCGGAAAAGAGCTTGTCAGCTGGCGCGAGTGAAAGCCAAGTAGCCTACACAACCCAACAGTACTTTCGCTCCATTCAAAAAGTGATGTCCCAAATCGATGAGATCACCAAACGTGACGATGTGGCTATCAGTCGCTATGCCAAATGGTTTAGCAATTGGGCCGATGAAATCGACTCACTCCCCATCTTGAACGTTGACCCAACCCTGCTTGAGTTCAGCCAAAAGTTGAGCGAGAGCTTCCGCCAATGTTCTGACGCCATCGCCGGCATTCGCATTCAAGCGGGAGCACGCGGTGCCCAGGTTTGGAATGGCATTGGGGAATACTATATGTGGACCAACGAACAATCCAATGTTCGCAATGCAATGCGCAAAGAAGAACAAGCTCGCGGTGTAACCAGCGCCCGTGGAATTTACCGAGAGATTCAGAACGGTTTGCAAGATGTGCGGCGAATCATGGTCGACAAATACAAGCTTGAATTCTAAGCCCCGGCGACTTTAAAGACGAATATCAACTGTCGATTCTCTGCGGAGAATCGACACCACTTTTAGACTTATCAGAACTTCTTCTTCGCGAAGTAAACTCTATGACGAATCCATTTTTTAGAACGCTCCGCTCCCTCGGTTTTCCCATCGTGTGGGGCGCTTTGAGCGTCCTGGCCGCTAATGGAACTGTTTTAGCTCAAGCCCCCACTCCACCGGAAGCGGTTGATCTTTTGGGTGCAGCCGAATCGCGTTCCGCTCAATTCGCTAAATCGTTTGATGCGGCGAAGGCGGACGAACTGGCCAAGATGTTTTCAACCGATGCCGAATTCGTCGATGAAGAAGGGAATATCTATCAAGGCACCGCCGAAATCCAAGCGTTGTTTACTGCATTTTTCGAGAAGTTCCCTGGCGCCAAACTAACGTCGCAAGTCGACTCGATTCGCCCCATCGGAAAATCGATGATGATTGAAGAAGGTACGAGGACCATCACCACTGCTGACGCGGCCACTTCTGCTACGCAACGTTATTTGATGGTACTTGCCAAAGACAACGCGGATCCCAAAAGTGACTCTTGGAAAATCTCGATGGTTCGGGAGTTCGCACAAGATGCGCCCGCCCCACATTTAGATTATCTCATGCCACTCTCTTTGCTTGAAGGTGAATGGATCGATGAAAATCCAAGCGGTGCCACTCGTGTAAGCTACCAATGGAATGAAGAAAAGACTTTTCTATTGGGTGAATATACCGTTCAGATCAATGGCCAACCGGCGATGAAAAGCTCGCAACGTTTAGGCTGGGATCCAGTTCAGCAGAAGATTCGATCCTGGACTTTTGATGCCGATGGCGGTTTTAGTGAAGGCTACTGGACCCCCACAGAAAACGGCTGGATCGTCAAGTCGACGGCCACTCTTCCTTCGGGTGAAATTGGCTCGGCAACTTTAACGGTCACTCTGCTCGATGATGATCGCATCAGTGTCAGCAGTCGAGATCGCGTGATTGGCAACAGCGTTGAAGAACCATTTGAAATTCAAATCGTTCGACGTCCTCCCGCGCCCGCCAAGTAATTTTATTGCTTGGGAAGTGCGACTTTGTTTTGGTTGGTTGATGTATTTTATTGCTGAGCGAGGATGATCCAGATGCAACGACAAATGAAGAGCTATCTAGGGTGGATTGCAGTTGCCCTGTCGATGTTTTGTTGGGTGCCTTCGTTGCAAGCTCAGCAACGAGGAAACTTAGGAAATGGTGGCGCTCGTGGCGGTGGAGGAGGCGGTGGCAGAGCCACACCTCAAGCTCGTCCCAATGTAAGCCGTCCTTCACCACAAGCGCGGCCAGCGACACCAAAGCCCAAGCTACCTTCGGCGGGTGGCGGAGGAAACATCTCGAAACCCAATCTTCCGACCAATCGTCCTAACACGCCAGCCGCGCGTCCCAACATGCCTTCGTCACGACCGAGCATGCCAGCTGCAAAACCGAATTTGCCCACAACACTTCCGGGTAATTTGTCGCGGCCCAATCCAACCACTCGCCCTGGGACCAATAATCGACCAGATCCCATTACGCGTCCCAACCCGTCGTTACCGACAACCCGACCAGGCTCATTACCTGGCGGCGGGATTGTAAGGCCATCCGAACCGACCACTAAACCGGCCCCACGACCAGGCCTGGGACCGAATCGCCCACTGCCAGGAGGTGGTGCAGGTGGTGGCTTAGATAATCTGCCGAATAGACCGACAACTCGACCGACTGGCCCGTTGAAGCCCACAGTACCACCTGGCATCGGCAATGGCGGAATTGGTAACGGTGGCCTCAATCGCCCGAATATCGATCCACCTGCGATTCGACCACCGGTAACGAAACCATCTTTGCCGATCGATCGTCCCACAACGAAACCGGGCGAACGACCCAATATCAATCCACCGATCGATAATCGCCCTCTACCAAATCGCCCACTACCAAATCGGCCGAATCCCCCTGATCGCCCAGTCACCTTACCAGGAACTCGACCAGGTCAACCGGGAGATCGTCCCATCACTCGTCCGCTGCCGGGCGAACGACCACCGGGCATTTCCACCAAACCCATCGATCGTCCGAATTTGGGCGGTATCAATCGCCCCGGTCCTGGCGTCAACGTCAAACCAGATCGCCCGATTATTGGTGGTGGGAATAACAACAACATCGGTAACAACATTGGCAACAACATCAACATCAATAACAACTGGAACAACATCAACGTGAACCGTCCCGGTTGGAATAACAACTGGAACAATAACTGGAATAACAATTGGAACAACTGGAATGGAAATTGGGGTGGGAATTGGAACAACAATCACTGGGGTGATTATTGGTACAACAACCACATCAATATCCATCACCACAACTGGTATCATGGCTGCTGGCACGGACATTGGGGTGGCGTCTATTATCGCCCGATCGTGTTCGGTGCAAGCACCTGGGGCTTGTATGGCTGGGGCTATCAACCTGCTTATGTAAATCCCTATTACGTGGCCTCTACAGTGACGACTCCTGTCTATAACTATTCACAGCCGGTGGTGGTTAACAATTACACAACTACCAATAACACCACTGACAATTCAGTCGCGACGACCAACAATCCGCCAGCATCAGATCCAGCGGCCGATGCGGCCTATGGTCGTTTTGATGAGTGTCTGCAGTTGTTCAAAGCGGGCAACTTCCGCCAAGCCTTGAGTGCTTGCGATGATGCGATCGCCAAGAGCCCGAACGATCCTGTGATGCACGAAGTTCGGGCACTCATCCAATTTGCTTTAGGCCAATACGCTAACGCAGCCGCAGTGCTCAACTCCTTGCTGGCTTCTTCGCCAGGAATGGATTGGACAACCATGAGCAGTTTGTATGACGACATTGATACGTATACGCAGCAATTGCGATTGCTCGAAGATTATTGCAAATCGAATCCGAAAGATGCTCCAGCTCAGTTCGTGTTGGCTTATCACTATATGGTTGCCGGATACTCGGACGAGGCGGCAGATGTATTGAAGGTGGTCGTCAAATTGCAACCGAAAGATTTGGTTGCTCAGCGAATGTTGGAGAGCCTAAGTCCGCCAGAAGAAGCCGACGCAGATAAGCCTGCTGAGGCACCTGCACCACAAACGAAGCCAGCCGCTACTCAACCCGATGCGTCAGAAAAGCCAGCCGAAGCGGATGCGGCCAGCACGGATTTGGTAGGGAATTGGAAAGCAACCGAAGGGAAGGGGAGCGTTACGCTCACAATCGATGAGAGCTTCAAATTCGTGTGGAAGGCAACGAACGAAGGTTCACCTGCTATAGAATTGACGGGTAACCTGATGATTCAGGGGGAAATGATGATTCTGTCGAATGACGAACAAGGGAATTTGACGGGCAAAGTGGTTTCAGGCGGAGCCGATAAGTTCACATTTGTTCCCTCAGGCTCCCCAGCGGACTATCAAGGCTTAGTATTTGAAAGAACGCCCCCGAGTAAGTAATTTAGTGTTGGGCAGAAAAAGAGGCGTTATGCACGGAGCTCGACTAGCGAGTTACGTTTTTCGTATCGCTCTTCAATGAAACGGTAGGGCAAGAAATTTTAACGAGGTGCTGTGTGCGTAAGCTGTTCTCTCAACTATGTGTTCCACTTGCATTGATTATCGGATCTTACTCTGCACCCATATCGTCGGCACAAGATGATGTGTTGAAATGGGTACCTGATTCGTCCAACGCCATCGCCGTAGTGCGCGTCAAGGATTTGCTCGCCAGTAAAGTTGCCAAAGTAGAGAAGTGGTCCGACAGTAACCGACAAGCCTATGCTGCCGGTCTGACAGCTGCTCCTCCATGGGCATCAATGGTAGTTCGCTCCACCAGCTTCCGCCCTGGCTCGCAGGATATCGCCACGACTTATTCTCTGTTCGTCAGCGACCGCACCATTACGATTGGTGAAATCGCTCGGCACGAAGGAACCAAGGCTGAAACGATTTCAGGTCGTCCAGCTGTTCAGTCCAATCGCAATGCCTACTTTGCATCCTTGGGTCCCAAGCTCATCGGTTCTGTTGATCCTGCGGATCGGCAAGCCGCCGCGCGTTGGATTCGCGAAGGTGCCTCTGACACCACCAATCCTGCCGTCACCTATTTGACGCAAACGGTCAAAGATTTCCCCACGGCCGAGATGATTATCGCTGTAGATCTTGCCGACGCGATTGCATCCGAGAATGCACTCAAGTGGCTCGAATCGCTACCTGAAATGTCGAAAGCCAAGGACCTGAATCGCGTAGCCGATCTCTATTCGAAACTGCTGGGCATCACCTTGGCCATCGAAGTGACCGACACTATCAGCGGTCGCTTGGAACTCGATTTTTCAGAAGATGTGCCTTCCGATTTGCAAGATGCAATCAAGTTAGCCCTCTTCCATTTCCTAACCGAGGCGGGCGCGGATGTAAACAATCTTCAGAACTCCAAAGTGACTTTGAATGGCAAAACATTGGTCATGGAAATTCCAATGGACGTCGACGGCTTCCAACGGGTTCTATCGCTGATTCGCTCACCACATCCTGACATTGCCAACGAACAAGCAACCAACCCCAACGAAGTCACCGGAGTTGCAACACTCAACTACTATGACAACGTTGTTCATATCCTAAACAACTTGAGCCGCCAAAGTCGCAATTCGACCAGTTACGAACGAACGGCAACCTGGCACGAAAAATTTGCTCAGCAGATTCAACAATTACCAACCACCGGCGTCGATCCCGAAGTCCTCGCTTACGGTTACGACACATCGAAGAAGCTTCGCAGTTTGGCAAGCTCACTGCGAGGTGTGCCAATCGAAGTCAATCAACTTGAAAGCTCGATTCGCGTTGACTACAACACAACCTATATGGCAACCGGAGTCACTCCCTTCGGTTTCATCTATCGCCCACTATTTGTTAATCCTCAAACCAACTTCAACGACGTTCGCACCCAGCAAGCCAATGTGATTGCTCAAGACCAAGCGGACCGAGAAAAGGTTTGGTTGATGATGCGTGACGAACAAAACGACGTTGCGACACGTATGTCGAAAAAGTACAACCTGACGTTCCAAGTTCCGAAATACTAGTGCCGAAGTACTAATGCCCAAGTACTCGCCTTTGCCAACCAGGCGAACGCGTTAATGGCAACGCGACTCGCATCTACTGAGATCAACAAAGCCGACCTTTCCATGTGATTTGGGGGTCGGCTTTCTTCATTGATGTCCCCTGCAAGGATTACTACAACCTTGCTACGATATGAGAGTCTGGAGGGCTCTCAATCGCCCCAAGACATGGCCACCCGTCCACTCACTCAGTCGTCTATCCAGCAAGCTCCAACAACTAACGGCGCGAGCTGGAACTCGATTTTTTCCTAGACCTCTATTTGAAATTCGATACATCCCCATGAAAGCGATCGCCGTTCGTCCCGGAAAGCCGCACTCCGTCCATCTTCGCGAGATTCCTAAACCATCCGTAAATAGCATTCATGACGGCAAAGGCGTTTTGGTCAAGGTTCTGAAAGTGGGTGTCGACGCCACGGACCGTGAAATCAACGACGCTCTTTACGGCAATGCACCTCCTGGTGACGACTTTTTGGTTCTGGGCCATGAGTGCTTTGGTGTGGTCGAAGAAGTTGGCCCCAACGTTACCAGTGTCAAGCCCGGCGATTTTGTGACTGCAACCGTGCGCCGCCCAGGCGGTTCGATCTATGACAAGATCGGCACCAACGACATGACGAGCGAAGAAACCTATTATGAACGCGGCATCAACCTGCTTCACGGTTATCTGACCGAATACTTTGTTGAAGAAGACACCTATATCGTTCGAGTCCCACAAGGACTTCAACATCTGCATGTGTTGATGGAGCCGATGTCGTGTGCAGCCAAAGCAATTCAACAAGCTTACGATGCCCAACATCGCATGAAGGTTTGGCGTCCACGTCGCGCGTTCGTTTTGGGTGCCGGACAAATTGGCTTGCTCTCAACACTTGTTCTGCGACTCAAGGGCCTCGAAGTTTTCACATTGGCTCGCGGTAAAGCTCCAAACCTGAAGTCCGAAATCGTGACCGGGATGGAAGCCAAATACATTAGCACCAGCGAAACGCCACTAGAAAAACTCGCCGAACAAGTGGGACGCGCCGACTTGATTATCGACGCTACCGGCAACAGCCAGATTTCCTTTGATGCCATGAAGGTGCTCGGCCATAACGGTGTTTTGGTTTGGACCAGCATCACCGGTGGCACGAAGCAGCACACACTTCCATCCGACAAAATCAACATCGAATGGGTGCTCGGCAACAAGTTGCTCGTCGGTTCTGTGAACGCGAACCGCACACACTTTGAATCGGGCATTAAGGATTTGGCACTTGGCGAAATGATGTACCCAGGAGTACTGCAGAAGATTTTGACCAATCCAGTCAACGGCCTGGATAACTATGCCGAAATGATGCGACTCTTGGTAGAAGACCAATCCGCACTTAAGGTTTTTGTAAACGTAGCCTAACTATATGCATGCGATCCACCATCGCTATTCGATGCATCTTTCGCAGGAACGGCTTTCACAAAAGACGTTCCTGCCTAGATCTCTATTCTCGCTTCGCTGCCTATTCTTGCTTGCGGCCCTGGTTTGCGGATGTCGCTCTTCCGATACGCCGAAACCAAACCCCAACGAAAAAAGTTGGGACGCGCAAGTAGCTGAGCTGAAGTCGGGCTCTACCGACCAAATCGAAATCACAGCGGAACCTGTGATCGATGATCAGTTGGAACAATTGATGGGCAACACCGAGTTGCGAAAGTTGATACTCGACCAGGGTAGCATCACGGATCGTAGCGGCGAAACATTGGCCAGCTTCAAGAACCTATTGCAACTCAAATTGAGAGAATCACCGCTGACCGATGTCAGCATGATCGAGATCAATAAACTTCAAGCTTTGATGTTTCTCAATTTGCCGCACGCCGACATTACTGCAGTGGGGATCAAAGCTCTAGCTCAGCACCCCAATCTTCAACAACTTCGCTTGGGTGGTCCCGGCATCAATGATGATGCCGTTGAGGCGATGCAACTTCTCCCCGAATTGCGTTACGTGCACATTATCGGCCCACGGCTTACCGAAAAAGGTGTTCAAGCTTTGGCGCTTATCCCAAAACTTCAATCCCTTTATGTTGACGATTGCGACCTACCTGAAGAAGCTTGGGACGAGTTGCTCAAACAACGTCCCGACATTCATTTTCATCTGGATCAACAGCATTTAGATCGGGATCCGGGCAAGCATCCGCATTAAATGAAAAAACGCTTCCTGCCATGAACAGTAACCTTCGGCTACTGACGACATGAAGCGTTTCCATTTATTGTGCAGCTTTGTAAACCGTCTTACATGACCGGTTCAATCGAAGCTTTCATGCTTACATTGATCTGGCTGCTGCTCAAGGGATCGCCGCCGAACGCATGGATTTGATCGCGTTTCAGTTCGGCATGTTCTTTGGTGGTCGTCAAACAAATCGCGCGACCGGAAGAGTCAACCACCTTGGCAATTTCGCGGCCCTTCTCGTAGGTATGCCCGAACAAATCGTGCATCATGCGAATCACGTAATCGAATGTGTGATTCGGATCGTCCCACAAGACAACGTTATAACGCGGCTGCTGTTTAGGCTTGTTCTTTTCCTTAACAACAACATCGACTTTGGGTTCAGCAACTTCTGGTTCAAGTACAGCAGCGGATGACTCGTTCATAAACCTCTTCTTTGACCTCAACCACAGTATCTCTTTAGGTGGAACCTATCTGCTTAGGCGGAACCTATTCCATGAGCCTGGTTGGCCGACATTCTGAAAGCCGAAAACGCTGCGATTTGTATTTCGCGACCTGTATCTCGCAAACTGCAACTCGCAACCTGTAGTGGGATCAACCACCGCGCCCACTCCCGAAACGGAAAAGACTTCGCGGAGGAAGAGTCACTAAGGCGCCTACTGTAGCGAACAGTAAGGCGTTACAATCAGCAGCGAAGAGATGCGACCTGCACTCATTCTAGCGGTCGCAACAGGAATTTGGACAGTGTTTTTTTATCCCAAGAATCGGATTTTTTCGAATAGACCATCCTGGACGAAGCTCATATGAACGCCATCGCAGCCGTTGAGAAATACCTTGATTCTGCCAAAGAATCCCAGCTGGAAGACCTGAAACAATGGCTCCGTATACCGAGTGTCAGTGCTGACCCAGCCCGAAAGGCGGATGTCGCCAAGGCTGCTCAGTGGGTATTCGACCGTCTTAGCCAACTGGGGCTTCAAACCGAGCTGATTCCAACCAAAACGCATCCCTTGGTGTTGGCCTCAACCCCACCGGTTCCTGGCAAGCCTGTTGTTTTGGTATACGGACACTACGACGTCCAACCACCTGATCCATTAGATCAGTGGACAACGCCAGCTTTTGAACCCGATGTTCGAAATGGGAATATCTACGCCCGTGGAGCGACCGACGATAAAGGCCAAGCCCTTACACACATTCAAAGCGTTGCTGCTTGGATCAAGTCGGGCCAGACGCTCCCGCTGCAAATCAAGTTCCTCATTGAAGGTGAAGAGGAAGTTGGAAGCGAAGCGTTAGCCGAATATCTCAAAGAGCATGCCGCTAAACTGGCTTGCGATGTCATTGTGATTTCTGACAATTCGCAATACGCCAAAGGTGAACCGGCCATCACCTATGGCCTGCGCGGCATTGCCTATTTTGAAGTGTGGGCTTACGGTCCCAAACAAGATTTGCATTCAGGCGTTTTTGGTGGTTCAGTCACCAATCCAGCAATTGCACTCTCGCGACTCATTGCAGCCCTGCATGACTCCAATGGTAAAGTTCAACTTCCCGGTTTCTACGATTGTGTTGTCCCCCTCAAAGATTCCGAACGCGCACGCTGGGCCGCATTGAATTTTGATGATTCCAAGATGGCCAAGCAGCTCGGCGTAAGCGCGTTGGCTGGTGAAGCAGGCTACTCAACGCTCGAACGCCGCTGGGCTCGCCCCACGTGCGACGTCCATGGCTTGATGGGTGGCTACCAAGGTGAAGGTGGCAAGACGATCATCCCAGCTTGCGCAGGTGCTAAGGTCAGCTTCCGTTTAGTTCCCAATCAGGATCCAGCGACTGTCGCCAAACAATTCCAAGAGTTTGTGGCTAACTTCAAACAGCCTGGCGTTCGCTTTGAAGTGAAAGATCTTCATGGAGGTCCCGGCGTAGTGATCGATCCCGATAGTCCATTCATGAAGGCGGGCGAACGAGCCGTCACATCGGCATTCGGTAAGTCGCCCGTTTTGATGCGAGAAGGTGGATCGATCCCTATCGTGGCCGACATGGTTCAACGCACCCAAGCAGCTGTGCTGCTGCTCGGCTGGGGCCTTGATGATGATAACGCTCATAGTCCCAATGAAAAATTCGCGGTCGAAGACTACTATCGCGGAATTCGCGCCAGTGCTCATCTCTGGCAAGAACTCAGCCAAATTGTTAAGTAAGTCCCGTTCTTATTGATGTCTACTTCCACATTCCTTCAACTTCTCCAACGTTAATTACAGACCCATATGCTCGATCGAAAATACATCGTTGAAAACGCGGCAGCCGTTCATGAAAACTGTGTTCGTCGTGGAGCCGCCTGCGATATAGAACGCATCGTAGAATTGGAACAACTGCGACGCAAGAAATTGCAAGAAGCCGAAGATTACAATCGTCAAGCCAACGAAGTTAGTAAATCGATTGGAGCCGCTCCGCCCGAAAAACGAGAAGAATTGAAAGAGAAAGGTCGTTTACTTCGCCAACAGAAAGAAGCCGCCCAAGCAGAACACGATCAAATTGATCGCGACATTCATGAGCTCGAAGTTCGTGTTCCCAACCTCACGCACCCTGCAGCTCCAATCGGGGCTGATGACAACGCGAACACCGAGTGCGGACGGGGCAAAACGCCTATTCCAAAGTTCGATTTCAAAGCCTTGGATCATCTCGAGCTCGGCAAGAAACACGACATGATCGATTTCGAAGCGGGTGCACGTGTATCGGGTGCCGGCTTTTACTTCTTGAAGAATGATGCCGTGCTCTTGGACCTAGCCTTGCAACAATACGCGGTTCAATATTTGGTTGCGCGAGGTTTCGTCCCTGTCATCACGCCCGACTTGGCACAAAGCAGCATCCTGCAAGGTATCGGCTTCATTCCACGCGGTCCTGAAACTCAAATCTACAGCGTTGAAAACACCGAACTTAACTTGATCGCCACCGCCGAAATCACACTCGGTGGGATGTTGGCTGACCAAGTGGTCGACGCTGAACAATTACCGCTGAAGATGGTGGGAGTGAGCCATTGTTTCCGTACGGAAGCAGGGGCGGCAGGTCGAGCTTCCAAAGGCTTGTACCGCGTCCATCAATTCACCAAAATTGAAATGTTCGCCTTCACCTTGCCAGAACAAAGCTCTGAAATCCATGAAGAGTTGCGTCAACTGGAATGCGACTTGTTTGATGGACTTGAAATTCCCTATCGAGTTGTGGATACAGCGACCGGCGATCTCGGTGGTCCAGCATATCGCAAATACGATTTGGAAGCTTGGATGCCAGGTCGCGGTGAAAGCGGCGAATGGGGTGAAGTCACCAGCACATCCAACTGTACGGACTATCAAGCTCGCCGACTCAACATCCGCTATCGAGTCAAAGGCCAAAAGGGAACCCAATTGGTGCACACACTTAACGGCACTGCAATTGCAATTAGCCGCGCTTTGATCGCCGTCATGGAAAATCATCAACGGGCCGATGGATCGATTGCTGTTCCAAAGGCTTTGCAACCATGGGTCGGCAAGGCTGTGATCGGCGGCTAATTCAAAACGCTACTTCAGTATCTGAGACCACAAAATGATTCGAGCGATATCGTTCCGCGCAATGGTTGCAATGGCATCTTTGGCTCCAGCCGCTTTGGCGACAGAACCAGATCGCTCGTGGCCGCAGTTCCTCGGGCCGACCGCTCAAGGTATCAGCACTTCGACGGACCTGCCTGAACGCTGGAGCGAATCGGAAGGCATCATTTGGAAACAAGAGTTGCCAGGTAGCGGCTGGTCCTCACCCATCATCTTGAATAACCGCATCTATTTGACTGCTGCTATTGAAGAAGAAAAAGGTCTTACGCTGTCGTTGCTCGTATGCGATTTGCAAACCGGCAAAATCGTAAAGCAAACCGCACTGGTCAACCACGCCAGCTCCAGTGTTCCCGATATTCACCAAAAGAATAGCCAAGCGAGTCCTACTCCCATCGTGCGTGGTGACCGGCTTTATATCCATTTTGGTCATTTAGGTACGTTGGTTACGGATCTAGATGGAAACGTGATCTGGAAACGCACCGACTTGCAATACCCGCCCGTGCACGGCAATGGTGGCTCTCCACTATTGTTTGATAATCTGATGATCTTCAATTCGGACGGCGGGGAAGATCCCTACGTAATCGCGCTCAATGCACAAACAGGGGAGACCGTTTGGAAAACACCGCGTCCGGTAAAGTCTGAAAAGAGCTTTTCCTTCTCGACACCAACACTCATTGAAGTCGATGGCAAGCCACAACTGATCTCTGCGGGTTCTGATATTGTACAAGCCCTCGATCCAACCACAGGAAAAGAAATTTGGCGAGTGCGTTATGAAGGCTTTTCCGTTGTCCCGCGTCCCATCTTTGTCTGTGGTAAAGTTCTATTGAGCACCGGCTACATGCGTCCGCAACTGTTGGCGATATCACCATCAGGGAAAGGCGATGTTACCGATAGCCATGTGGAATGGAGCAAACCGAACGTCGCCCCAAACACACCTTCGCTTGTGAGCGATGGTAATCTTGTGTATTGCGTCACGGATGCAGGCATCGCCCGAGCCCTGCGAGTGAGCAATGGCGAAGAAGTCTGGCGAAAGAGATTGGGTGGCAACTATTCGGCTTCACCTTTACTCGCCGATGGCAAAGTCTATTTCCAAAGCGAACAAGGTGAGTGTGTTATCCTGCGGGCAAACGAAACCGGCGATGAAGTGGGACGCAATGAACTGCCGGGGCGCATTTTTGCATCGTACGCAGTTACCGATAACGACCTAATCATTAGGTCCGAGTCAGCACTTTACCGGGTTGGTCGCTAAATCGCATTAACAGTTCTTCCAGCATGAAACGTGTTCGTTCATCCTGGGAGTGAGAGCCTTTGAGCTTTCGATCTGCCTCTAATAACCAAAGCAAAATCTTGCTCGCACGAGCTCGACCGATACGTCGCAATTGACGTTCTGCATTTCCCAAATCGTTTTTGCGGAAGCCAGCCAGCGCTAGGGCTTCCGGTATCTTCAGCGTTTTGGAAACCCGTTCTGCTTGTTCAATCAACTGCACGGCCACACCAAAACGCCGTAAGCCCCAGGACAATTGCGGTAACAAAGCGTTGATCGATTCCCCCGTAGCCAACAATCGATCGACATGAGCCAGTGCTTCCGCCACACGACCTTCGGCCACTTCTTCCAAAATCGTCCACACGGTTTGCAATCGCCAGCCACCGACCGTTTCTTTGAGCGTTTCGTCGGAGACTGTCCCATCTTTTCCGGCAAACAGCGCCAGTTTAGCGAGTTCATTGTCAAGGAACGAAAACTCCGTCCCTACAAGCTCCAGGATCTTCTCGGCTTGCAGTTTGTTGAGGCGAAGGTGGTGGTGTTTTTGAGCGTGCACCAACAACCATTTCTCGATCTTCAAATGGTCTGGTGGTTCTCCCCATTCCTTGAGCTTAGGTATCGAAGCCCGCACTGCCAGACCAACTTCGGAAACAGCTTTGGCAAGTTTAGTCGTCGACATCCAGGTAGATGTTTCAAGGATCAAGATCGAATCCGATTTTGATTTCTCAACCCACTTTTCCAATTGCGGGCGATTGGCTGTGATGAACTTGGCCGCGTTGCGGACCACGACGACTTTCTTTTCATCTTGATCAAACAATGAAACCGTCGACACTTCATCGTTGACGTCCACCCAATCGGAATCATCACCATCAAAGTAGTGCACCCATTCGGCATGAACTCCCGTTCGTTCAATCAGCCAATGCAAGGCAGTGCGACGCAGAAAAGCATCGTCGCCGAAGACAACGCCAATCTTGCCGACAGTTTTGCTGCCGGCACTTGGCTTCAATAGTTCTTCGACGATACAAAGCGGCTGAGACATCTGAGGAGGACCATCGCTAATTGTTGACGAACCGATCAACCACGTACCACGCCCACTACTTGGCAGTGCTTTCCACCAAGGTTTCTTGAATTACCTTAGCTTCTTCTGAAGAGGCCACATCGCTATGGCAACTCGCTTTCTGACCACTGCTGGCCACAACCTTTTTCGTCTTGCTGGCTAAACGGTGAATTTCATCTGGCGACAACACACCACGCTTTTCCAAGATTTCTTGCTGCTCGGAAGTCAAAGCTGCAGTCACCTTGGCCCGATCCCACTGGTATTGCTCTTCTTTGCCGGAATGGAACTCAACGATTTCTTTCGAGATGCGAACGCTGCACCAATCATGACCGCACATAGCGCAGAAGTCAGTGTCCACATCGAGGTCTTCGTCGTGATATGCGCGAGCCAAGTCGGGATCGAAACTCAATTCAAAGTGTTTCTCCCAATTCAACGCCGCGCGAGCTTTGGTGAGCTCGTCATCGCGATCGCGGGCACCAGGGATACCAAGCGCCACGTCTGCGGCATGGGCAGCGATCTTGTAGGCGACGCAACCTTGCTTCACATCGTCGCGTTTAGGTAATCCCAAATGTTCTTTAGGTGTTACATAGCACAACATGCTTGCGCCATGAAAACCAGCTGCAGTTGCACCGATGCAACTGGTGATGTGGTCATATCCGGGGAACATGTCGGTCACCAATGGCCCCAAGACGTAGAATGGGGCACCATGGCAAAGTTGCCGCTGGAGCTTCATGTTGTATTCGATCTGATCGAATGGAACGTGGCCAGGTCCTTCCACCATCACCTGCACACCACGTCGCCACGCTCGCTCGGTTAACTCACCTAATGTGGCAAGTTCCGATAGTTGTGCGATATCGGTCGCATCGGCGAGACCACCTGGACGTAAACCATCACCGATCGAAAAGGTGACATCGTACTTTCGCATGATCTGACAGATATCTTCCCAGTGGGTATACATTGGGTTCTGTTGTTGATGATGCAACATCCATTTCGCCAAGAGCGATCCACCGCGACTGACGATGCCAATCAAACGACGTTTCACATACGGCAAGTGTTCACGCAAGACACCGGCATGAATGGTGAAATAATCCACGCCTTGGCTGGCTTGATATTCAAGCGATTCCAAAATGAGCTCTACGCTCAGTTGTTCGATTTTGCGTCCAATGATCATCGAATAGATGGGGACTGTTCCGATTGGTACGCGACTGTTTTGCACGATAGCCGCACGGCACGCATCGAGGTCACCACCGGTGCTCAAATCCATCACCGTATCAGCGCCCCAACGCTCGGCCCATTGCAACTTCTCTACCTCTTCATCGGTGCTCGATGAAACAGGTGAGGCGCCCATGTTGGCGTTGATCTTGGTCTTGGAAGCGCGACCAATGCACATCGGATCGAGCTTATATCCCAAATGAACTTTGTTGGCGGGGATAACCATACGGCCAGCAGCGACTTCATCGCGGACCTGCACCGCAGTTAGATGCGATTCACGTTCAGACACTCGTGTCATCTGCGGAGTTACAACGCCAAGTCGCGCGAACTCCAATTGTGTACTGGGAACAAAGGCGACTGGAAAACGAACACGTCGCCATGAACCATCGGCTTGTTCAAAGACCACCTCACCATTGTTCTTCAGCGCACCGCTGCTTGGTCCTTGGCTCAACTCTTCCGTCACCCAACCTTCTGGAAGAAAATCCCAAGCCGTCTTCTCGGAAGCGGGTGGCATGCCTGGAGTATCCGGAGACGAATACGTATAGGCGCCAGCGCGGCCTGGCAAAATGGTTGGCTGTTTGGCGAAGCTGCCTGGAGTTGTCCCTGCGCGTTCTGAGGATGGATTATTGCCAAGTGAAGGAAGCGTCCAGCGATCCGATGGCTTGGTAATCGACATGTTTACACCTTGCAAGAAAAAAAGGGGGCTCGGCGATTTGGTCTCGCCCAGAGCAAGCCCTGAAAGCATCTACGCTAACATCGTATCCGGTTGTGAAGAATGGTCCAACGCCCGCACCCCGGTTGCAGTCCCCATTGGGCTGGATTTCGGGCAAAATCCGGAACGGAATTTCGATTTTTGAAGCCTTTTCGGTCTACCCGGAAGCAGCTCGCTGAAGCCTGCTAAAAGAAAAGAAGCGGCTCCCAGAATTCTGGACCGCTTCATCTTAAAAACTGCGGAAAATCGCGAAAACTTTCGGCGGATTGCGCGCCTAGTTCGGCCACTTTTTATTTGGCCCCTAATCGTCAATCGTTAATGGGACGAAAGCCTTTGATACGACCGCGTGGGGTCAGACCTTCTACATCGATCGGCAGATCTAATCGATAGACACCGATGTTGGCAGCCCGGTCGACCGCTTCGATTCGCAAATAGATTCGCTTCGGTAGATTGGGCTCTGCAGGCCATAGATAGCGACCTGTGTTCTTCAGCCCAGATGCCACGGTTGTCCATGGTCCGTCGCGACGTTCGCTAAACGATATGCTGATGGGGCGATCAATCAATTGGTCGTCAACACATGAGTAATCGATGACCAAATGCCCGGCCTCTTCGCCGGCCCCATATACCGCGCTGATGATCTTCACATCAGGAGCTTTTGTATCGACATAGATCCAAGCATCCGCAGGGTCGCCCGCTCGTGGTTGGTTGCTGGCGATCAAGTTAGAACCGACGATCACCACGCGGAAGCCAAACATTCCTTCTTCATCCACACGGATATCGAATGGGCTCTCGCGATCTTCGTCTTCGCCCCACTTGCTCCACGTTTTGCCATTGTCCATCGTTCCCCACAACTCGATACCAGAGACTTGACTACCGCGAGTCATGTCAATGTCGTAATCCAAACTGAAGGCCTTGGAACGAGAGTAGTACGTGTTTTGATCCGTCGGTCCCATTGGAACAGCATGAGGATCGTTTTCAAATCCATCATCTTCACTTGGCACCGGAACTTGCGGCGCTGGCTGTGAACGTTCAACAGGCTTCTCCGTTTCAACCAACATCTTGGGCGCGGCAGGTGCCATCGATGGTGCATTGGGCTGCATAGTGCCATCGACCACAGGTTGACCATTTCCACTGGGCATCGGCTCAGGTGGTGGCAACTCTTCCACTGCGGGCACGCTCTCTGCTTCAACGCTCGAAGGGGAATTCAAGCCTTCGATTTTTGTGGGCTCATTCGGAACACTATCGCTCAAGCGTAACTCGGACGAACCATCTTGCGTTGCCGCTAATCGACCGGGCCCCTTCGGACCCGCATCTGAGCGAGCGAACGTAGCATTCGCCTCTGGTGCTGCTGGAGTGGGTTGCACTTTGATCGAGCCGTTGTTGGCATAACGTTCTGTATTTGGTTCGCTGCCTGGCTTGCTTGATTCCCACTGCGCGACGGAACGCCCCGGCGAACTGCTCTTGCCTGCCAACGCCGAAACATCGCTAGGCTTACCCGATCCTTTTTGCGTTAACGGTGCGCCGGCCAAAATTCGAGCATTACCTTGCGACTGTGTGAGGCGTTGTTCTTGAATCCCTTTCGCACTCATGCCTGGATTCCAAGGCGAGGCACCGGGCGTGTGCTCGAGTGGCTGTTGGCGTTGTTCAGGCCAAGCCACAGCATCTTGATTCGGTTGTTGCTTTTGACTTGCCAACTGCAAACCGCCTAACGAAGCGGTGCGTGGCACGCTATACATCCGAGTGATTTCGGACTTATTACCGGCGCGGTCAGCGGCCGTTAATCGAACCATCACATTGCGAACAGCGACATCGGGCTGCCACGTTTTTTCGCCCGCGAAGAGGCCAGGTATTGAACCGGGCTTGAACTCGACAGGTATTGCGTTCCACTTGAGTTCTGTGTCGGTTTGATATTCGAGCACAACGGAATGCGGATCAATCCACAATTCGGCAATCGTACACTGCGCGAGGATTTCACCATTGTGATTCATATCCACCGCCAACCCCAAATCAGGTTTAGTGGTATCAATCACGACATACAACATTTCGTTTTGATTGGGATAAGCCATCCCACGCTCATCGATTGTTCGCAAGCTAAACCAAAAACCGCCATCTTCTTCCGCAGCAAATGAAAAGCCGCGGGCTTCAGGTCGGGCGCGTTCGTAGGTTTGCCACTTCTCGCCACCATTGCGGCTCAACAACAATTGAACTTCGACGGGTTGGCGGCCTGTAGGCGCTACAGAAAAGGGAATGGAAAAGCGTCGGGCCGCGTAGAAGACGGGCTCCAATTCTTTGCTCGGTTTTCCGCCTGCCTCACTACCACCATCGATGGCAGGGTAGTAGTCCTTTGAACTGGAGGGGGCAGGACTGCTGGCAGCGGGAACGGTTGCGTTACCGTTTGCCGAACCGGTGGTTGTATCTGGGCTTTGAGCCAGCAACGATCCGGGTGCCACAGACAGAGCCGATAGAAGCAAAGCCGAAAAGACTTGACGATCCCATTTTCGAGTCATGCCTGAACGCCTAATTAACCTTTGAGTTTCCAAAGAGAATCCGTCCAAACATGGGGCAATCCCCAATCCGCCAGCCCACTTCCACCACTGCAGAATTCTTTAGCGAGGTCGACCGGCACGTTACCATGCGTACAGACCTCACCACGTATCCCTGTTGGTTCAAGCGGCTTCAAGTTGGTTTCGGATCAGATGGGTAGGTCGAGTTAAGTCCAAAAAAATGTGGTGTGCGATTTTCGCCGAACCGGCTGTCTGGCGTTCGGGTCAGTTAAACCTTAACGACTACCCAAGAACTCCGACTTACATGGGAAGCTGCGATAATGCTGAACCTTTCGACTACTCAGAATGGTCTTCGATACTATACTGGTGTGATCATTTGACAATCCGCTGCCCCTGTACCTACATGTGAAGTGTTGCTGTGAACTCTCTGCCAGCTTGCCGTTATGAGTTTGATGTCATCGTTGTAGGAGCGGGCCATGCCGGAACCGAGGCCGCTGCTGCGGCGGCGCGACTTGGCGCGAAGGTCGCTCTTTTGACGGGTAATTTGGACACCGTAGGCCAAATGAGTTGTAACCCCGCCATCGGTGGCGTTGCCAAAGGACATGTGGTACGTGAGATTGATGCCCTCGGTGGTTTGATGGGTCAAGCGATCGATGCCACTGGCATTCAGTTTCGCATGCTCAATCAACGCAAGGGGCCAGCGATGCACTCGCCCCGCGCTCAAGCGGATAAGAAGGCCTATCAATTCGACATCAAACGCCGCATCGAAGAAACCGAAAACCTTTCGCTCTGCCAAGAATTGGTTGAAGACCTAATTGCCGAAGAAGTGCAGGGTACATCCTACATCCGCGGCGTTCGTGTGCGCGGTGGTGCGGAGTTTCGCGCTCCCGCAGTGGTGTTGACCACCGGTACGTTTTTGCAAGCCATCATGCACACCGGTGAAGCCAAAACGGCTGGCGGTCGGGCAGGGGAAGGGACCACTTCCGGTATCAGTCAAGCTCTGCTCCGCTTGGGCTTTCGTGTCGAACGATTCAAAACGGGAACTCCTCCTCGCCTGCTCAGTCGGTCGATCGACTATTCGCAAACGGAACGCCAACCAGGTGATGAAGATCCACAACCCTTTTCGTTCCTCACAGGAAAACTAACGCAGGAACAACTTCCGTGCTGGATCACATACACCAATCAACAAGTTCATGATTTGATTCGCGAGAACTTGCATCGAGCTCCGATGTATAGCGGACAGATTCGAACTTGCGGTCCACGCTATTGCCCTTCGATCGAAGATAAGATCGTGCGTTTTGCGGATAAGACACAGCACCAATTGTTTCTTGAACCAGAAGGTCGCTTCACTCAAGAAGTTTATGTCAATGGAATTTCAACCAGTCTCCCGCGCGATGTGCAAGATGCCATCCTCCGCTTGATCCCCGGCTTACAACATGCCCAGATCATGCGCTATGGCTATGCAGTCGAATATGACTTCTGCCCTCCCGACCAATTATTCCCAACCCTCGAAACCAAATCGATTCAGGGCTTGTATTTCGCTGGCCAAATCAATGGCACCACGGGCTATGAAGAAGCCGGTGGTCAAGGACTCATCGCAGGAGCTAATGCGGCCTTGAAATTACTCGGCCGGCCAGCCTTAATTCCACGCCGCGATGAAGCCTACCTGGGTGTGTTAGTCGATGATCTGGTGACACGTGGTGTCGATGAACCGTATCGACTCTTCACCAGTCGAGCGGAATTTCGTTTGATGCTTCGCCAAGACAATGCGGACCGACGCCTTACGCCCCTTGGGCACCAACTCGGCATGATCTCAAACGAACGCTGGCAAGCGTTTCAGACCAAAGAGAACGATATTGCACGGGCTAAAGAGTTGCTGGAAGCCAAACGTGTGGAACAACAACCTGCATCGAAGTACTTGCGCCGCCCCGAAGTCACTTGGGATGAAATGAAGCAACGCATTCCCGAACTGCAAGAATTTTCGCGAACAGTGGCTGAACAAGTTGAGTATGACATCAAGTACGAAGGTTATGTTGTGCGTCAAACTCAACAAGTCGAACGGCAATTGCGTCTCTCGACCAAACGCCTTCCCGCAGACTTTCCGTATGAGACGATTCCAAGCCTTCGAACTGAGGCAAAACAAAAGTTGACCAAGATCAAACCAGCCAGTTTAGACCAAGCCAGCCGCATCAGTGGTATCACACCATCTGATCTCGCTGTGTTGCTCGCATATTTAGAACAACCACATCGCCGCAAAACCGACGCATAATGGGGCGATGATTCGCTCGCGTCGGTTTGCCGCCCCCGATATACCGACAAGCTACTTCGTTTGCAAATGTAGCTTGGTGAAGTTGTAAATCATGGATTGAACTTCGGTTTCTGTTGTGCTTGAAGGTACAAATGGCTGAATGGTAAGTACTTTGCCGCGGACATAGGCAACCAGAATTTCTGAATTATCTGCATAACCTATCGAGTCGCGCCAAAACCGATTAACGGCCACGCCTGCAGTGGTTTGCTCCAGGCCCATCTCTTCAGCAATCGACTTCCACTTGGCAATTCGCTCAGCCACTTGCTCGGACCGAAGATAATGCATCGGATCGAATCGCTCGGGTTTTTCTCCAGCAATTCCTTTAGGCATGGTGATGATCAAGAAGATAGGCAACTTGTGTTCTTTGCCCAAACGATCAACCTCAACCAGAATCTTCTTCCATTCTGGCTTGAGGTCATCGCGACAGAAGATCATTATTGCAGGACGTTCCACATCGCGCATCGATTTGAAATCACTCTGCGAGTTGGGCCCGCAAATCGGCTCTACCACACACACAGGTGGAAACGCTCCCACTTGAATCGGATGCACGAACGACTTGCCAAAGACTCGAGAGTCTTCGACATCGGATTCGATCGACTCTTGAGCTAGTGTTGTTGTCAGCCCAAATAACAAGCTGAGCAAAAAGAAAATCAACGTCGCTGGACAAAGCTCGCTTACTCTTGTCATTTGTCACGACTCCTTTTGACGCTAGTTAATGAGAGAACCAACATCACGGCACACTTTTTGAGTTGCTGAGCATTGTCATTGGAACATATCGAGTGTCCATTCGACGACAAGCTAGACCGCATTTTCCCCCAATCTTGTTCCAATCTGTTTCTTACCCAATCCCACAAAGTCCTCGTCTCTTTCCCAGAGTTTCTGAACCGTTTTTTTTCGCACCATTTTTCGCTTTTGGTCACAAAGACAACAGTGACATAGACTTACGTCGTAAACATCAATCTTGACCCGCCCGTTTGAGCCGATATAATCCCCTGAGTAGTGAATCCTGGCAATCTCGGCAGAAGCGGAGGGTGCTGCAGGATACATCGTTAGTAGGGTTTCGGTAGATTTGTTACCTTACAGGCTAAAACGTTTGGGAGCCGCGCGCTAACCGCAACGTGGCCTTCACCACGGAGGGATCTATGTCGGTGTCCAGTAAGACTGTATTTACCACGGGCGAAGCAGCCAAGATCTGCAAAGTCAGTCAGCAAACCATCATTCGCTGCTTTGACAACGGAACGCTCAAGGGATTTCGAGTTCCAGGTAGTCGCTTCCGCCGAATTCCGCGGGATCAGTTGTTCAACTTCATGAAGGACAACGGCATTCCTACGGACGCTCTAGAAAGCGGCAAGAAGAAATTGCTGATCGTCGATGACGATGCTGAACTCATTGAATTGATGTCGGAAGCCTTTGATCGCGATGGACGTTTCGATATCCGAACCGCTAACAACGGTTTCGATGCCGGGATGAAAGTCAAAGAGTTCCGTCCTGACCTTGTTATTCTCGATGTCATGCTGCCCGACATCAACGGCAAAGAAGTTTGCCAACGTGTTCGCAGCGATGAATCGCTGGATATGGTCAAGATCATCTGCATCTCGGGTATGATCGAACAAGATAAAGTGGCAGACCTCAAAGAAGCAGGTGCCAACGACTTTATCCAAAAACCATTCCAAGTTGATCGCTTGATTGAACGATCATGCGATTTGCTAGAAATCGATCGCCCTGTTGCAACCTAATCGTACTGTCAACAGACAAACGAAACGGCGACCGATGCAGTAACACGTACTCATACAGTGACATGTAAATTATGTGACTGTTGAAACAGTGCCACTGCTCGTTGCACGTTCGTTGTTTGAATTCAAAATGGGGTGAATAGTCTTCACCCCGTTTTCTTCCCCGTATAACTCATCTATGTGACCGCATTCCCACCTCTTTTCCCTTCCCATCCGAGCATATCATGACCCATCAGGGTATGTTCCTCGAATCGACGCAACTTCAGTTATTGCATGCGATTCGGCGTTGGGAAGCAAACCTCAATCAACCCACGCTGCTCAACGAAACAGAACTACTGCAACTCTTGGAAGTGGATCTCTGTTTTAAGCAATGGTTGCTGCAACCAGCCTACCCAACTTCCACGCCTGGTTCGTTGCTGCCCATCTGCCAATCCCTACATGAGCGTTTACTTAGCACCCCCGCATTCGTTGCTGAGGGAATTGCCGATGCGATGCATCAAGCTATTCAAAATCGCTTGCTGCGACAGAACTTTGCCGCTGAAGTTGCGAAGAGCCAACGAGATATGCTCTACAACCTCGCGTATGGCTTAAGCCATGAAATCAACAATCCCTTAGCCAACATTTCAACCCGCGCTCAATTGCTTCTCCCACAAGCTCGCAACGAGAAAGAGAAACAATTGCTGGGAAACATCGTCGATCAATGCCAACGAGCTTTCGAAATGCTGGGGGACTTCATGCAATGCGCCAAAACCCCGACCATTTCTTGGGAGTGGCTCGATCCCGTTCAACTTTTACAAACCACAGTCGAGACGTTTGTGCAAGCGGGAACTTCGCACGTGGAATGGAAAGTACACACTCCCTCAGATGCCCCCTTCATTTACAGCGACCGAGATCTCGTCATTTCGATTTTAGACATCCTGATTCAAAACAGCCTTGAAGCTTTGGGGGCACACGGCACCATTGTCGCTCGCTTAGGCCTCAGCAAATCCCATTGCGAATTCTCCATCCAAGATACTGGACACGGACTTTCTGTGGATTCTCGCCAACATGCGATGGACCCGTTCTATAGTGGACGTGATGCAGGTCGAGGTATTGGCTTGGGTCTTTGCAAAGCCAATCATTTTGCCAAAGCCCTTCGAGCCGAACTGACACTCACAAGCCAAGCTGGAGCGGGCTGCCTGGCAAAACTTAGCATCCCGTTGTCACGGAATCAGCGTCCCAGCTAGATCGATCTTTTTTCCTGAGATAGCTTTAATTTGGTGTGCTGACAGAGTACTTTGTTGCTTAACAAACAAGCGTTTCCGAATTTGCTACGTCCGTTCGCGGTCACTTGCCAGGGAATGGCGAAAGTGATTGCTTTTCGCTGGATAGCAACCAGTCAGCAACAATCGATCCGCTTCAACAGCGTGGGAGAATCTCGTGTCAGAAAGTCCTTTTGGTTGGTGGTCTGTTATTCCTCCCGTTCTAACCATTGTGCTCGCTATTTCGACGCGCCGAGTTGTTCCTTCGCTATTGCTGGGCATCGTTGCCGGCACACTCATTCTGAACTTTGCCCCGCGCAATGTCGCTGAGCCTCAACCTGCTGCGACAGCGGTCGCTGACACCAAACCGGCCGAGACTGCCGCTACCGAAACACCTGCTACAGAAGCTCCCGCAGAGGCGGCCACAAAAGGCACCTTAGCGTCATGGATTGTAGACCTATTTGAAGGCCACCTGTGGCACAACCTAGCTGATGGCGACCATCTCCGCGTTCTGTTTTTCACCGTCATTCTTGGCATGCAAATTTCGTTAATCCATGCGTGTGGGGGCATGGAAGCCATCGTCAAATGGCTCTCGCCTCTAGCGAGAGGACGGCGGAGTGGCCAAGTACTCACTTATGTACTCGGCTTGATCATTTTCATCGATGACTATGCCAACACGTTACTATTGGGGTCCACTATGCGACCCGTTACGGATCGGCTCAAGATCTCGCGGGAAAAGCTCTCCTTCATTGTCGATAGCACCGCCGCTCCTGTCTCCGGCTTAGCCCTGGTAAGCACTTGGGTCGCGACCGAGATCTCAGCGATTGCCTCAGGCTTTGAAAATGTTGGGCATCAACTCGGAGGCGAAGCCTTTACCATTTTTGTCGAAACGATTCCAAGTCGCTTTTATGTGATCTTCATGCTGATCTTTGTATTTCTCATCGCTTTCCTCAATCGCGACTTCGGTTCGATGTTAACTGCAGAACGCAAAGCATTGGTCGAACCACCCGGAAAACCTCACGGCGATATCGATCATGTTGAAGTAAAGCAAGGAAGTGTGTGGCATGCATTTTTACCCATCGGCATCACATTGTTAGTCGTCTTCACGCTGCTGATCCAAACAGGCCTGGCGGGAAGTGACATCGAGCAACTGAATGCCTTAACGGGCTGGAAATACTGGGCCACGCTTTTTGGAAATGGCAATTCCTATATTGCCTTGCTCTATGGAAGTCTCGCTGGCTTAGTCACCATTATCCTGATGTCTCAGTTCGGACGCTTGCTAAATGCTTCCGAAATTCAGAAGGGTCTCGTTTCAGGCTTCCTACATGTGCTACCCGCACTTGTCATCTTGTGGCTTGCTTGGACCCTAAGCCGCTTAGCAGGCAAAGACTTTCTCGGCACCGGAACGTATTTGGCGAATCTCATCAGCGATAAAGTTTCACTCGGTTGGATGCCTACGATTACATTCGTTCTCGCATGCGGAATTGCGTTTTCGACAGGTACAAGCTGGGGCACGATGAGCCTGGTGATACCGTTGACGATCCAAACTTTGTGGGCCATGTTGGGCGATATGGATCCGGCGGCAAAAGTGCATGACCCGATTATGGTCGCCAGCATCGGCAGCGTTTTAGCCGGCGCGATTTTCGGAGATCATTGCTCGCCGATTTCCGACACAACAGTGTTATCCGCTCGAGCTTCCGATTGCGACCTAATCGCTCACGCCAGAACTCAAATGCCCTATGCACTCGCCGTTGGTGCGATCTCGATTCTATGCGGCACCTTGCCATTAGGGTTTGGTGCGCCAGCCTGGCTACTACTGATCTTAGGGACTATTGCGATGATCGCGGTAGTTTTTCTCGTCGGCAAAAAAGTCGAAGAGCAACCACAGACGTGAATACCAATAGTCGCTTTATCGACCTGTATTGCCACTTGCTTTCGCGAGCAGATTCAATCAATCGTAACTCCCCCTGAGTGCAGATGATTCAATACTCCGCTGGCAGTTCACCTTTTTGTTGCATTGTATACCAACTACTTGCGAGCCCTTCGGGTCGAGAATTCAGGGGAGGACGCAATACCCCAAGATTAGGTAAGTCCGGCGGAAAACCTGTAATCTGTTGGTAGAGGAAAGTATCACGTTGTTTGGCTAGCTCAACGATCCTCATCCAAATGACGCGCCAACGGCACAGGGCCGGTGAATTCAGATCCATTTGCGCGATAAGCCGCTTTGAATCGAGACTTGTACCTACGATCGTACCATCTAACATCACGCAGACAGTTTTAGATGAGAGCAAAATCAATGGATCGGCGATCGCCTGATCTTGCTTTACGGAGTTACAACGCCTGCACGCATAAACAAGGTTAAGGTAATCGAGAGCACGCTCAGGAACGAGCGATTGTGGCTGAAAATGATCGAGCTCGAATTCCGCAGTAGCCTGCCCCCACATTTCACGCTTGAGACAATAAACACAACGAAATACAAACTCATCGCGTAACCAAGGTCGATAGGATTCGTAGGCCGAATACCCCTCCGGCCCATGTTTTCTTTCCAAACGAGGTACCGGATAATCAAAGATCACAGCCCAGATCCTGTGTCCGCTGGTCCAATGTCATTGAGGTAACTGTGTAACTTTTTTGCAAGGTCAATGGACAAATTGACTTCCGCATCAACATGCTCGCGCATCATCTGCGTTAATCCCGCCAATTCAAGTTGCTCCTCGCCCGTGAGTGTTCCTTGAATATCACCATCAATAAGCTCAAACCTCCGCTTGTTCAGCTCGGCTGTCCACTTCGGATGTCGTGTAGGAACGCTTGACTCCAAGGCAACCTGCCCAAAGAGCCCTAGAATCTGTCGGTCATCGAGACCGGAATCGCGTAAGGTCACCTTAAGGGCGCGAATTGCGACTAGACTCAAGTCCGATAGACTTGCATTTGATGCAAGCTCATGTGCATTGTCAGCCAATGTGATTTCGAGATGCTTGACGAATTGACGAATCCAATCGCTCGCATCCTCAGGGAGCGTTCTATTGTTCTGATCAGGCTGCTTCTTTCCGCCCATCGCTCTCGCCCGTATTCTGAATTGCGTTCGCCAATACTTGTACAGCAAACAATGCTGCTTCGCGGTAGTGACCTATTGTTATGCATTCAGCGGAATCACTTAGCTCAAACAATTCTCTTGCTTTTGCAGCGACCTGCTCAGCGAACAGCGCTTTCCATTCCGCTAATTCTTGCACAGCGCGCGTCTCGATTCTAATTGAACTCGCTTGGCCCATACCTAACCTCCTTGCTCTATTGATCGTTGTATCTTATCGCCTAACAGATTCGCCGGAAACACCGAAACATCGTCGGTAGCATTCCATAATGCTCGCAAAAAGCACGGTCCAATCGCAAAGTCGCCTAACCGATCCCATTTCGACCTCCGCCCCCCACGAATTAAGTAGTCACGTTCGCAGAGTCACACCCTTTCCTTAAGCAACCAAATAAGGCGTTAGTATCAATCCGCCTTGATTCGCCAGCTTTTTCTATTGACTTACTACAGTCGTCGTATAAATTACTACAAGAGTCATAAATCAACTGAGTTCAAGCGAAATCTACCGACGTCACATTCCACATCGGAAAGGTCCTTCGATGTCTCAACCCACGCCACTTCCCAAGGATGGGGAACTTGAATTGCTCCAATTGCTGTGGGAGCACGGAACTTTATCTCTCTCCGAAGTTCACGAACGACTCGGCAGAGATATCGGTTACACCACCGTCCAAACACGACTCAATCGTTTAGTCGATAAAGGCTGGGTCGAAAAGGTCAAACAGGGTAAGTCCCCGACCGGTTACTCCGCAGTCATCGAACCGGACGATGTCCGAGAAAACCAACTCAATCGTGTGGTCGAAACGATGTCGCCCGGTTCCGTAGTACCGCTGGTTGCTCATCTCGTTCAAGGTGCTTCGCTGACCAGCGACGAACTCAGCGAACTCAAAAAGTTAATTCGCGAAGCCGAACAACGCTTCAAGCAAGAGAATGGAGGTAAAGCCTAATGGAACCTTATCTTTATCTGCTGCTGCGAGCCACATTTGTATTGAGCTTAACCGGGACACTGGTTTGGGCGCTGATGGCGTGGACGCCACTGCACCATCCGCGCTGGCATCGAATGGCTTGGGGATTGGTGCTGCTGCAAGGGTTAGTACTCGTTCCTTGGTCTTTTCAATTTTCGATTCCTTCATTCGGCTGGCTGCCACTTCTCACGTCACCTGCAGCAACGTCCCCACCAAGCATCGCTCCCACAGATAACATCGCTATCGCTGAGCCTGCGACTGACGCGTCAAACCCAGAAGTAGTTTCCATTCAATCGTCAAGTGAAATCGAGACTCAACCTACTTCTTCGTTGCCCAAATGGGAGGCCGCGCATCCACTTCTGACATCGTCCGATTCGGTTCGCTCAAAGGGTGACACAAAATCGCCCAGCTCGCTCGGAATGCATGAAGGTCGGACTGAAAAGCCAACCGCTGCAACGCCCAGCCTTATCACCACTGGGTTGGCTTGGTCTAGCGAGAAACTTCGCCATATCCCCTGGCTCCGCTGGCTGGCGTACATTTGGTTTACAGGATTGCTTTGCGTTGCTATTCGCCTCTATGCCAACTATCGAATCTTAACTGCCACCTTGCGTCAAACCAAAGCGGCTCGCCCTAAATGGAGTCGCGAATTACAACAATTGCTCGTTGAGCTCAATATTCGCCAACCGATCAAGCTGAGCGTGCATCGCGAGCTCGGTCCCTTCTTGTGCTGGACACCAAAAGGCTATCAGGTTGTAGTTCCCGTAGGTCTGTGGAATAAACTCTCCGAAACAGAACGAGTAGCAGTGTTGCATCATGAACTCTGCCATCTGAGACGTGGTGACTTATGGAAGGCCTTCTGCGCTCGCTTGATTGTGGCGTGCCACTGGTTTAATCCGCTCGCTTGGCTCGCCGCTTCACGCTTCGATGAAAGTGCGGAATGGGCTTGCGACAATCTCCTTGCCAAAGAATCTCCCAGCCGTGTCACCGAACTTGCTAAGGCACTTCTCGTCGCAACCGAATCCCAACAACCAGCCCGAGCCTATCTCACCTTGGCAGTAACCGGCGGTCCAACCTTTCAGCGAATTCACCGACTCGTATCACCCTCGTTGGCAAAAGATACGTGGCTGAAACGCACCTTATGGTTATCTCTCTTTTCGATCATTGTGCTGGCAGGTGGTATCCAATGGCAACTACAACCAACCAAGGCATTGAATGCCATGTCACCGCTGCAAGAGGATGCAATAGATTCGCCAGCAACCGCCGCAGAGAATGAAGCACCAGCGAATACCAACGAACCCCTAGACGAAACAGAGGCTGCTGTCGAGTCAGACGAGACGGATGACTCAGACTTGCCAGATTTGAAAAACTATGTTGCCCAAATTCGAGTCGATGAAGATGAAAAGTTGAAGCGCTTCGTAGAACTTTTGCAGACGCCAGCAGGCCAACTGCTCATGAAAGACCGCGCTGCGATTGCCGCACAAGATGCCAATGTCAACCTAACCCCAGACCAGATTTGGCAACAGTTTATTGAACAAAACTTCGATCGTAACGACGGCCAAGCGAGCGTCAAATCGACTACTGCTCCACTTTGGAAGAAGTATGCTCAAAGTGTCCAGGCCAGCATTTTTGACATCCAAGAAATCTCTCAAGTATTCAAAGACACTGCCGCCAATCTGGACTGTTCCTCCGAAACGATCGAAGTCTTGAAACAATGGCTGAACCACGAAGCAGCGCCCGCTTTCGTTTATCACACGGAATTGCGTTCGCGACTTCATCCCGGTGCATCCGAACTCGAAGAGCGACTCCAGGATGTTTTGGTGCGCGATCGCAGCGGTCAATATGTGATCCGTCCAGCTCGTAAAGCGTTGGTTGAGAAACGACTTAATGGCATGGATGCCCTTGCGGC
>JAFLCP010000035.1 GCA_017303505.1 Planctomycetota bacterium | reverse complement strand
CCATGTGTTGGCTGTGCGAGTGGTGTTGGCGGACGGGGAAGTTTGCGAGTTAGGTTCGGCAAGTACTGAAGGTGTTGGGCCTGATCTTCATGGCTTGTTCGTGGGCAGCGAAGGTCTTTTGGGAATCGCAACGGAAGTTACCGTGCGTTTGATTCCGAAACCTGAAGCATTTTTCACGGTATTAGCAGGTTACGATACTTTGGAACGAGCCGGCGAAGCTGTGGCCCATATCATTGCCTCGGGATTGTTGCCGGGTGCAATGGAGATCATGGACCGCTTGAGTATGACGGCGGCCCATGAAGCTGTGGGTGCAAAATATCCGGAGAATGTCGAAGCGGTTTTGATTGTCGAACTAGATGGCTCTCGGGCGTCCGTCGAAGCCGATCGACTTCGATTGGAACCACTGCTTCAGCAGTCGGGGGCTGCCGCGATTCTGGTCGCAGCGAGCAACGAAGAACGCTTGAAGATTTGGAAAGGACGCAAAAGCGTTTTCTCGGCAGTAGGTCGATTGAGCCCTGACTTTATTGTTCAAGATGGAGTTGTTCCACGTGGTAAGTTGGGATTTGCACTCCGTCAAATCGAACAACTGAGTCGCGAAGCGAGAATCTCTGTGGCGAACGTCTTTCACGCGGGCGACGGAAATCTCCATCCATTGATTATGTTTGACGGCAGAGAACCTGGCGCATTGGAGCGAGCCGAAGAGCTGGCTGCTAAAATCGTTCAGCTCTGTATTGACCTCGGAGGATCCATTACCGGGGAGCATGGCGTTGGGATGGAGAAGCGGCAGTTTCTACCGGGGATGTATGACCAAGTGTCACTCAACTGCATGCGACGCATTCGTTTGAGTTGTGATCCCAACGAAGTGGCTAATCGGGGGAAGATGTTTCCCAGTGGGGAGGCCCCTGCCCTTTCGCTTTATGGACTCCATCCTCTTGAAGAAGCGGGCGTAATCGCGCGCGAATAAATGATATGAACACAACCCTTTCAACCAGTGATGCTCTTCAAGACATTGCGGCCCAAGTGCGGCACAGCAGCCAACTTGGCCAGCGGATTCTACCGGTTGGCAATAGCACCAAGCCGCACTTGAGCACCAGTCATGACTCGCAAGTGCAACGGCTATCGATGGCGACATGGAGTGGCATTGTCGATTATCAACCGTTCGAGTTTACCATCACTGCTAAGAGTGGCACGAGAGTGAGTGAACTGAAGCACGCATTGGAAGCCTCGGGACAGTTCTTGCCTTTTGATCCCATTTTGATTTCGCAGGGAGCAACCCTTGGTGGGACCATTGCGGCAGGTATAAGCGGCCCAGGTCGATTGCTGTTCGGTGGACTACGAGACTTTGTGCTCGGGGTACAGCTTATCGATGGCCTGGGACATATTGTTCGCGGTGGTGGTAAGGTTGTCAAAAATGCTGCTGGATTTGATCTGCCAAAAATGATGGTTGGTAGCCTTGGGCGGCTTGGAATTCTGACCGAAGTAACATTGAAGGTTTTTCCAAAGCCAATCGGCTATCGAACGCTAAAGCTCGCCACACGCAGTTTAGGTGATGCCTTGGGCCATATTGGTTCATTGATGCGACTTCCCATTGACATTGTCGCCGTTGAATTAGATAGCGATCGTTCACTTTTCGTGCGTGTTGCTGGCGATGAATCGACAACCAGCAATCTGGCTCGCAGAATTTGTGATCATTTAGGTATGAAAGCTAACGAGGAATGGAGTGGTGCAGAGGAAGCCACATGGTGGGCCGATGCGGCCGAATTGCGTTGGGCTGAAGATGCAGTGAGTGTGGTCCGCGTTCCACTCACCTCTTCCGATGTGGAAGCTCTGGATCGCCGCTTGGAACGCGTGGGTGTTCTGCGTCGTTATTCAGCCGCCGCAAATGCTGCGTGGATTGCTGCACGAACGCAGCAACAAGCGGAGGAAATCCCTGGCATTTTGACGGGTTTACAGCTGAAAGGATTGGTGATACGAGGAACTGGACCTCTATTACTCGGTCATGACAAAACAGCCGCTTTTGCGAAGCGTATTCAGCAGGCGATTGATCCGGCAAACGTTTTTGCACCGTTTTGATTGCGAAATTCGATGATAAATCGTTTTACCGGGGTAGGCTGAGCACTACGCGACGAGACCTTTGGTGACCAACATGAAGACATCTTCGAGGGTTGGGTCTTTATCATTGAAGCTCTTTAGGCGAACGCCTTGCTTAATGAGTTGATCCAATAGCTGAGCCAAACCCTCGTCATCGGTTTCGAGTTCCGCAGTCGCTTTCAGTCCCTCGATATCAAGGCCTCGTAGATGAGGCGAGCTGCGGATGATTGATATTCCCGCATCCATTCCGTCCACGAATCGTATCTCCACGATTCGGTTGCGGCGAATTTGGCGGTAGACCGAATCGATGGGACCGTGCATCAAGAGTTGGCCACGTTCGACGATTCCGATCGATGTGCAACAATCGGCTAGTTCGGACAGGATGTGACTAGAAATCAAAATCGTTTTACCCATTCGGCGAAGTTCTTTAAGAAGTGCTTTTACTTCGATACGTGCGCGTGGGTCTAATCCGCTGGTCGGTTCATCCAAGATCAACACTGGGGGATCGTGGACCAATGTTTTGGCTAGGCAGAGTCTTTGTTTCATGCCGCGTGATAGACCATTGACATAGTCATCGCGTTTATGAGTTAGGTCCAATAGTTCCAAGACATCAGAGATCACTTGTTTCCGCTGTGTGCGACCGATCTTGTAGGCGACGGCGAAAAAGTCGAGAAACTCCCACACTTTCATGCCGTCGTAGACTCCGAAATCATCGGGCATGTAGCCGATACTTCGTCGCACATCCATCGGGGATTGGTTCACTGAGAAACCATTGACGGAACCATCGCCGCGAGAGGCCCTCAACAATGTTGCCAAGAAACGAATCGTTGTACTCTTACCAGCGCCGTTGGGACCGATAAAACCAAAGAGTTCACCTTTTTCAATCTTAAGGTACAGTTCTTTCACGGCAGTGAAATCACCGTAGTCTTTTCCAAAGCCTGTCAATTCAATCATGAGATATGTCGTTTCGAGAAAAAGTGGTCTCGTCGATTCTGATGTTTATTGTTTGGGTGTGGATGGAGGTACGTCGACTGTTGGAGAATTCTCGGCTTGAGTTCCATCAATCGTTTCCTTCTCTGCTTCGTCTTCGAGTTTGTCGACCTCGATTACCATTTGTCGAGTGGGCAAACTGCGATCGGGTACTGGATCGGGGTATTGCCCGCAGGCGACATGTAACACGAGGGCGCAATATTTAAGCGATGAGCCAGAGGATGGCTGTATGTCCAATCCATCGACTGTTCCATTTGAAAAGGCAATAACCCGAATTTCGCCGGTCCGCATAAACTCTAGGCTGGCGATGGATCGCATGAGATCGGCAAAGTTACTTGGGTCATCGTCCGGGGTATCTTCTCTTCTGATTTTGGCATTGCGCCAATTCCAAAAATCTACAAGTTGGGTCAGGCTAGCGGAACTAAAATCGGAGCTTGAGCTTCCTTTTGATGGGAGGCTGCCGATCCAAGCCGCCTCCAAGAGTCCATCTGAATTGCGACGAATTGCGGCGACAGCCTCCCAAGAATAGTTTGTTTGATTGATAAGTGTCATGCGGTTCTGATTCACGCCATCATAAGAGAATTGGATTTGTCCTCCCATGTCGATCATCTGTTCCGTATGCAGCAGCGTTGTCGAGTTGGAGAGAATGTTCAGTGGATAGAGAAAATTACCATCCGCTGACCCATAGTCGAAGCGAACTGTCTCAACCAGTGTCGAAGAGAGTTCGCGTTCACGTGAAATCATTGGGACTGTGAGGCCGCTGTCCGAATCAAGCGTTAACTTATAGGGGGTAGAGAGAGACGAGTAGATGGCGGAATATCTTGTGACATGGGCTCGCGAATGGTTTTCGAAAGCCTCCACGACAGCGACCTCGGTGTAAGAACGTGCAAAACCAATATCAAGCTGGGCGATGTACGCCACAAGGCCCACACCAATTGTTGCGACAAAGGGAACTGCAGCCCATGCCCACTCGATTTTTCCAATTAGGAAAAAGATGAACCAGTTAAGTGGAACAACGCAGGCCAAGTAGCACAGCAATAATAAGGCGATCGTTTTTACTTTGGGCACGTTAACGCCTGCCGCTTTTCGCAATATCGATTTGGCAGCGTTGGATGTGGACGAGGAGGAATTCCAGGAAGCGATGCCATTGATTGGGTCACCATCCCAACCGCTGACAACACTTCCCGCTTCCGCCACATTCTTCCAGTTTAAAGGGGCTTTGGATTTGCTCGACTGCCGATCAAATAGCACCTTTTCGTTGACCAAACCCGCTAAGCCATCGCGGGTAGAAATTCGAAAGTGAGTTGCAAGTCGCGAATCACCTTCTTGGTTGGGTTGGTATAACCACGTTTGCTGTGAGTTAAAAGTGTTTTCTTGCCAGGCTCGAGGAGGTCGGCCCAACATGGTGGCGTTCAGGAAACTTGAAAAGCTTCTCCAACGAGCGAAGTAAGGGTCGGAAATAGAAAAGGTGGATAAAACAACTCGCCCGCGACCTACTATTTTTTCCGCTATTAATTCGCCGCTGTTATTCACCCATGAGCTACCATAAGTCAATGTACCGTTAACCAGCGGAATCGAACGTGATGGGAGCGGCGAGAGCGAATCGAGAGGGTCGGTTGCTTTCGGAATCACCGGACGCAATTCTTCTTCTAGGCTACCATCTGAATTTGTGGGACCCGGAGCAGCGAGGGACGCGTTCGAATCGGGCGTATTCGGCATCGATGTATCAGAAGCTTCTGGGTCTTCGGGTAGCAATTGTCCCCGGGGTCTTAAGAAGCTGACAGTGGGTTCTCTCAAAGCCCAAGTGCTATTAAGGAAGTCGACGTTCGGCTGGGCAAATGAGCCGGTCGTGGAAGCTTGAAGAGGCAAATAGGGTTCCAAAAAAGAGCCCGTTAAACGCGACATACTGGTTGGTCCGCTGATGATGATTTGGCCGCCCCAATGGAGCCAGTCGATCAACGCTTGCTTTTGAGCACTGCTAAGCGAATCGGGGTCGACATCATCCCAAATTAGAAAGGCCGTAGAGGTCCACCCGAAAAACGTTGAGGGGAGTCTCCAGCGATCACCCGCTTTGCTGCAGAGTATCAACTGATAAGCGGCTTGTAATTCGCTGTCCCAGATTTCCAAGGAAGGCCATGATACGATATCTGTTTTGTTCAAGAATTCATAATCATCTTTGTGATCGGACAGAACCACAAAGAAATACTGATGTTTGGGCAAAGGGGTAATCGCAGTAGGGCGTGGCGATACCATGGGCGTTTCTGTTTCCCGATCGATCAAGACGGTTCGCAAGTCAGGATTAATCGGGATAAGCGAGTTTTCATCTCGTTCGAGACTTGGACTGACAAAAAAACGAAGCTCAAACTGCTTTGTTTGTTGTTTAGGGAGTGAAACATCGCGCGTGAAATTTAGGCTCCAGCGACTTCCGGGAACTGGGAGTGGTTGCCCTGCTTTCGAAAAACTCTGGCCCTCAATTCGCCCTTTGATATCGATGGCACCAACTTTGAATTCTTGTTGTGCTTCGACGACATGGCCTGGCTTGACCAACATGCGAAATACATCGTTTCCGTAGGGAAGCGGCAAAGGTTCAGAGATGATGACAACAGGTTTCGGCTCTTGCGAATCCTCATCGCTGCTATCTGAATCGGTTTGGCGACAACCACCACAACCGGGCGTAAAGAATAGAAACAACGCAGCTCCGAGAAGGTACCATCTCAGGCTACATTGGCTCATAGATTGTTTTCCAATACGATAGAGTTAGTGGTGGTCGGCGGCGATTATTCTGCGTAAAAAAAGGGGCTCGGCATTTGCCAAAGCCCCTTTGATATTACGAGATATTTGCTTCAAATCAATCACCAAGGTTTAAGCGATCTTAAAATCGATTCATTACTTGGTCGTGGTTGCCGCCAGCGCTTCGGCGATCGTCAACACGCGTACGACGGTGTTGCTTCCAGCGGCCGCCTGCGCTTGAATCTTCAAGGAGTCAACACCCTTGTTCTTGGGAATACCAACAACGATCCAATGAATCCCAGGGGCCAGGTCCATGTTCATGTCTGCCGCGTATGGTTTGGGTTGACCATCCAAATAAAACGGTAAGGCTGTCGAAGAACTGCTGATAAATTGAACTGGGCCAGCTGTTTGTACTTCGATGGCAAAACGCACATAGGCAGTTGCCGGTGTATCGCGATGGGGTTGGAATGTTGGAAGGCTTGTGGTTGGCAAGGTTCCGTTGACAAGGCTGGTCATGTCCGCCCAATTGAGACGAGCATCTTGGGTCGCTACCGCGTCAACGGAAGTTCGGTTGAGCAACGTATGGGCTTCTTGTGAGTATTGAAGCGACTGCCATGATCGAACAATAGGTTCGGTGCCGACCGAATAAGCTGGATTGCGTCCAAGTTCGGTCAGAAAACGTACGAGGTGGACAAGCTGTTGTTTGTTGAGGCGGTCCACTAAACCAGCCGGCATAATCGATTTGCCTTCGCGAATAGCTTCGATCGATGACGTAGCCACTTTAACGGTGCGACCATCGGCCAACAGCAATTCGATTTGCTCTTCGGTTCGACTTCGTTGCAAACCAGTGAGGACTTCGCCGTCATCGGTTTGAATGACAAGGGACTGAAAACCTTCCTTCATTTTTGCATCGGGAGCGAGGAGCGATTCGATAATGTAATCAGGAGCCGAACTTCCTCCGAGGCTGACGAGGTTCGGCCCAATTTGGCCACCTGCTGGTCCGATAGCATGGCAACGGACGCATTGAAGTTCTGCGATGCGATAGATTTGCTCGCCTTGTGCTGGATCGCCTTCGGTACGAGCAAGTTCCGTGAGTTCCTTTACGAGTTCAGGAGTGAATTTCCAGGCGGAGTCCGTCAACTTGCCAATGGCTTGCACGCGAGCGATTAGATCTTCATTGGCAATGTTCTTAGCTTGAATTCGCCGAACCACTTCACGAGATGAATCTGGGCTCCAGTTAATGTCTTGAGCCAAAGCAGCTTGAATCGCAGCCGGACCCCCTTGCCGTCCCAACAAACCATCGATTGGTGCAATGTCAGCGGTACCATCCTTGGTTTCTGCAATCATCGAAACAATCAACTGCGCTGAGCGTTGGGTGTTCTTGGTGGCGAGTGATAACGCGGCAGCACCGCGAAGACCGGTGGACATTTTAGAATTGCTGGCGATACCGTCGAGATACTCAACAAGTTCTGGTCGCTCTAAAGACCCGAGCGCGTAGATTGATGCAATAGCCGACTGCAACTTGTCTTGATTGTTTTGATCCGCTACGGCTGCATCTACGCTGGTTTTCAAAACATCTGCGAGTTGTGAAAGCTTCCAGGTACCGATCATTGAGGTGGCTTCACGTTGTAGATCGATACTACCGTTAGCAGTTTGTATTTTGGCCAAGAGAGTCTTGAGGCTCTCGTCAGCTTTGGCAGGGACAAAATTTCGGTCGATGGTCTTTTGTTTCACGTATTGCAACTGCGCTAGAATCCAACTTGGGTCAGCTTGAGATTGGATTAACCACCGGAGTAGTTCGCCCACTGTGGCAGGATCTGCTCGATCGGCCAGGATTCGAATGGCTCGATCTTGAAACTCTGCCGGCAATTTTCCGCCGACTACTTCTTGAGCCAGCAGATTCAACGCGGAACCACTTTTAGCAGCGGAGGCCGCGAATAAAAATCGTGTGGGTTGACGGAATGAGCTGTCCAATTTTTCGATCAAAGGCAGCCATTTGTCTTCGTGACGATTGAGGGTCGACCAGAGGGCAAAGTCGATAAAGTTATTCAAAGGGCGATCAGCGGCTTGAATCGCGAGTGAGAGCGCTTCAGGGCTTCCGATGCGATCAAGGGCCGCGATACTTTCCAATCGAACTTGCCAATCCGCATCTTGGATCGATTCGCTCAGCCAAGTGAGAGAGTCTGGGAAGTCGGTGTGATTCCAGCCGATTGCCCGAACGGCGGCAGAACGTTGTCGGGCGTCGGTGCTTTTTCGTAAGGCGTCTATCCAATCGGCTTGAGGGCGGCGTACCGCAACTGCCAACCAAATGGCTTCACGCAAACGGTTGTCTCGTTGTTCGGGAGTCGAAGCGGATTCGATCCAATTCTTGGTCAGGGCGATGATTCGATCCGCAGGGCGATTCTTAAGTTCTTGTCGGGACCATTGTCGGACCCATTCTTCGCTTGCTTCAAGCCAAGCGATGAGTTGTTCGGAAGAGGTTTCGGCATAGTTTCTTTTCGCTACGGCGGGGCGGCCTTTGTAAGAAATTCGCCAGATTCGACCATGTTTACGATCGCGCCGCGGATCGCGGAAATCGACTTCACCGTGTTGAATGATGGGGTTATACCAATCCGCGACATAGATCGCTCCATCGGGGCCCATTTTCACATCGATGGGGCGAAAGGCCGTATGTTGCGAACGAATGATTTCGGGATGTTGTGTGCTCACGTAGCCTTCATCGGTGCGTGTGATTTCAAACATGCAAACACGATGTGAGCGGAAGTCATTGGTGACAAATCGATCTTGATACTCGGCTGGAAAATGTTCACCGGAGATAATTTCAAGGCCGCAATGTTTAGGGCTGCCTGGATTCAAGCCAGAGAGCCAGCGCGTGGCACCGGGCGAGGTCATGAATACGGATTCAGGAAATACATAGTTGATCCCTTCATAGCCCGCACCGTCCGTCGCAAAGGATTGGCCTGAGCGATCGAAGATATGCCCCCATGGGTTCACCAGACCGCGACACACAACTTCAAGTTCTTCTGTTCTTGGTTCATACCGCCAAATCCCACCCCCATCGAGTCGCTTCACACCAAACGGAGTTTCGATGTGGCTATGAATGTAAATGGATTGATTAAGATACATGCGGCCATCAGGGCCCCAGCGGAGTGTGTGAAGCAAATGGTGCGTGTCCTCTGTACCGAATCCACTCAAGACCATGCGGCGTTTGTCCGCTTTGCCATCTCCATCGGAGTCCGAAAGATGAATGAGGTCGGTGCTATTCGCTACATAAACACCTCCATCGCCTGGTAGGATCCCGGTTGGGATCAGCAGATTATCGGCGAATACCGTGGATGTTTCGGCAACTCCGTCACCATCTTTGTCTTCAAGAACGACAACCTTATCGTTGGCTGTTTCACCTGGCAAGATTTGTGGATAGACCTCACTGGTCGCTACCCATAGGCGTCCCTTCTCATCAAAGTTCATATGGATCGGCTTGGTGATTGCCGGATCGCTCGCGTATAGGTTCACTTCGAGATTAGGATCGACCAGCATCGCTGCCAATTCGGCTTTGGGATCAGGTGTCGGAATATCTTTCAAATCGCGTTGAGCCAACGCGGTACTACTGCCTACAGAAAACGCGACGAATAATAACAGTGAATGGATGAAGATACGCATCGTTTTTCGATTAACGTTAGGCTGGCTATTGTGCATGAATGGGGTGAGGTGGAGGGTTGAACGGTATCCGGTGTTCACTCGGTGGGTCCTTTAACATTTTCCAGCGGGAGAGGTTGGGAGATGCTACCAGAAAATCGCATTTCCGCAGTGACGATAGTGTATCGGTTTATGCCCCTAAAGTCCAAGATATCCAAGGAAAATTGCGGCAACGTAAAAGTGTCAAATCCGACAGAAAAACGCTGGAGAAATGGAGGGCAAAGGGTGGAACGTTGGAGGAAAAAAGTCAGGGATGTGCTAGAATAAGGCAATATCTATTCTCTACCTCCTCCGTGCCCCGATTTGTGGAGTGTTAATCGTGCGATTCTCTCTCAAATTTACTAGTGTGCTCTCGCTTTCACTGGCTTTGCTGTTGCAGCTCTTTGCCGGTCCTATGTTGGCGCAAGACAAAGAAAAGAAAGAGAAGGAAATCCCCGAGCCTGAAGTGGTACAGATTGTCACCAAGAAGACGGGCTTGCAGATGAACGCCATGTATTTCGGGAGCAATCAAGAAAAGGAAGCTGCTCCGATCATTTTGCTGCATCCCTGGGAAGAACAAGGTGCGCTCTATTACAAGTTCGCAAAGGAATTGCAGGTGATGGGTTATGCCGTTCTTGTCCCCGATTTGAGAGGACATGGAAAGAGCACACAGGCGGCCTTGGCTCGCGACGGCAAAATTGACATTACCAAAATGGGGAAAGCCGATTACGGCCTCATCGTTGCCGAAGATATGGAAGCGATGAAGGCCTTTTTGCTGCAAGAGCATAACAAAGGAAAATTGAATATTGAACTGTTATCAGTGATCGGCGTGGGCGAAGGTGCTATGTTCGCAACCATGTGGTCCGTCAATGATTGGAGCTTCCCGTCTTTGCCAGGGATGAAGCAAGGGCAAGACGTAAAGGCTCTCATTCTCATTTCGCCCGTCATGACCATGAAGGGCATGAACGCTGAGACTGCTCTGAAGAACCCGATTTTTCGTCAACTCAGTTTTTATCTTCTAGCGGGCAGTTCCTCTCCTTCATCCAAGAATTTGGGCCGAATGCTCAAGACATTAGAAAAGACGCATACCTTCGATGAAAAGGATTATGACGCCAGCAACTTGTGGCTCGGAGAACCAAACACGAGTCTCGAAATGGCTCAATTTGTGAACAAACAGCCCAAGCTCTCGAATGCGATCGACAGCTTTATCAGCAAGCGAGTCAAGATTTACTCGAAACAATTGCCGTGGGCAGAACGCAAACAAAAATTGCAATAAATCTAGCATTGAGGGCCTTATTCAAGGCCCTCAATTTTTTTGATGAGCTGCAATTCATGCATTCCAATTTCTGCCATGACGTTGCTGCCGGCTAGCGCTGCGGTATCCGTATCAAGTTGCACTCAGTGTTGCCAACACCTTTTTCGCCGCATCGATTGTGTATTCAATATGCTCTGGCGTATGCGTTGCTGAGAAGAAGAGGGCTTCAAATTGGCTGCATGGCATGTAAACGCCATGACGAACGAGGCCCCAGAAATAGGCGGCGAATTTCTTCCGATCCGCTTTGGCTGCCGATGGCCAATCGACTACGTCTTCGTCAATGAAGAACAGAGTCATCATGCTCCCCATACGTTGCATACGATGAGGTACTCCAGCCGCTTGAGCTGCTTCGCTTAAACCTGTCGCTAACCGTTGAGCCTGTTGTTCCAAGTAGTCGTAAGGCGATTGATCCCGCAACAACTTCAGGGTTGCAATACCGGCAGCTGTAGCCAATGGATTTCCGCTTAAAGTTCCAGCTTGAAAAACCTTGCCTGCGGGTAGCACATGATCCATAAGATCGCGACGCCCACCGTAGGCTCCCAGAGGTAAGCCACCACCCACAATCTTGCCTAAGGTGGTGAGATCGGGTTTGATTCCAAGTCGCGATTGAGCACCCGAGTAGGCAACACGAAAGCCCGTCATGACTTCATCAAAAATCAAAACCGTTCCACTTGCTTCGGTTCGTTTCCGAAGTGTGAGCAAAAATTGGGAATCGGGAAGAACCAATCCCATATTGCCGACGACTGGTTCCAAGATAACGGCGGCAATTTGATTCCCCATCTCATCGAACAGGCGATTGATGGCGGCGGTGTCGTTGTAATCAAGGACAATCGTATCGCGACTGGTGCCGGAAGTAACGCCGGGCGAGTCAGGGACACCGAGGTTTGCCGCAGAGCTGCCGGCAGCGACCAGCAGGCTATCGGCATGACCATGGTAGTTTCCGGCAAACTTCACAATCTTTTCGCGACCTGTGGCGCCGCGAGCCAAGCGGATGGCGCTCATCGTGGCTTCTGTACCGCTGCTCACCAAGCGAACTTTTTCGACCGAAGGTATCGCATCGATGATCAATTGAGCCAGCTCGGATTCACGACCAGTGGGGGCACCAAAACTCGTCCCCTGCTCTGCCGCTTTTTGAATCGCATCGATCACGACAGGATGAGCGTGACCCAAAATCATCGGCCCCCAGCTTCCGATATAATCAAGATAGTGGTTTCCATCAATGTCAACGAGAAAGGGACCTGTGCCGCGTTGAATAAAAAGAGGATGACCACCAACAGCTCCAAAAGCTCTCGCTGGACTGTTGACTCCGCCAGGCATCAAAGTGCAGGCACGTTCAAAAGCTTGACGACTTTTTTCAAATCCAAATTGGGCCGGAGCTGGAGTAAGCATGCTATATCCGTACGACAAACTGAGTTGGGAGGGATTGAAGGATTTGTTTGAGGGCTGATCTTATGCTGGGAGAGCATCGCTCGCCGAAGAATCACCTTCAGACTGACCAATATCAACGTCCAAATATTGTGCAACCGTTGAACCTAATAAACCGGTTTGGTAACAAGCATAGAAGAATGCCAACGGTAAAGCGAACCCAGCAATAACCGCAAGGAAAGGATTCGTTAAACCAACGCTCAATGTTAAAAACGCGATAAAGGCTACGATACCGATCTTGAAATAGGCAGCGCCCCATTCTTCTTTGGCTAAATTAATGGAAGCGATTACTTTTTGGGAAAACGGGGTTGAGATCGATTGATTGTTGAGCATCGACAGCAACACGATCGGAAATAAGCCGCAGAAAGATAGGAATACCGGTATGGTAGCGATCACAGTGCTCAAGCCTGCCAACAGGATTAATGTTCCCAAGGCTAAGCCGGGTGCCGCGCTGAGAAAACTCGCAACGAGAACTGGCTTCCCATCACCCAGAACTTGCCCGAGGCTTCCGAGCGGCCAATACCGAGCCGAAGTGCGATGATGTGCACCGGCATCGACGAGGGCGTAACCAAAAAAGAAGTGGACGCTGACCACAACAATTCCCACGATGAGTCCACCGATATCAATCGCGATGGCAGGTACTTTTTCTCCAAAGGACGAGTGCAGTGTTAGGAATACGGCCATCGCAATGCCGGTCAGCATGCCAAGTGCAAACGTATAGAACCAGACCGAGACATCGCGAAAAATGGCGAAGTTCTTTCGCATGAATTCCTGCGAATCAAAATCGCTGGTGACATACATTTTGTCCATCTGCTCGTCGAGCGTCGCTTGTTCCGCGTTGCTCAAATACTCATGAGCCGATTTGCGTGTGGGTTCGGGCATCTCGGGCGCTGGACCAGTATCGGCTGTCAATGTCACTTCATGGTCGACTTGTTTGCCTGCGGCTTTCGAGGTCTTCGCCTTGGGATTCCAATTGGGTGGAGGTGGCGGGATCACGAATTCGCTATGGCAATCCGGACAACGAATCGACTTACCTTGTTTCCGAAGCGGAACATATTGAGGAGTGCCACAAGTTCGACAAGTGATTCGGTACTCGGCATCATGCGTTTCGGTTTTGGCCTCCATGGCATCGCTAGACGATGGCTTACGACCGGTCGAGGCGGCAGTTGGTGGAGGTAAATCTTCCAAGCGGATCGAAGCAAACAAATCCGACGCAAAGTCGCTACCGCTGCTCGATGGTGTAACAGGTGCGAGGGTGGGAAGATCGTCATCGTCGGGAGGAATCGATGGTGGCGCGATTGTCGGAGATGTATCTGCTTTGGTTGTTGATTTCGGAGTTGGGGCGGATGCTGTGTCTGGCGCTATCTTTGGGACTGCAGAATCAGTTGCCGATGAGGGCTGTGGGATAGGCTTAGCGGCTGGACTTTTGGAAGCACTCGACTTAGGAGTCGGTGCTGCTTCTTTAGGGCTTGGAGTCTCTACAGAGAAGATATCTTCGTCGAGTGAAATCGTAGAAGAGTTATTCACAACCGGCGCGACGGGGGGAGCTGGTGCTTCGAGATCCAGCCAGTTGGCATCGTCATTTTTCGACGCTGCGATTCCAGGGACCTTCACGCTCTGTTCGCATTTAGGGCAAACGAGCCGCTGACCGGCAAGGCGGCTAGCGGCTCGCAAGCGTTGGTTACATTTGGGGCAGAAGAATTCGAGGATTTGATCTGAGTTCTGAGACACGTCTACTCTGCGCCCGGTTATTGGAAAAAGAGTTAGGATTGTTCCATCACATCATTTTCACGAGCCTTAGCAAGATCCGTTGCTTCGGCTTCATACTTCTTGGTCAACTCTTGAATTTCTTCTTTGAGCTTATCACGGTCATCTTCACTGCATAGCTTATCTTTTTCAGCGGTATCAGCCGCTTTATTTGCATCGCGACGGATGCTGCGAACGGCGACTTTGCATTCTTCGCACAGTTCTTTGATACGAGCCACCATTTTCTTGCGGACTTCGGTGCTCAATGGTGGGACGTTTAAGCGAATGAGACGACCATCGCTTTGTGGGTTAAGTCCCAAGTCGCTGGCGACGATCGCTTTCTCGATCTCTTTAATAATACTTGGATCGAAAGGACGAATCACTATTTGTTGAGGCTCAGGAGCCCCAACGCTGGCTAATTGTTTCAGTGGGGTCTGTGAGCCGTAAACTTCTACCCGTACCGAATCGACCAAACCTGGGTTGGCTCGCCCGGTTCGAATGCCGGCCAAATTGTTCTTCAAAATGGAAATTGCCTTTTCCATTCTGTCTTCCGCATCGAGAAGGATCTCTTCCGTTGTCATCGCTTGGGTTCCTTCGGTGGTAAAGAGGATATCGACTGCTCGAATGCCAGTCGTCATCAATATTTTACATGCTCTGGGGGTACGAGCGAAATCGGGCTAAGTCCAGATAACGCTCGGATTTATTAGGCTAAGGTCAAAAGTGGTTCGCCCGGTTTCAATCGTGGACCGATTCGGGTGCCCACCTTTTGGCCGCTCACGGCTCTAACAATGTTGCCATCCTTCTTGAAGTTGAAAACGAGGACAGGCATTTTGTGTTCGCGGCACAGCGCGATGGCCGTGCCATCCATAACGCGCAAAGATTTTTCCATCACTACATCATAATCCAGTTCACGGTACAGGATCGCGTGCGGATTCTTTTCGGGGTCATCGCTGTAGACACCATCGACGCGAGTTGCTTTGAGGACGATGTCTGCTTCAAGTTCGAGAGCTCTTTGGGCAGCTGCCGTATCGGTCGTTACAAACGGGTTTCCTGTTCCGCCGGCTAGAATAACGATACGCCCCTTCTCTAGATGGCGAATAGCGCGGCGTCGAATGAAGGGTTCACAAACACCATCCATCTTTACAGCCGACATAACGCGCGATTGGCAACCAATCATTTCAAGCGGATCTTGCAACGAAAGAGCGTTGATGACGGTCGCCAACATGCCCATGTAGTGGGCTGTAGCTTCATGAATCAAATTACCGCCGTTTCCTTTGAACTGCGCTCCGCGAAGAATGTTTCCTCCACCGACGACCACGGCAACTTGGCAACCGAGATCATGCGCGTTTTTGATTTGCATCGCAATGGTCTGGACTTCGTCCATGCTGATGCCACGCTCTCCGGCATGGGCCAAGCTCTCGCCACTCAACTTAAGAATGACACGCCGATAATGAGGCGTCGCGGATTCGTTTGAATTCATAGAGATTCTCGAGCTTTGAAACAAAGATATATTTGGGCCATATATAGACAAAATCCCCGCGATCCATTCTGGCTGGAAGAGATCGCGGGGGTTATCGAAATCGCACTCAGACAATCGACTTGCTGAATCGAAAATCGGCGTGCGTAATTAGGGCATTAGCCAACTTGACCAAGAACATTGTGCACGAAGGCTTTGACGGTCATGCCTTCGCTCTTTGCGTATTGACCAACGGTTACTTTATCGTCTTTTACGAAAGGCTGTTCTAGTAGAACTCGCTCAGCGTAAAAGTTCTTCATTCGACCATCGACCATTTTATCAACAATCGCTTCTGGTTTGCCTTCTGCCAAAGCAGCGGCACGCAGAAGTTCTCGTTCCTTGGCTACCAAAGTTGGGTCAAGATCTGCTGTGCTCAATGACAGCGGACGCATTGCAGCGATGTGCATTGCGACGTTCTTAGCTGCTTCATCCGAGCCACCTTCGATGGAAAGCAAAACACCAGCGACGGTACCGCTGTTATGCGAATAGCCACCGGTCGGGCCATCGAAACGATGCATACGACCTACTTCGAATTTCTCGCGAATACGATTGAACATGTCTGACAATTGGTCAGCCAATGTTACGCTTGGCTTGCTAGGTGACTTAAGAGCCAGCAACGCCTCAGCGGTTGTAACCTTGGAGACTGCCAAAGCCTGAGCCAAGTCAGCTGCCAACTGAATGAACTCTTCGTTCTGTGTCACCGGAGCGCTTTCGCACTTCAATTCAACCATAGCACCACTGGTTCCAGTGGCCGAAATTGCCAAGCCAAAGCGACCGAAAGCAGTTTCACGGTCAGCGCGCTTCTCACCGAGTTTCTCTCCACGCTTGCGGAGGATTTCGATTGCCTTTTCTTCGTTACCTTCTGCCTCGTTGAGAGCTTGTTTGCAATCCATCAAAGGCAAACCGGTTCTTTCGCGAAAAGCTTTTACTTGTGCAGCGCTGATTTCTGCCATGGGAAGTTTTACTCCTGTCAATAATGTGTCTTTTTCTCGATCGATTCGAGAGTGAGGATATTCGAACTGGAATTTCGAACGCTGTGTGAGCGTCGCCAAACTAGGGCAAATTTCAAACCGTTTTGGGTTTCAGTAAGAGACCGCAGGCCGTCCCATCGCGATCATCGCTTGATCCCCAAAACAATAGTCGCCCGCAACCATTCGGTAGACGGGCGAGCATTGGACGTGCGTTTATACAGGATAAACGACTAGTTCTTTTCGGCTTCAGCGGCAGCAAGTGCAGCGGCCTTGGCAGTTGCCGCATCACCACCCGATTGCTTCTGCAATTCTGGGTTGGTTGCGCGACCTGCTAGGACTGCGTCCGCCAATTGCGAAACGATCAGGTCGATCGATCGGATACCGTCGTCGTTACCTGGAATTGGTAGATCGATCAAGTCAGGGTTGCAATCGGTATCGATCAAGGCCACGGTCGTAATGCCCAAACGCTTCGCCTCTTTAACAGCGTTCTTTTCCTTGTTCGGATCAATAATGACCAAGCACTCTGGCAAACGGTTCAAAGTTCGCAAACCGTTCAAGTTGCGGTAGATCTTGCGATACTCGCGGTTCAGTGCCGACTGCATCTTCTTGGAGTATGTCTTCAACTCGTCGCCGTGAATCAACGATTCAAGTTGTTCCAAGCGGGACAAGCGGCTGCGAATCGTGCGGAAGTTGGTCAAAGCTCCACCCAACCAACGCTCGCTCACGAATGGCATTCCGCAGCGAGTTGCTTCGCGTTGAACGATATCGGAAGCTTGCTTTTTGGTACCAACGAATAGTACCAAGCTACCGCCAGCTGACACCTGGCTCAAATATTTCTTGGCTCGCAATAGTCCGCGGAGAGTTTCGCGGATATCGATAATGTGAATAAGATTCTTGCGCCCATAGATGTATGGAGCCATCTTGGGATTCCAGCGGCTAACGCGGTGACCGAAGTGGGCACCTGCTTCAACCAGCTGCTTGACGATTTCATTCGACATGTAAAAACTCCTTCGTGATTTCGCCTGTCAATGATTTTCTGCTCGACGGTCTGAGTTTCGGAAACACCTAGTGGCGCTTACCGAGCGACATTTCATCGAGAGCGATTCACAGATCCTCCAATCGTGGTGAGGACCTTCGACTTCATGGCTACATCGTAATGAACATTGATTCAGGGTGAAGTGCCTTCTACGAAAGCAAAAGCTTCTCCGCGAACCTATGCGGGCATTTATAGCCCAACCCCTTACGAATCGTCAATCGCAGGTAGCAAATCACAACTATTCTATTCCGCTCTATTCCGGGAACCGCTCGATTCTTCATTTCATTCGCTCACCCGGACCCCTATGTAGGGTGGTTTTTCCCTGCCCCGTATCGCAGTTGTTGGGTTTGCTAGCAGGATGGATCGCATTCGCCAGTGGGCTTGCTACAGTCGAGGGGGGCCACTTCGCATGTAACTGTAGCCACGACCGCTACGTTTGTTAGATCTGGCAGATTCGCTCAACTCGGCATAACCGGAATCCCGATACGAAGGATTGGGAAGAGGTAGCGTGTGGGAAACCGCGCCTGCTTTCTTCAAAAAGATACGACATCACTTGGATGGACAGCGGGCAAGTTGCTCCACGACTGCCTAGCTTCGCGATTCTAAGTTGTGTTCGTCGCCATTGCATTTCATTCGTGGACTGCAGAGGTTCCATTCGGTCTAGCGATGAAGGAGTCCGGGGATGCGGTTGCCCCTACAAAAAGATACTCAAGCTCAACGCCAGTTGCTTCGTCAACTGATTTGGTCGTTGTGCGTAGTAGCACCTAGTTCGCTAGCCCTGGCTGATGAAGGGACGACGAAAAAGTCTGAGTCTTCGCCGACTCCTTCATTGACCTTGCCAACTTTTCCTTCATCCGTTCCAGCACCAACTGCGGTTGCTCCTACTGCAACTCCTGCGTTGCTGCCCGTATTGCCACCTGCGACTCCAATTGCACCTGCTGCTCAGGCCGCGCCAACACTCAGTTTGCCAGCGGCGCCGGCACCCAAAACAATTCTTCCTGCTCCGACTGTTGTGGCTCCGACTGTTCCCGCGCCACCAGTTGCGGCTCCTGCGGATGCTGCAAGTGCCAAGAAAGATGCGGTCATCATATCGATGCCCAATACTCTGCCTGCACCAACCGCCACATCGGCGATCACAAACAACAAAACCACTTTGCCTGCAGCACCCACGGCTGCGGCCCCCATGGCTGCAGTGAATAATTCAGCGGCTGCGAAAAATTCTGCAGTCCCTGCACCCGGTGAGCAGGTCTCGATCAAGTTTGGGGCACCTGTTGATAAAACGAAGCCTGCGGATAACGGAATCGCGCAAGGACAACGCACCATACCCAATGCGTCAGCACCTGCAGAACCTCAAGCTCCAGCCGCTTTTCGATTAAGCGATAAAGCCAATAGCGATAAAGTGCCGGCAGTACCAGCACCGCCGGTCGTTACTCAAAATACGACCAAGGCTCCAACATCCGCTGTTGATTTGCCAGCCGCATCGCCAAAGTTGTTAACCACTGCCGCCCCAAAGGCGTTGGCAAGCATTCCACCAACATCAGGATCGCAGCTCAACGACAAGCAGAGTCCAACTGCCAAAGGTGTTGAATCCAAACTGAGTGATACGAAGAGTGTTGAAGCTAAGCCAACCACAATGGGTTCGCTCACTGTTTCGCCAGAAGGTATCGCTCCATCAACACCCAGCAAAGACGAGTCGCGTCGTGGAGCAGTGTTGATTCGCCCCAAAGCGATTGTGTTGGGACAAGAGCCAACCGCACTTGTGCAAGCGGATAAGCCGTCGCCAGTTACAAGTGAAACGCCGAAAGCTGCACCATCACCTACAACCAAACCAAGTACATCACCGCAAGCTTTGGCTAGCTCTGCCACGGGCTCAAGTTCCGCGACGATGAAGAGTGTGGATTCCAAGGTATCTCCGCTCCCGCCATCGGAACACGTCGCGGCAGAAAAAGTCGCATTGAAGATGAGCGATGCGATTAAGCCTGCTGAGCCCATTACACTATCGAATGATTCAGCGAAGTTGCCGTCGAGTACCGCGATTGTTCAAGCCGCGCCTGCGAGTAAGTTGCCCGCACCTCAGGTAAGTTCAGCACCTCAGGTAAGTTCAGTACCTCAGGTAAGTACAGCACCGAAAGTCCCTGCTCCGCCGCAACTATCCTCTGTACCGCTTGTTCCGCCAGCGGCATCGGCTGGCATGCCGGATGCGGTTGTCGTTGCACCCGTACCAGCCAAGGCAATTGCGACCGATGTGGCACAACCTGTTGTGTCGGATGCAGAGATTTCCACCGAAACGAAACTCGCGTCCTCGAAAAAATATTCCAAGCCAGCCGATCGTACGATCCAAGTTGGCACCGTCGCATTAACGACGATGCGTGTCGACGACAAAGATGTTGTTAAATGCGAAGTTGATGACAGCACTGTATGTCGTGCGATCGTAACAGCAGATGGTGAGGTGGCTTTATTGCCAGGCAAGGTTGGTGTAACTCGCGCTACCTTGTGGGTAAAAGAAGCCAATGGTCAATCCAAAGTAGAAACAGCAGATATTCAAGTTGGTGAAGTTCTACCGATTGCGAACACCGATTCGGTGGAGCTCGGCAAGTTGAATGATAGTTTGCAACGCTTGTATCCCTCGACAGGTTTACGGGTCGTTGCCAGTGATCGATGTATCGAGATTTGTGGTGAAGCGGACTCAGAACAACAAGCTCGAGAAGTTCTGCAATTGGTTCGCAAGCTCTGTTTGGTTCCAGTCAAAGACAAAGTTACTGTACGTTAATCGTTCCCGGGGGCGAACATGTCTATTAAGTTTTTCCTCAAGACCAGCAATGGCCAACAGGTAACTGCCAAGTGCATGCTTGCGCTCGGACTAGGTTGGATGTTGAATGCATCAACCTATGGTCAAGAACAACGCTTCACCGATTATGGGGCACCTCAAAGCAATGTCAATTATCAAGCTCCCGGCTTGCAAATGCGAGCTCAGTTGGAAAGCGACTTGCAACCAGGTGAACAGCTCATTGCACCTGGACTTCCGAAGCCACCAGCTCCTCCACAGCCGCAAGTGATCGCCGGTAACGGCATTCCTGGGGGACATTTCACCAATAGCACTTCGGTGATCGCTGATAGCAGTGTGATACAGGGCCATCATGCGGCTCTCGGATATGCGGCCATTGGCCACCATGGTGGACAGCAACATGCGGGAACTTCCTGCGGTCCATACGGAAGCGACCTATGTGGTGTGTATTGCCACGATGGTTATGTCGCCACTGCTGAAGCTCTGTGGATCATGCGTGAAGGCGAAGATGACTTCTCGCTATCGCGGGCTTATGAGTTGGGTGGATTCGACTACGAAATGGGGACCCGCTTCACCTTCGGCAGCAAGTGGAATTGCACGGACGGTTGGGAGGTTGGATTCACTGGTCCTATCGATTGGGTCACCTCGGGATCGAGCCCTGTGAACGTTGCCAATCCAGACAGTGCCCTCTTTACATCGGGTGGTTTCGTAGCCAGTGACTTGGATGCCTTTAACGATGCAACCTTCCATTCTCAAAGCTATCGCACTGAATATCAGAGCTTTGAGATCAACAAGAAGAGTTGGGCGTGGGACATCTTCAGCGTTGTGTATGGTGTTCGAATCATCGATATCGAAGAGGATTTAATCTTTACCTCGCAAGGTGTTGGCGGTAACAACGGTCGCTTTGTTCAGCAGACCGATAATACCTTGGTCGGTGTTCACATCGGTGGAGAATCGATGTTCCCGATGAGCCAACGCTTGATGGTTGGTCAGCGCGGTCGCATTGGAGTGGCGGCTAACTTTTACGATGGTGCAACCTTTGTGAACAATGGTGTTACCACCCTGGTGAATCGGTCGGCCGATGATGAAAACCTAGCTGGCTTTATCGAGTGGGGAATCTTGGGCCGCTATCGCTTGTATCGAAGCTTGTATCTAACGGCAGGCTACGAGTTCTGGTACATCGACGGCATTGCTCTAGCGGTTGATCAGCCGATCACCAATATCAATCCAGCTCAAGGCAATGTTTTCTTTGCTAATGACGAACTCTTCTTCCATGGTGGTTCGGTCGGCTTGGAAATCTTGTTCTAAATCATTGAGACATCGCCCTGCCGGCAACGGCATGGATGTGCGGTCACGGACGACTGCTGCGAGGAAAAGGCGAGGATGCAGGGACGCATCCTCGCCTTTTCTCATTAATGGCCCAGTTCTCGCCCTTATTTGTGGCTCGGGCCAGCCACGAACCGCCCCGCAGAAGTGCTTGCAACTCCTTCGGAAGTAGGGTACTATAGGGGTAGATCTGCGGCCTTTATTGCCTCCCTATGGGGATGCGCTGGCCATTGATCATCTGTGACTCCCATACAGAACTCACCTCACTTGCCTACCCAACATGTGATCGGATTCGATCAGCCTCAAGAGCTGAGCGACGTCTCTGTACGCTGATAGGATAGACGGTTTTTTGAGCTCATGATGGAAGTGGTCGCACATCGACCAATCAAAGCAGAATACAATTCAACGATGCTCACTTAATTTCTCAATTGAACGGGGTGCCCGGATGAGTCAGGAAAACAACGTGGAAAACAACACTGAATCCACAGGAAACCAAGCGACCGATTCAAGTCGTCGCGGGTTTCTAAAAAGCTCTTCATTACTGGTTGCAGGTGGTGCGATGGCGGGAACTGCGGTAATGAATACGCTGCCTGTCGCTCGTGGAGCCCATGCGTTTGGAAGCGATGAAATCAAGGTCGGCTTGATTGGTTGCGGTGGCCGTGGAACGGGGGCCTGTATTCAAGCTCTCAATACGAATGAAAAGTCAGGCGCTGTGAAATTGGTCGCTATGGCAGATGCATTTGAGAGCCGTTTGCAGCAAGCGATGCGAGCGATCAAAGGCAAACACAACGAACGAGTTGATGTTTCTGAAGATCGCCGCTTTATTGGTTTGGACGCCTACAAAGGCGTTTTGGCTACCGATTGCGATTTGGTAATCTTGGCAACACCTCCAGGTTTTCGTCCCATTCAATTCGAAGCTGCCATTGAAGCGGGCAAGCATGTCTTCATGGAAAAGCCAGTTGCGACCGATGCTCCTGGTGTTCGCCGCGTATTGGCTGCAAACGAAGTAGCTAAGAAGAAAGGTCTCGCAGTTGCTGTGGGCCTTCAACGTCACCACGAACAATCTTACATTCAGACCATCAACAAGCTTCAAGAAGGTGCGATTGGCGATATCTTGTTGGCTCGTGCATATTGGAATAACGATGGTGTGTGGATGAAGGCTCGCGATCCTAAGTGGACCGAGTTGGAATATCAGATTCAAAACTGGTATTACTTCAATTGGATCTGCGGTGACCACATCGTCGAACAGCACATTCACAATCTTGACGTCATTAACTGGTTGATGAAAGGTTACCCTGTAGAAGCCCAAGGCCAAGGTGGTCGTCAAGTTCGCGACGGCGTTGATTTTGGTCAGATTTATGATCATCACTTTGTGGAATTCACCTACGAAGGTGGCACAAAGCTGTTGAGCCAATGCCGACACGTTCCAGAAACCTGGAGTGCTGTTTCCGAATTTGCTCACGGCAGCAAAGGTTGGTGCGATATCAGCGGTGCAACCATTTACGACAACAAGAACAACGTGGTGTGGAAGCACGACGGTCGACAAGATGGTTGGCAAGAAGAACACTTTGACCTCTTCGCTTCATTGCGAAAGGGTGAGATTCCAAACGAAGGTGAATATGGTGCTTACAGCACATTGACCGCGATCATGGGCCGTATGGCGACCTACAGCGGCAAGAAGTTGAGCTGGAAAGAATGTCTTAACAGCGAGTTGAAGTTGGCCGATACGGACGCAATGAAAACGATCAACGATGAACCACCATTGAAGCCAGACTCCAACATGCGATACTTCATTCCAAAGCCAGGTTCAGAAAATCTCAAGAAGATTCTGTAATCTGAGCGAAGTTGAATGAGCCCGAAATAATCGAGGCTTGGTCGCCGAGGCGACCAAGCCTTTTTTTTGTGAAAGCCTACGAAATGCACACAAGAAAAGAAACGAAAACGAGGTGTGCTCAATGAAATGGTGCTAGTTGTCGAACGTTCGGATTCAGTACAAGCACCACTCTTCGACTGACGACGATGTCAGATTTTCTGAAGCATTTACTTCTTGGCGGAATAGGCTTGGTCCAAAAGTTGGATCGTGTGCAATACGGGAAGTGGATGTCCTAGTTTGGCAAGTGATTGATGGATTTGCACCATGCAACCGATGTTACCGGTCACTAAGCAACAAGCACCGGTTGTTATCACGCTTTCTGCTTTCCGCTTTCCAAGTTCGGCAGCGAGGAGCGGTTGGTCGATGTTGTAAGTACCGGCAGAGCCGCAACATATTTCGCCATGTTCGAGTTCTGCGAGTTCTAATTGTTTGATCGACCGCAACAATTTCCGTGGAGCTGAGGTGACGCCTTGCGCATGCGCCAAATGGCAGGCATCGTGATAAGCCACCCGCATCGGACTTGCCAGAGTCGGTGGATCAATCAATCCAACTTCATCCAAGAACTCACAAACATCGCGAACTCTCGTGGCAAATTTCTTGCCAGCCGATTCGTCGGATTCGCCTTTGAGGATCAGCCCATATTCTTTGAGTCCGGAACCGCAGCCAGCGGCATTGGACAAGATCGCATCGCATTCAATTTCGAACGCTTTGATATTGGTGCGCGCTTGGGTCTTGGCAAGCGGCCCGTTACCAACGTGCCAAGCAAGTGCACCACAGCAACCTTGAGTCGGCGGTATGACGACATCGAAGCCTTGACGTGACAAGACACGAATTGTGGCCGCATTGATATCGGGCGAAAGAACTTGTTGAGCACAACCGGCTAAGAGGGCGACTGTCCCTCGTTTGGTTCCTTGGGCTGGCGTAAATTCTGCCAGTTTAATTTCCTTCGGTACCTCAGGTGGAACCATGGCAACCATGGGGCGCAAGGTGGGCGGAACTAGCCATAAGCGATTGCGTACCAGTTGCCCAGCTTGTAACGCGAGTCGAAACAACCAAGGACGTGGTAGAACCAGACTAGCAATCCATCGCCGCAGAGACCAAGGCTGTTTACCTGTTTCGCGAACCCAATCTCGGAATGGGCTGATCAAGTCGCCGTAATGCACACCAGAGGGACATGCCGTTTGACAAGCCAAGCAACCGAGGCACTGATCCAAATGTTTTTGAACATCGGCAACTTCCAACTTCCCTTCCAGAACTTCTTTCATCAAGAAGATACGGCCGCGAGGGGAATCGGTTTCTTGACCCAGCACTTGGTACGTTGGGCACGTCGGCAAGCAGAAGCCGCAATGGACGCAGGTTTGCACTGCTTTGGCCATCTCTTCGCCACGCGGTGGTAGTTCCCCAACCGGTATGTTGTGTTGCATAACACGTCTTTCGCAGAGTTTAGTCTAAGTCGCTATCGAACACGCGAACTTGCGACCAATTCGGTTTTTGCTCAGCGATGAATTCGAGATGTCGAGGTGCCGTTTGATACACATCATGCGATTCACGTGAATCGAAAACAACGTGTAGGCTCACATGATATCCACGATCGTTGACGGGACGCGCAAGATCTGGATTGAGGACACCGACCGCAAACGAATCAAGCCCAGGATGATTGTCAAGGTACTTGTGGCAGGCGGCTTTTAGTTCTTGGATCTTTGCATCCGAAGAGTCATGCAAAGTAAAGAAAACATGGTGGGCTAAGCGTTTTTTCGAGGAGGACATGGAATTCCGCTAACAGTGATCGGGGAGATAAAGAAGACCTGAAATCGCAATCGAGCGATCATCAGACCTAGTTTAATTGATCAACGCGATGAGCGGGAGATGGCTGGTGTGATTGTCCACGGACCAAATGGGCTGGGGCCCAAAGCCGAGTCGTTGGGCTCGATGCCCGCTTCTAAGCTTCCAGCGTGGTTCAGGTAAGGTGCTAGACCTTCTGGGGATATTCCCCGCAAGCTGATGAAGGCCACATGCCCATCTTCGAAAACGATATTGAAGCCTCGGCCTTCGTGTGACAACCAAGTCATTCGGCCATTGCAGCGGCCTTCTTCGCAATCAAGTTCAGCTCCCCCGGCGATGGTCCACCACTGGGAAGAGGTCAAACCGGCGGCTCGCGAGTTTGCGTCGAGGTAAGATTCGTGAATCCTCGAAAAGATCGGCGTGTTGTTCGTATCCGTGATGATTGGCGCATCGCCCAGCCAGGCAAATTGAGTTCGACCCAAGTACCGAGGTGCTTTCAATCGTCGACCATCGACAACGCCCAAATTATAAGCGTAGTTGCCACCTACCCAACTGCGGAACAACGACATTTCCGAACTTGTAGCCGTTCGCAATCGATCATCACTGGGCAAAGTGATTTGGCATTCTGGACTGAAGGAAACCATGCTGGGGCACCAAAGCTGTTTGGTGTCCTCAAGAAGATAAGCATCATTCAGTTGAACAGCATAGATTCCTGCAAAGCTGCGGTAGCCACTTTTCTCAACTTCTGGAATGCGTCCTTCGGTTGCAAGGCTGGCGTATTGGGTTAGCAGCGAAGCGAGCGACGAAAGGTTGTAGGAGCACTCGACGCGGCGAGCGTGTGAACGTCCATTTAGCAAAGCTGGGAAAAACAAGCTTGCTAGGAGTAGGAAACTTGCGGACAGGGCGAGCGAGTCCCAAAATCGAAATCCCGTTTTGGTATCGTCGAATTCGTAACCACCGTTGGATGGGCGAATACGATCAGCGACCTTTTGAACAGGAACTTTGGAATCGGGTGATAGTGGCTGTAGATCCGGTTCGTCAGCAATCCGAGCCATTGTTCGCTCGGCCAAACCCGCAGGTGGAGTCGAATCCTCTTCGAAGATTTCTTCGAGAGGGGTAAGGGCCGCTTTGATCTCGGCCAATCGCTCTCGCAATATTGGGTTCACTTGAAGAGCGGCAGCGACGCGAGCCTGTTCGGCTGGCTCCAATGCCCCTAGTGCAAAACCAATAAGGTCCTCGTCTGATACTGACATTCGTTAACTAAGTCCACAACAGAAATCAACGATACGTAAGCTAATCCGCCCTTGGCAAGCTAAGTGTTTGGCTTACCTCCGAGTTGAATCCTCGTCTGTATACCAAACGTAGCCTAGTGCTCCAAAGTTCGCGCCCTTTTTCAAAACGGCGCATTTGGCCGCAGGCTACTTTCGACCTTTTCTTTGCCAAATCTCCTGAAGTTTGCGGATGGCCATATGAAGCCGACTGCGAACGGTTCCAATAGGAATGTCGAGCGTTTCTGCCGCTTCACTGTACTTCATACCTTGAAAATAAACCAAATGAATCACTTGTTTGGAGATATCATTCAGTTCTTCCATCGCTTCGCGAACTTCTTGGCGGGTTTCGCTACGAGCACTTTCACCTTGAACATCCGCGGAAGCATCCACCAATTGCTCAAGCATGGAAGATGGACGACCGTTACTTTGTGACGAATTTCCCGAATGGGAAAGGTCAGCATCAAGACTACGCAAACGAGAGCGTTTTTTTGCACGCTGAGCATCGATCGCTTTGTTGGTTGCGATCGTATACAGCCATGGGCGGAAAGCACGACCCGCTTCAAACTGTTCCGCTTTGCGATAAACCGTAATAAAGGTCGCTTGGAACACATCTTCGGCAAGTTGTTGATCACCCAAATAGCGTTTGAGGTAACCAAATACTTCGCGCTCGTAACGCTTCACCAACAAACTAAATACTTCACGGTCACCCGATTCACGAAAACGTGCGAAGAGTTGCTCGTCGCTTAAAGCGTTTTCGCTGGTGTTGTTTGATGAAACGTCCTTGTGAATTTCAGTCAGCATGGCATGTCCCTGTCCAAAGTCTCGCTGCAACAATTTTGCGGCGTTCGTTTTCGCGACACATATTGTCGCAAGTTGCGACATCATGTCCAATTTTCGCTTATCCGTTGGCCGCTTTTACTGCCAGGATCACCCCATTGTAGGGCAAGTGGCTAGCCGAGGTCAAAACAATTTCCTGACAAAGAAGGGGGAGATGAGCCCACTCCTTTGACATCTGCCTCTTGTACCCGTTAGATTCCTTAGCGGTTTTCCGCAAATTGCTAACCAGCGTCAGTTTGGCAGTAATGCGGTGAAGAGCAATTCTGGTGCCAAACGGGATTTCGGGATGGAAAAAAAGTACCACTGGGCGTCGACAGGCGACATAAATGCCTTTTTTGGCTTGGTTTTAGACAATTTGGCGGGACTCATCCTCATTGTCAGCCTGCTCAGTACGATTTTTCAATTTCCGGTAGAATTTGCACTCCGACACTTGGTGCCAGGCACCGCCATCGGCGTTTTCGTCGGCGATTTTCTGTATTTTTTGCTAGCGTTTCAGTTGGCGTCCAAAACCGGAAAACAAGTGACCGCGATGCCGCTAGGGCTCGATACGCCTAGCACCTTTGGCACGGCACTGTTTGTGTTGGGGCCCGCCTTCTTGCACGCGAAAAACAACCTGGGCTTGGCGGAAAATGATGCAGCCACCTATGCCTGGCAGATCGGAATTTGCGCACTGCTGGTCAGCGGTATCTTTAAAGTCTTCTGTGCCTTTGGCTCCAATTGGATTCATCGCTTGTTTCCACGTGCCGGTTTGCTGGGCTCATTAGCCGCCATCGCACTGGTGTTGATCAGTTTCCTTCCGTTGTTGGAAGTGATGCATTATCCGGTAGTGGGGCTCGCTTCGACTGCGATTATTTTGATCAGTCTCATCGGACGCGTTCCTCTGCCGTTCAAAGTGCCAGGCACCGTCGCCGCATTGCTCGTGGGTGGGCTTGTTTATTTCAGCATGTGCGGGCTCGGCATGATACATGGCGAAGGAATTGAGTTTGATCCAAATGCGGCTCTCATGCCGACCGGTTGGACTTCGGTGTGGAACTTCGAGTGGTTAAACAGAATGTCCGATACGATTCCTTATTTGCCAATCGTGATCCCATTTGCTTTGGGTACTGTCGTAGGTGGCATCGATTGTACAGAGAGCGCTGCTGCAGCAGGCGACAAATACAATACGTCGGTGGTGATCGGTATCGAAGCCATTGCGACGCTGGCAGCAGCATTATGCGGTGGTGTTGTTCAAACGACACCCTACATCGGGCACCCTGCTTACAAAGCGATGGGAGGGCGAGCTGCTTACACGTTAGCAACAGCAATATTTATCGGAGCAGCGGGAACGCTCGGATTCTTCGGGTACGTTTATCTGTGGACACCAAAAGCTGCCGTCTATCCGATTCTACTTTTTATTGGTCTCGAAATCACTGCTCAGAGTTTTTTGGCAACACCCAAACGACATTATGCAGCGGTGGCATTTGCGTGTGTTCCGGCGTTGGCTTTGTTGTCGATCAACTTTGTCGGGCAAATCTGGGGGGATCCTGCTACGAATGCAGCAGGCTTAAATCCGGGAACTCTCAAGGGAGAGGTGCTTAAGAACAATCTTTCAACCGCTTTGCTTCTGTCCAACGGTTTTCTGATTGTCAGTTTGTTGTGGTCTTCGTGTCTCGCATTGGCAATCGATCGAAAGTTGGACAAGGCAGCGATCTGCATGGGAGTTGCTGCGTTCCTAACTTTCTTCGGTGTGATTCATTCGCCTTATTCCAACGCTCGTTTGTTTTTGCCAGGCTATGGTGGAAAAGCTTGGTTTGGTTCCAGTGATTTGTGGATGACCGATGCCAAGATGTTAGAGCAATCAGGCAACTTGGTTTTGGCCTATATCGTCACGGCCGTCCTGTTGTTTGGTTGGCATAAGTATCTGGTTCGCAGCGCCCAGGACAATATGCCAGATGAGTTTTACGAGGCGGGAGAGGGCGTATAAATGAGTTCCTTGACAAGAGTGCTCGAACCTGAGTACATGGACACACCGGAAGAGGCAAACGAATATGACGCCATGGATCACGCTGCCGTCAATCGAAAATTTGCCGAAGATTTTCTGGCAACAACACGATGCGGCAACGACATTCTTGACTTAGGTACGGGAACTGCCTTGATCCCCGTTGATTTATGTTGTCTGGACAAATCGATTCGCGTTATGGCCAGTGATGCGGCTGTGTCGATGTTAGAGTTGGCTCGTTACCACATCGAGGCCGAAGGTTTACGCAATCGCATTCAATTGCACAACGGTGATGCCAAAAAGCTTGGATTCGCCGATGATTTTTTTGATGCGGTTATTTCCAATAGCTTGATTCACCACATCCCGGATCCAGTGATCGTACTCAGGGAGATGGTGCGAGTCGTCAAATCCCAAGGACGAATCTTTGTCCGTGATCTCGCTCGGCCTCAAGATAGCCACGAAATCGAAAGACTCGTGGAAATGTATACCGGTTCTGCCACTGATACCGCCAAGCAGCTGTTTCGTCAAAGTTTGCAAGCGGCACTCTCCCTCGACGAAATTCAAAATTTGGTAGAATCACTTGGCTTCGACAAAAGCGAAGTCACCATGACCAGCGATCGCCATTGGACCTGGTCGGCACTAAAAAAATAACGAGCTCACAATCAGGATACGTTTGGCCATGGATCAATATTTGGGTTTGATGCGCAAGGTTCTGGCGGAAGGAACCGACAAGTCCGATCGAACGGGTACTGGCACGCGTAGTCTATTCGGGCACCAACTCCGTTTTTCTCTGGCCGATGGCTTTCCCCTCATCACCACGAAAAAACTTCACTTGCGCAGCATTGTCCATGAATTACTATGGTTTCTAAAAGGTGAAACCAACATCGCTTATCTCAAAGAAAATCGAGTTTCTATTTGGGATGAATGGGCGGATGAAAACGGGAACCTCGGACCCGTCTATGGCAAACAATGGCGCGCTTGGGGTTGCGCTGATGGACGTGTCATCGACCAAATTGTGCAAGTCGAAAATCAAATTCGGTCGAACCCCGATTCAAGACGCTTGATCGTTAGCGCCTGGAACGTGGGTGAGATTGAGCAAATGGCACTTCCGCCATGCCACTTGCTGTTTCAATTCTATGTTGCTTCTGGCAAGTTGAGTTGCCAAATGTACCAACGCAGCGCCGATTTGTTCTTGGGAGTCCCCTTCAATATCGCCTCGTATGCATTGTTGTTGATGATGATGGCGAAGGTTACCGACTTAGAGCCAGGTGACTTTGTGCATACCTTTGGTGATGTGCATCTTTATACGAACCATTTTGAGCAGGCCGAATTGCAGCTCACCCGTGAGCCTCGCCCCCTCCCTAAGTTGATCATTAAACGCAAGCCAGCAAGTATTCTCGATTTCCAATTCGATGATTTTGAATTGGTAGATTACAACCCTCATCCACATATCTCGGCGCCCGTGGCGGTTTGAAACGGGGGCAGGGGGCAGTTTTCAGTGTTCAGTGTTCAGTGTTCAGTGTTCAGTGTTCAGTTTTCGGGGTTCGACCTGATTCCTGATTCCTGAAGTCTGAAGCCTGAAGCCTGACTCCTGAAGCCTGACCAGTTGGTGCAAGTATTCTTTGAGTTCTGTGCCCCAAGGGAATTCGCGGCCTGTGTATTGAGCCAATTGCTGCTGCGCATGATTGCCGCCGACGTATACGCCATAGCGATTGGGACCATGTGCAATCAGTCCAATATCCGCTAGGAGTGGACGCGAGCAGTTGTTGCCACAGCCAGAGATGCGGCAGCTCAGCGAGTGGCTCTCAAAATTCAAAGTTGCTTGAAACTCCATCATCCATTGCATCAGCTCTGCTTTGTGAGCTTCAGCATCCGAAAGAGCCAGAGAACAGGTTGGCAAGGCTGCACAACTTAAAACTTGCGGCAATGTGTGCTGCCGAATGCTCGGAGTGTGAGCTTTGCCACCACATGAAAAATCATAGAAGTATGGCGTCAAGCCCAACGCCTTTTGTTGGCGTGGTATCGAGTCGGCTGTATCAGGCTCGAAACAACCAAAGATAATTTCTTGTTGAGTGCTTACGTACCAACGATTCAACCAAGATGGCTCGCTGGTCATCAAATTACGTCGTAGAACTTCATCGTTTCCATCAAGTCCCCACGCTTTCCAACGCAGGCCGATATAGGTCGAATCGCGATAGGAATGCACTCCCAGATGGTTCGTTTCGGTAAACGCAACTCTTTGGTCTGGATGCAAATGGAGCTTAACTCGACGTGAAGCTTCTAGGATCGAGAGCCGGAGTAGCTCTTCGATACCAATATCGTTGAGCCAGTACTTGAGTCGACTCATTCGACGTTGACGACGAGTTCCCCATCGATGAAAAGCTTGCTCGATGCCTCTCACCAACGGCAAAATATCTTCGGCATTCACCGTGCACGCGTACGTTGCCAGTTGCGGAAAAGTTTCCGGATGATCGCGACGGAACGCGAGGCCGCCACCCAGGTAAATGTCTCCCCTAATCTGTGAGCCCATCGACACCGATGGATAGATGACGATCGCAATGTCATTGCTGAGCACTTCGGTACAGCAATGTGTGGCTGTCGTGACTCCCACTTTGAGTTTGTGCGGTAAGGCAGCGGGGGCAATTTCCTCAACGCTATCCACTGGCGCAGCATCGAGCCATATTACTTCGTAGCTCGGACATTTGGGAATCAGTAAGCGATCTATCTCGGCCGCTAGAGAATATGCATACCTTTCGAGTGAATCTCCTTGGTTCGCAAGTGGGCAGCAGGTGATATTGCGCGGATGATTGCCACATGTGCCTTGCGTCGTGAATAAGTGCTCGTGCAATTCTCTCAGCAGTGGCTCGATGTTAGGTTTGGGAACTCCGTAGATTTGCCAGCCTTGTCTTGTGGTGGGACGCAACCAGCCTTCGCCATATCGATGTGCCCATTCAAGCAGTCGGGCAATTTGCAAATTCGTCCAGAACGCTCCTGGCTTGCGAATCCGAATCATCGCTGAAGTCGATTGTGGCCAGGTGTGAGGATGGCTAGTCAACGTGCGACGCAGCTTTTGTTGATAAACGCCATGGCTCTGCAGCAAAGTTGCCGCATCTTTGCTAAATCGAATTTCAGAGTTGACTTTTTCGCAAGCCACATTGAGCCAAGTGCCACCCGCCAATGGCTCTTTATTGATGTCCTTCTTTTCAGTCAAAGAGCGAACGCCGTCGGGTGATATGAAGCGGACTGTGCTCAACTGCCAGCGCTCGGCTAATGCCACACTCAATGGTCCAAGTTCAGCAGTGGCTTGACCGAGAAACCACAACACCAAATGTTGGCCACACAAAGACTTTTCGCAATCGATGAGGCTCAGGTTTGGCGTAATCTCGGCAATGCGGATTTCAATTTCTCGCATATGCTCAGCGCACCAGAGAGTATGTTGACGCTGAAGTTCCCGTTCGGACTCTTGAAGTGGGCGAAGAATTTCTCCAGCATAAAAGCTGTTCTTCGGGAGCGACTCGACCGACGACTGCGAAAGCAGCGCCGCGATCTCAGCGGCAAACTCACCAAACTCCGTCGCCACAGCAATTGCAGCGCCGTTGCCCAAGGAAATAGGGTGAATGGATCCGAAGATTCCCATCCACCCTGTGGAACCAACACGAGCTAAACATCGAACGATACCTGATTCGGTCATGTTTCGATGTGTCCCGCCTTAAGTTGGATAGAGCGTGGCTTAGCGGAGGTTATCCTTGAACTTGTCTTGCAACGCAGCTAAGCCCTTGGCGCCATCTTTCGCAGCCACAACGACATTCACTCGCAATTCGCTGGTGCTGATCATTTGCACGTTGATGTTTGCTTGGGCTAAGGCGTCGAACATGCCAATCGCCACACTGGTGTGACTGCGGAGACCAATACCGCTGACCGACAATTTGGCGATGCTGTCGTTTGACACGATACGTCGGAAGCTATAGCGAGACTTCAGTGACTCAACCGCTTTGACGCAATTTGCTAATTGATCTTTGGGAACGGTAAAGCTAATGCTGGTGTCGCCGTTAAATCCATCGCAGCTCTGCACGATCATATCCACAAAAACACCGGCAGCCGCAACGACATCGAATACTTCAGCCGCTAGGCCAGGTTGATCTGGAACGCCGACTAAAGTGACGCTCGCTTGATCGCCCGTCAAAGAGATGTCGCTGAGAGTCAATTGTTCCATGTCCAGCATGTGGAGTCGTTCGACCACATCTTGGATATTTGGATTTTCTTGACGTTGCGAACGTGGTTTCCACTCAGTTAGATCATCAGGCTTGCGATGGAGTTCAAAGCTTTGATGGACGGCTCGCAACGCGGGGAGTGATTGACCACGTTCCACGAGCACCGAAATCTTGATCTCGCTGGTGGTGATCATTTGGATGTTGATCGATTCGTTCGCGAGGGCTCGGAACATCTTTTGAGCCACACCGGTTTGATGCGCCATGCCGAGACCCACGACAGAAACTTTCGTCACCTTATCGTCCGAAGTGATACCCGTAGCGCCAACCACCTCTTTCGCTTCTTTAACCGCGGCAAGTGCTTTGGCAAGTTCATCTTGTGGAACGGTGAACGAGATGTCGGCACGATTCTCTTGCCCAACGTTTTGCACGATCATATCGACCGTAATTTTTCGGTCGGCAATGCGTTTAAAGATCTGGTAACTATTGCCTGGACTATCGGGCACGCCTTGAATGGTGATGCGGGCTTCGCTCTTGTTCATCGCCGCTCCGCAAACCGGTACCGATTTCGACTCGGGCTCGCTGATGATCATCGTCCCCAGCGTATCGCTAAAGCTGCTGCGAACGTGGATCGGTACGCCGAACTTCTTGGCAAACTCGATCGAACGGTTGTGCATCACACCAGCACCCAAACTCGCGAGCTCCAACATTTCGTCGTAGCTGATGAGGGACATGTGGCGAGCTTCTGGAAGCAAGCGTGGATCGGTCGTGTACACACCATCAACATCGGTATGGATTTCGCAAGCGTCGGCGTGCATTACGGCTGCTAAAGCCACAGCCGTCGTGTCACTTCCACCGCGACCTAACGTCGTGATGTTGAGTTGATCGTCGATGCCTTGGAAGCCTGCGGCGATGACGATGTTACCATCGTTGAGCAATTGGCTCATACGTTCGGTGGCAATCGATCGAATGCGAGCTTTGGTATACGAACTGTCGGTGTGAATGCCGATTTGCGCACCGGTCAACGAGACAGCTTTGTAACCCAAGTTGTGCACGGCCATCGCCATGAGGGCAACGCTCACCTGTTCGCCCGTTGAAAGGAGCATGTCCATTTCGCGGGCCGGTGGATCGTCGCTCACTTGATGGGCGAGGTCAATCAATAGGTCGGTGTTGTGCCCCATCGCACTGACGACCACGATCACTTGGTTGCCTTCTTGATGAGCACGAATGGCTTTACGAGCGGCTGCCAAGATCTTCTCTGGATCCGCGACACTGGTACCACCGAATTTTTGAACGATCAGAGGCATATGGAGAACCGATTGTGTGAAATTTCAGGGGAAATGAAGTAGGTTGGGGAAAATGCTTAGCTCGATTGAGTTTTTTTACAGCTTACCATGGACGAATTGTTCCATCATTTTCCAGCCTTGTGGAAACTGGGACGTAGAGGCCGAAGCGGTTGGTTCGTCATAGGTGGCAATGCCACCGGTAGGAATTCCCTTGCCACAAGCTGCAAAGGGAACGCTGCCATGGGAGTGTTTTTTGGTAGTAACGGGAGTCGGATGATCGGGAAGTACCAAGATGCGATAATCGCCATATTGCTTTAGGGCTGCGTGTACGGGAGCAACGATATCGCGATCGATGGCCTCCAATGCTTTGATCTTTTCGTCGACACGTCCTTCATGTGACGCTTCATCCGTCGCTTCCACATGGACACACACGATGTCATACTTCTTTAGAGCTTCGACGGCATATCGTCCTTTAGCCGCATAATCGGTGTCGAGATAACCGGTAGCGCCGGGGACTTCAATGCGATCCCAACCTACCAAAGCGGCAATGCCACGCAAAAGGTCGACAGCGGTAATCATCGCTCCGCGAATACCAAATCGACTTTCGAACGAAGGGAGTTGCGGACCACGCCCCAATCCCCAAAGCCAAATGTTGGTGGCGGGTTTTTTGCCAGCCGCAATGCGTTTTTTGTTGACGGGATGATCTTTCAAAACTTCTACGCTCGCTTCCATCATACGAGTTAGAATGTCGCTCCCGGCGCCTCGTGGAAATTCATCGATGACCGATTGATCGGTGATATCGTGGGGGGCACGACTGCGGGTGTGTTCATTGAAGGGAGCTGAGGTTTGCGCGTTTCCGCGATACAAGAGCAAGTTGCGGTAGCTAACACCTGGCACAAACTTCCATTGATCGGAGCCGAAGGCTTTCTGGCAAGCATCGAGCAACTCGGTCGCTTCTTGAGTCGAGATATGATCGGCGGTGAAGTCGACCATAGTTTGATTTTCGACCGTCACCAAATTGCATCGCACGGCCCAATCATGAGGACCGAGTTGAATGCCTTGTGCGGCAGCTTCGATCGGAGCGCGGCCCGTAAAATATTGATCTGGGTCGTAGCCAAACAACACCATATTGGCCACTTCGCTGCCAGCTGGAAGGTGAAGTGGCGTGTTGTTGGTACCGCCGACAACTCCTTGTTGAGCGATCTGACGCATGGCGGGAATGTTGGCGACTTGCAAAGACGTTTTGCCTTGCAACGCTTCAACCGGCAGGTCTGCACAACCGTCTGGAATAATGATCGCCCATTTCATGGATTATTGCTTCCTTCGCCACTGAATCCTGTGAATATCTCTTAATGTTTGTTTGCCAAGCTGCTTGCTTGGAACTATTGTCCTTCTTCCATCACTCGCATTCGGGTGCTGCCGCTATGGACCACCGGAAGTTGAGCGATTTGTTGAACGGCTTTGCGGGCAGCTCCTTCCGGAGCCTGATGAGTCATAATCACCAAGGTCACGGTCGGTTCAATTCGATCGCGATGACGCTCGTGTTGGATAATCGAGGCGATCGAAACGGAATGTTCGCCGAGCACTTTGGCAATTTGCGACAACACACCGGGGACGTCATCAACTTCAAAACGAAGATAATAACGACCAGGCAGATCATCAAATGTTCGCAGGGTCACACGCGATTCGCGTTGTGACCATAACTCTAAAGTTCGGAATGTGATTGCGGTTCGGCCCACGGCAGTGTCAATCATGTCGGCAACGACGGCGGATGCTGTCGGCATCTGCCCTGCCCCTTGGCCGTGAAAGAAGACATCGCCGACCGCATCACCGACAACAGTCAAGGCGTTGTATGCACCGCGAACTTCTGCCAATGGACTACCCATGCGCACCAGTGTCGGCGATACATGGAGTTCCAAGCCCGCTTCCGTAACTCGTCCGACCGCGATGAGCTTGATACGATAACCTAACTCGCGCGCGTAGTAGATATCTTTTACATCGAGTCGATCGATACCGACACGTGGAATCTCGCGCCAATGAACTCGAGCACCAAATGCGAGGTGAGCTAAAATGGCGAGCTTTTGAGCCGCATCACTTCCGTCAACATCCATCGTAGGATCGGCTTCGGCATATCCAAGTTTTTGAGCTTGGACTAAAGCATCAGCATAATTCCAACGCTGCTCATCCATTTGAGTCACGATGAAGTTACTGGTGCCGTTGAGAATCCCTTTGATCGAAGTGATTTCGTTGGCGGAAAAGCACTGACTGATATTCGCAATGATCGGAATGCCGCCGCACACTGAGGCTTCAAATGCGATCGAACGGCCCAATTGACGAGCTCGATCGAATAGCTCGCCACCATGTTCGGCCAAAAGTGCTTTGTTGGCGGTGACGATGTTCTTGCCAGCTTCGAGCAGCTTAAGCATGATAGTGCGTTCAGGTTCGATACCGCCGATTAGTTGGGCAACGACTTCGATATTGGGATCGTTGAGAACGTCATCAAGTCGATCGGTGAGAACGCCGGCAGGCAAATCGAGGTTACGATGTTTATGGATATCGTTGACGACGACTTTTTCCAGCCACAGAGTTCGCCCAGCGTGGCGCGCAGTTCGATCACCATGATCCAACAGGAGCTTGGCAACACCTGTGCCGACGGTCCCCATTCCGACGATGGCGACTTTTGTTTTATCCATGATGCGATCGCAGCCGTTTGAGACTTACTGGTCAAGCGTGCGGTAAATATTGGGCTGTATCCAGCAGTGTTAGCCTTACAGGCTTGTTCTTTCTGGGGGGCTCAGCCACAATTTACCCCAATTTGCAACGAGTATGTTAGTCGGAAACGGACCTGTTGGCTATGTCACCTCCACGCTGCTTCTGCAATCCCGAGCCAGGCAAGTTTCAGTGGTATTAGCTGCTTTAATGTTACGGGCTGGTGCGAGGATAGCCGCGACATAGGAAAAAGAGAGGTTCGTTTAACCCGTACGCCGTAGGCTAGGCCGCGCAGGACTTGCAATGATCGTTGGACTATTTGTAGCCGCTGGCTCAATCTTCTACTCTCTACTCTCTACTCTCTACTCTCTACTCTCTACTCTCTCGCGCAGCGCCGCAGGACGTGCAATGCTCGCTGGACTACACGCTGTTACGGAGACAATCAGCTACTGCTGGAACAAACGAAAAGAGCGAGCGTTCGGAGGATCCCGTACACTCGCTCTTCCGTTTTGATTCGTATGGAAGCCGATTCAGCAATGTTACAATTGGTCACTGCCGCCTGAGGTGCCTGGTGCTGGCCCACCTTCGGGAATGGATTCTGGAGCAGGAGCTTCGCCACCACTAGAAGCTCCCTCACTGCCAAAAGTTGAACCGGAGTTAGGCGAGAACTGTGACCCATGTGTCGACAGTCCAGCTGCCCCTACCTGCCCCATAGCCTGAGGTTGCTGTGAGCGAATGACCAGCAGTTTCGAGATTTCATGTTGAACATTTTCGGGAGCGCGAACGATCAGCAAGGAGCCGAGGGGACTGATAGCCGCATTACCGCCATTGTTCGTCCATACATCTGGTTCGATGGTAGTTTGAATGCACAGCAGCAGTTCGGTGAGCCCTTGATTATTCGGCATCACATGGGCTAGATCATAGGTTCGCAATACAGGATCATTATCCACGGTATCCATCGAGGTGATTTCAATGTAATCTTCGCGAACGATGTAACCGAGATCTAGCGGTGCTAGGAGTCGTCGCAGCAATTCTCGCGTCGGTCCCTTGCCGTTAAGAGTTACTGCAATGTCGGGCGAATGGCCCGCAGACTCTAGCTCTTGATTATTGATCGAATAAGAAACTTTGGCTTTGTCCAGCAGTTCGGCAACGGCAACCTGTAACGGGACCTCCTGGAACTCGCACGTATTTGCCGCTTCGAGGCTGCGACGAAGTTCTTCGTTGGCTTGTATGGCATTGTTGCCTGTGACGAGCCATTGCGGTTTTTCGCCTTGCGGCTTTGCCCACATGACCAAGGGGCCATTGTAGCCCGACATGCTTCCCATGCCCGGGGCCATACCCATCATGCCGCCGCCGAAGTCTCCCCCTCCGAAACCACCCATTCCACCGCCACCGAAACCACCGCCGCCCATACCTCCCATGCCACCGCCCATACCGCCAGGCATTCCGCCTGCCATGCCACCACTGCCCATCCCCATTGCGCTGCCACCTGCGTTCACAGCGCCGCCAGGTGCCATTCCAGGTCCCCCCGATCCACCCGGAGCGAGCCCACCTCGACCTCCAAGAGCTCCTGGAGCAGCCTCCCCACCGATTTGTCCGTTGCTTTGTATAGGTACTGTGTTACCAGCAGGCGCCTCAGGCGGTGGACCTAGGCCAGCACCAAATTGAGCGTGAAGCGGTCCGTTGAGCGTCCCGACGGCGAGCATGGAGCCCAGCAAACTTCCGAAGCAATGTCTTGAAATTCTCATCTTATGTTTCATGGCACGAATCTCCTCAAAGTGATTGTCCAAAGCGCTAAGTCAAAAATGGGGCAAAGTTATCTCGAAATCTTAGATATCAGTGTGGCGATCTGGTGGTGCATCTCTTCAGTAGCACGCACGTGAAGGATTGGGCCAAATAAACCCATAGAACAGTTTCCTCCATAAACGGACCATTCATTCGGTTCGATCACGGACATGATGGTTCCTTTTAAAGCGTTGGCTTCATTGCTATTGGAGGTCACATAGGACAAGTCATAGCGATGCAGCGTTGGGTTCTTCTTGGCATAGTCCAAGTCAACAATCTCTAGGCTTCCTTCTTGAACGATATACGTTAGGTCGAATTCTCGGAGGATGCGTCGCAATAAATTTCGTCGCGAGGCAGTCATGTTAAGCGTGACCGTCGGTTTCTTTTCGAGCGTCGTCGTAGTGTTAGGACGGATATCAAACTGAATTTGCGCTGACCCCAGTACATCTCCGAGTACGACTTCGAGGGATTGGTTTTGCCAATTGGCTGAGTACGCATCTTCTAATTTCGCGCGAATGTCGTCTTGAGGCACTTTCGATAGTGGTGGTCCGCTCCACAAAACATATTCAGCAGCCTTCGGAGATTGGGTAAAGCTTGAACCCACATCCATAGAACTTCCTGCGGAACTTAACTGCTCATTGCCGGTGCTTTCAGGCGGCGGAGCGACTTTAGTATTTTGATTTTCATTGGGTTCGATCCCTTCCACACGGGGCCATAGAACCAATCCGATAAGGGCAAACAACAGAGTGCCCACGATGAGTTGAAAGGGACGGCGACGAAGTCTTTCGCCGAGCATCGCTAGGCTTGAGGGGACCCGCAATGATGTTGGCAGCGGAACGTGTAACGGTTGTTGGACATGAGCCAAGCAAACTTCGAGTATTTCGGACAACTCTTGGGCAGAGCTATAACGATCTTCAGGACGTTTGGCCATAAGTCGTTCAACGATGCGGCATAGCCATTGAGGGAGATCGGGATTGAGTTCGCGAATATTTTTGGGTTCGGTCGAGTTGATTTTCTGCAAGACACCAAGCGATGTCTCAGCTCGAAAAGGTGGTCGACCTGTGCACATGGCGTACAAAACGCTTCCCGTGCTGAAGAGATCGCTTTGGCTGGCTACTTTTTCGCCTCGCGCTTGTTCGGGCGACATATATTGCGGTGTACCTGGCAAATAGCCCGAACAGGTCAACGAAGCGTCGTCGGCCGTTTGAGCTAAGCCGAAGTCTGTCAGCAAAGCTCGATCGATACCTTCCTCCAACAATACGTTGGCCGGTTTGATGTCGCGATGCACCAAGCCTTGAGCATGTGCGGCGGCTAAGCCGGAAGCAATTTGTTTACCAATGCGCAAGATTTGTTTTAGTTCCAGTGGACCTTCTCGATCGAGTTTGGCTTGCAGCGATTCGCCTTGAGCGAAGTGCATGACCAAAAATGGAAGTTCACCATTGGATTCAACGTTGTGGATGGCCACAACGTGTTCGTGAACGACGGCGGCAGCTGCACGGGCCTCGCGGGCGAAGCGTTGTCGAGCCGTTCCATTAAAGGCTAGTGATGGTGAAAGAACTTTGATGGCGACAGGGCGATTGAGTTCGGTATCAAAACCCTTGAAGACAATCCCCATCCCACCCGCTCCTACGAATCGTTCGATGTCGTAGCGACCGATTCTTCCCAGCATTTCAGGATGGGAAGGGGCTTGAAGCAATTTCTTGGAAAGTGATTCTGTCCAATTCACGGAACGATCGCGCGGCCGAGGAAATTCTTCCGTTGCAGAACCACGTGATCGGGCCACACTTGAACTTCCCAAGATCCCGCCAACTCGCTCCCAATCTGCATCGCGAGCCGCCAATTGTTCCAATCGGCTTTGGCATTGAGGGCATGTTTCAAGGTGGCTCAGCATGGCATCGGATTCGATGTCGCTTAGCGTCCCGACCAATAGATCGGAGAGCCGATCCGGTTGGCAATTGAATGTTGGTTGGCTCATGTTCTAGGTCCCTTCCCATTGCTGAACCAATTTTCGGATGCGTTCCATGATGCGGCAGCGGCTCAAATAAACCATGCCTTCACGAACGCCAAGCTTTTTGGCTACGATGTCGATCGGTTGTTGTTCCACTGCGGTGAGCCAGAATGCTTGCCACGTTGATTCGGCAGCAGACTCTCTCACTTCGGCCGCTGCCCGCGTGAAAAGTTCCCATTGGTATTCAAATTCAAATTGTGTGGCTATTTCTGATTCGTGTTGAGCCACTTGGCTCCATTCAAACGAACTCGCCTCGCCTGGTTTCATCAGCGGTCGAGTCGCTTTGCGGGTCAGTAGATCCAGCGTTTTGTTGCGCGCGATGCGGAACAACCAAGGTCGAAAGCCAGTTCGTTCAGTGCGATCAAGCCACTGATCGATCGACTTCGATATGGCCAACAACACTTCTTGGACCACATTGTCCGCATCAGCCGATTGCAAGCCCATTTTGCTCGCCGCTCGATGAATCACCGGCGTATAAATCAAGGTGAAATCTTCCCAAGCATCGATATCTTTCGAATCACGCAGTTTGACGAGCAAGCTCGCTCGCGTATCTGGATTCGAAGTGCTCATAAGATGCTCGGGAAAAGTGAGGGACGAGGAGTGCGATTCAAGCTGGTCTAATAGGTAAACTCAACGATCGTCGGAATCTTTCAGCCCAGCAGAAAAAAATTCCCATTAGATTAGAATAGCAGTCCAAAGTCGCACTTTCCCCCAATTTGGACCGATTTTGGCCGACGATTGTCGTAAAGCTAGGTTCACGTTCCAGCGATGGACATCAAAATATCCGCAAATACGGCTGCAAAACACCATGTTACATTGGAATACCGATGACACGATTTGCGCGATCGCATCAGGTACGGCGGCTGCCCTACGCGGAATCGTGCGACTATCGGGACCTCAAGCCATTGCAATCGGCGAAAAGTTGACCCGCTCGCTCGCCAACTCTCCACGTCGTTTGGCTTCTGAATCGCTGTCACCGAAAGCTGCGGCCATCGAGTACCGCTTGTGCGAAATCGATTTAGGGAATCGGTTGGGTTGGGTTGAAGGTGAGAGTTATTGGTGGCGGACGACCAAAAGCTACACCGGTCAACCGTCCGTCGAATTTCACTTGCTAGGTAGCCTACCACTGTTAGAGGCTTTATTGTCCCAATGCTGCCGCTTTGGCGCAAGAATGGCGCAACCGGGAGAATTTACCTTGCGAGCTTTCTTGGCAGGACGCATGGATTTGTCACAAGCGGAAGCTGTGTTGGGAGTCATTAACGCGCGCGGAGAATTTGAATTGCATCGAGCCCTCGATCAATTGGCGGGCGGACTTGCCAAACCCGTTGCCAAGATTCGAACCGATTTGATCCATGCGTTAGCGCACCTAGAAGCGGGCTTGGATTTTGTTGAGGAAGACATCGAATTTATCTCGGCTGCAGAACTCGAGAATTTACTGCAGCACTCATTAGGCCAAATCCAAACGTTGCAGCAACAGATCGAAACACGTAACGTCAGTTTCGGTTCTTCAAAAATTGTGCTCGTGGGTCGACCCAACGCCGGCAAGAGCTCGCTCTTCAACGCTTTGATCAGTCAAGATAGAGCGATTGTCAGTGATCAACGCGGTACCACTCGCGATTATGTGGCGGCAACATTGGGCCACGACAACTTAGATGTAGAGCTGGTTGATACTGCTGGTCTGGACGATTCACTTTACTCGGAAATCGATGTGGAATCGCAAATCCGTACTAAGAACCAAATGCAGCAAGCAGCCTTGGTGGTGCATGTGGTTGATGCCGCTTGTGAAGTTGATGACGAGTTGGCTTTCATAAAAGCTTCGACGGATTCTATCGATCATGCGCGAAGATTTATCGTGGTCAATAAACTAGATGTGGTGAACGATGATGTTATCGAGCGTTGGAAAATAAAGTTAACGGAGATCGCTGCCAACCCAAGTGAAAGAGCTTATGTGTTCGTTAGCACGCGAACCATGCGCGGCATAAGGGAACTCAAGAATCAACTTGTCGAACGCGTCGAAGCGCTAACGAGCGACGAAGGGTTGGGGATGCTTCCGACTACGGCCCAGCGATGTCGAGATAGCCTGCAGCGGTGCGCGACGGCTTTAGAAGGAGCCATTCAAATGACTCGCGGCATTGGTATGCATGAAGAGTTAGTAGCAGCCGAGATTCGCTTGGCGATGGAAGAACTCGGATGGATTGCAGGCGAGGTTTATACCGACGATTTATTGGATCGCATTTTCAGTCAGTTTTGTATCGGCAAATGAGGAGTGAGGCGATAGGAGAGTCAGATACTGCGCAAAGTCAAACGGTCATTGCACGTCATAACCGGCCTAGCCTTCGGCATACGGGTTAAACGATTTATCTGTTTGCGCCACCTGCTGTGCCGGCAGCGTTATCTCTGCGGATGCGGTTAATGACAATCAAGGCATCGATGGTCCCTACGTTTCCATCCCCATTGACATCGACATAGTCGGGTGTGCTGCGTGCGTTGCGCGACGTAGCAATAGGGGGCAATGCCAGTGTTCCACCTGAGGCATTGAGAATGTTGATGATGATCAACGCATCGGTCGCACTGATAACGCCGTCACCGTTCACATCCAATGGAAGAGTTTCGTTAGTCCATGGTTTAGAATTGGGGAGCACTTCAATGTGTGCCGTTGCTTCAACATAATGCGTTGGGTCAAGCAAACTTGTCGCCGAAATGACCAGATCTACAAATGGTTCTTGATCGTGCAGTAAAGCCACATCAGAACGGAGTTTTAATAGACCGCCAACGATTTCGAAACGCTGATCGGATACCGCATAAGCGAACGGTTCGTTCCCATCTTCATCCACGACTTGAACTGCACCGACCGATGCACCTGTTACACGTTCAACGACTGTGTTACCTGCCAGATAGATACCAGTAGGCGCATCATTCTGGTCCAAAATCGTCAAGGTTACGGTTGCTTTTTGAGTGCTTGATGAAGCAGGCGAAGGATTCGAATTATCGTAACCTTCGACCACCATTACGATTTCGGCTTCGTGCTCATAGTTCACTGGCGTTTCGGCTTTGGTGTAGATCTTGTTGCCGACAATGTCGAATCGGTCGTCCGAAACCAACCAAACCCATCCCTCAGGCGGAGCTTGGCCGTACAACAAAATCTCGCCAACCTCACTAACGTTGGTATCGTTTTCGGCTAGGGGTCTGGTTTGAACCGTTACCGCATCACCAACCAAGTCTCCCTCACCTTCGCTTTGGTTTGGGATAATCAACCAGTCAGTGAGCCCACCGGAGAGGCGTGCAGCAGGGTCAAATGCATCGTCACCGCGAAAGACGGTATCAAATGCGGCAACACTTAGTGGGATATAAGTTGACGATGAGGCTGCCGCTGTATCTTGTAATCGAGAAACAGGCAGGATGGTGCCCCAACTGCCAAAGTCCAAATGGAACTCAGCGATCCCTGCGTCGTTGGACATCAATGTCGATTCACCTTGGTCAAATAGACTATTGCCATTTTGGTCCAAGAAAACCCATTGATGAATAGCAGGGATATCAACGCTGGGATCAAAGCGTTGATCTTGATTGACGTCTTCAAAAACTAAGCCTGATAGGACCGCAAATAGTTCGCGGCTCTCAAGATTATCAATTCGCATCACGCGAGATCGAGACACCGGCAGAACGGCAGGCGCTAACAAACCACGCGAACCGGACAATTGGGCAAGTTGCTTCATCATCAATTGAAATTCAGCCAACCATTTCGCGCACGCGTCGGAATTCAACTTCATGTTGAGCAATTTGGACGCATTGAAAACGGAGGGACGATTCACCTCCGTGCGCATTGATGTCCGTTGAATAGAATTTCGGGAACCCATCTGCCATCCTCCACAGTTACCGGGAGTGCGACCGTTGCACTTCCGCGACCAACCGTAAATGAGTCATACCGAAAAAATACCAAATTCTCCCACCAGAGGGGAAGCTTTTGGTACGAACTTGTCCCAATTTCTAGCCGGAATTTCGAATTACCAAGGGATGGTGGCCGCCTCATCAAAAGAGTGAGGCAGCCAGAACCAACTCAAAATCGGGCAAAAAAGGGGAAAGTCGCCCCCGATTCCATGAACTAGATGGCGGAGTCCAAAATTGAATTCAAGCGGGATTTCTGTGGAACACCAACAATTCGCTCGACCACTTCGCCATTTTTGAACAACAGCAACGTTGGAATGCTATGGATCCCGTACATCTGCGCGGCTTGAGGGCTGTCATCAAGGTTCACCTTACCGACAACCACTTTACCAGCATATTCTTGGGCCAATTGATCGATCACTGGAGCGATTTGGCGGCAAGGACCGCACCAAGGAGCCCAAAAATCGACCAAAACTGGTGCGCTAGCTTGAAGCACGTCCGCGCTGAAAGATGCGTCGGTGAATTCTTGTACATGTTCCGACATTCGGTTTCTCCCTTGTTTCTGTCAAATCGGCTTCGATCAATGAGATGGCGTGATGTCCATCCAGGTCATCAATAACTTCAGAGTTCTGCGGGAACTCTTGGCAGTTGATCATGCATGGGGGGATTCTAGACATAAGCTCTCAATTGTCAATGAACCTTCGCTCGCATGACCAGTGCTGCAAAATCTTAATTGACCATTCAACATCCACAAGTACGCGCACAGGTAGAGTGCGCTATCGGTTTGGACAGGATATTAATCGCAGCGTCTCACACGAAGATTCTGCGTAGGTAGACAATCCATTCGATCGTGAGCAGTCCAACGGCAATCGCTGTTAACCATCTCCAAAACTCGAATCGGGACGGAGCTTGGGCAGGAGCGGCGGCGACTTTTTCTTCGCCGAATCCGATCTCCGCCAGCGGCTTAATTTGGGTTTCTCTCGGACTGAATAGGTTCACGGAGAAACGCTCTAATGCCTCGTCAGAATCTTTGGCGACGACATCGTAAATCCCTTTGTTGTCCGTTTGTGGATAAACGATTTGCGACATTGAGCCACGAGTCGCAATTGCCGAATTACCTTTGGGATCAATCACCTCAACTTCATTGAATCGCTGGCCGACTTTGAGTGCGATACTCTCGCCAGGGAGAATCGAGCGGGCTGTTGATTCGGCATCGGTGTTTCCCAAAACTTCTAAGGCGTTCAGCAAAAAAATGGGGAAACTTCGACGTACGAGCCAGTCTGTATTGGCCACTTGGGAATCGTTTTCTTTTCGTGTTAACCCAAAACTGCATACGACATCAAGAAATGGCCCGCGGGGCGCGGAGGCAATGATTGTGCCGATATTCGATTCCAAAAGTCGCGTGGCTCCTTCTGGGGACTTCAACGCCGAACCTTCGAAGATCTGCACCGCATTCATTTCAAGATACCGCATCAAGGGATGGTCTTTTTCAGTATCCACGATCATCACTGGGCTTTGTTTTTCACCAAATGACCAAGCATCGCCGGCGGGGGAAGCTCCAAGAAACAGAGTGTTGCTGAAGGGCATCGTTTTTGGGCTGACGTTATCAAAAACAATCAAATCAAATTTGTTTTCGTTATTGGCTTTGGTGAAGTCTGGCGAATCAAGATACTTGGGGGCGACGATAGTCAATCTGGCTAATTTCTGAGCTTGCGGAGTGGCCAATGCAAGTTCAAGTGCACGGTTTCCATCGGTAACCAACAATACCTCCACTTTGCTAGTAGGCGTTATTGTCGTGTACGCTTCATTGTCGACGATGAGGTCATCCTTTTCTTGAACGCGCAAGGTGAGCTTGCCCGCTTCTACACCGCGCAGTTGAAAATTCACTCCCGCTTCTTGATCAGGTTTAAGCGTGGTTTTGGTGGCATCGATCAGGACATCATCCATGTAAAGCTCGGTGGTAACCGACTTGTCTGAACTGGAGTGGTTGACCAATCTTCCATAGACTTCGATTTCCTCCTCGCGTTCAGGGTTGCGTGTGGCAGTTAAGGCCACAATACCGATGTTGGTCGGTTCCGCTTGGCCGATAGCGATGTACTTGGCGGAGAGATTTCCCAGATCAAAATCTTCTAGCCCACCAAAGCCACCATCGGAAAAAACATAAAGGTCGGCGGGAAGAGCTTCTGCAACTTGAATGTCATTGACGTTGTCGATCTCGCTGGTTCGACCCGGGTTAGCCAAACCTGCCGCAGCTTGGACCGCTTCACGTATATCGGTGATGCGATTGGTTTCGGTGATGCTCTCGATGGCTGTTCGTAATTGACGACGGTCCGAAGTAAAGCCCTGTCTGACTTCGGCTCGATCAGAGAATGAAATCACCATGGCAACATCGGTGCTGGCCATGGCATCGACCAGCTTGAGTGCTTTTTGTTTGGCGACCGTCAAGCGGTTGGGGCTTTCGTCGGTCGCCGACATACTGGCTGAATGATCAATCAACAAAATCGATCGCTGTCCCAGTTGGCTTTCGCTCCGGCAGCCAGGGCGAAGTAAAGCTAAAAATAACAATGCGACCACCAGCAATTGCAGATATAAAAGCACATTGTTTTGAAGACGCTGCCACAAGCTGTTGACGTGCAGATCCTCGATCGTGCGCATCCACAAATAGGTGCTCGGCACAACCAATGGAGCTCGCCGTAGCTTTAGAAAATAAAGAGCGATGATTGCGGGCGGGATGAGAGCGAAAAACAGCCATGCCCACCATGGAAGCGTGGAGATAAAGCTCATTGAACGAGTCCTCGCTCGCGGAGGTACTGTGTCACAATGACATCCACGGCGCGATCGCTTGGTGTCAACATATACGTAATCGAACGCCGAGCACAAAATTGTTTTGCTTGAGAAACAAATTGATCCAAAGTCTGGCGATATTTCTTGAGCACGGCGCGACTCACCGTAATTTCCGTTTCATCCCGATCTTCGGAATCGATCAAACGCAAATCACCGAGCAGTGTGGGATCGAGCTCTTCGGGACTAAGCATATGGATCACAAACAAATCCATTTGTTTAGCGATGAGCATTCGCAACGCGGCTTCATAGCCGGTTTTGTCCATCAAGTCTGTTATCAGTACGATAATCCCTTTTCCCGAATTTCGCAGCGAGAACCGTTTTACACCGTCAAGCATGTGAGTCGGATCATTCGCCTCAATTTGTTCCAATTGTTCGAGTATTCGCCAGAGTTGGGCCCGGCCGCGCATGGGAGCTGAGGACTTGATGCCCCCCAACGTATCGATGACCACTCGATCTGAACGGCACAAGCCCACGAAGCCTAATGCTGCAGCGAGTTTTTTCGCGCATTGAAGTTTGGTGGGGTTGCCAAATGACATCGAAGGACTAGCGTCGATGAGACAATAGAAGTGGAGGTCTTCTTCCTCTTGAAACAGCTTGAGGTACAGCCGATCGAGTCGGGCATAAAGATTCCAGTCGATAAATCGCAAGTCATCGCCAGGCACATAGCTGCGATAATCTGCGAATTCAACACTTTCCCCTTTGCGATTACTCCGCCGTTCACCCTTTAAGTGTCCGCGAAATACTTTACGGGTAACCAATTCCAGCCGTTCGAGTCTCGCCATTAGTTCGGGCGAAAGGAGTGCATTGGATTCAGCCGACGGCATGGGAGATTTCCTGGGGATCGGACGATAACGACGTCCTGAAATCTTACCAATAGCCCATGAGAAATGCATCTACCTTAGCCCGGATTGGCAAGAAGGTTCTGCAGAATGATTCGGCGAGCTTGCGGGGGTGTTGGATGTTTTTACGCAAATAGGCGAAGCCGTTTGCCTGATTTTCAACAGCTATTCACTTCAGGGATTGTTTTCCCGATGCGAAGGAATCGTAGAATAATTACAATCAGGGAATGTGGGGCAGGAGGCGTTATCGAATGTCAAAGTAAGACGCCAGTAAACCACCACGCGCAAGAGCAGGTCTTTTAGGATAATTGGATCATGGCAAAGCTAAGGCAACAAAGCGTGATTGCAGATTTTATTGCTGCAGCTGTTGCGCCAGGTTTGGTCATGGGGATGATCTTTTGCCTGATCAGTTTTCTCATCCTCGTCTTCTATCGAGATGGCTATCAGATCCGCGTAAATTATCTGTTTGCACTTTACATCTTTGCGTCGGTATTGATCGCGCGGATTGCGATCGAGTCGGGCCGGGCTTATGCGATGACCTACACATTAGCGCTAGGTTTGGCGATGATGGTGGTAATCAGTCGCTTTGCGGTTTTTCAGGGGCCGTTGGCCTCGTTGTCACCCTTGATCAATCTCGGTTTGATCTCGCTTGTCGGTTATCTTGCGGATCGCATCGTGTTTGACTGCACATTGGTCGAAGCCGATCGCGATACTTCTGGGGAAGGGCTTTTGCAATCGCTTGGGTTAGTTCGCAGCGATATCAGTAAAGAGCCCGCCGAAAATCGCAAACGAAAGAGGAAACACAATCCGGGTGTAACGATTCTTTATTTCGCATTGCTGGCCATTCCTTTATACGGAATAGGACAGCTCTTCCTCCCTAGCGGTAACGACGCGATACGACGTTCGGCCCTCTATCTGCTATTTGGCTATTTCTTTTGCTCTTTTGCATTGCTGGTCACCACAAGCTTCTTGGGGTTGAGGCGGTATCTCAATGATCGCGGCGTCGAAGTTCCTGCTCAATTCAGTGTGACATGGTTAAGCCTAGGTTTGGTTGGAACACTGATCTTCCTCGGACTCTGTTTGTTCCTTCCCCTTCCCGGACGACAGTTTGGGCTGTTCGATGTGCCGTTCAATGTGCGGGCGATGGAAGGTCTTACTGCCAGTCGTTGGGGCTGGGGACAGGAAGGAGCTGAGAACTCAAGTCCAGGCGATCCACAAACCCAGTACGCAAGTAGCCAATCGAATTCCGAGAGCTCGCAAGATAGCCCAGGTGGTCAACCCGGCGGAAGCAGCGGCCAAAACAGTTCGGGCCAAAGCAGCTCAGGCCAGAGCAGTTCGGGCCAGAGCAGTTCGCAATCTGAAAGCAGCCCATCGAATCAAAGTCAAAGCCAATCCAGTGGCTCCGACTCTCAGCAGCAAGCAGGCTCGCCATCGCAGAGTTCTCAATCTGGCAAGTCGCAGTCTGGTGATTCGCAGTCTGGTGATTCACAATCAGGCGACGCATCTTCCTCGAGTTCTAACTCGCAAGGTAAGGGCTCCCCTCAAGATTCCTCTCAATCCAGCGGTAATAACTCACAATCACCATCCCAGGACTCGCAGGGACAATCACCGGGCGAGTCCACGCCAAACAAAAATGGAAGCTCCCAAGATCGTGAGTCTGCAGAGAACGCTTCAGGTGGCAGCCAAAAATCTGATCGCAATTCGAATAATTCCGAGGAAGAGAATTCCGACAATAGAGATAACTCGAATCGGCAAACGAACGAAAAACGAGATAGCTCGACGTCCAACGATTCGCAGCAGAACAAGAATGAAGCTCGATCGGGTAAAGCGGAATCGCAGCCTGAGCAGAATCCCCAATCTCAATCTTCACAGTCTCAGTCATCACAATCTCAGTCATCACAGTCTCAACCTCCTCAGGCTCAGCCTCCTCAGCCTCAATCGACGCCGCCATCAAACTCAAATTGGTTCAACTTTGATTTGGGATCTTGGTTAGGAGTGTTGTTCAAGTGGATTACCATTGCCGTGTTGATCGGAGTGGTCGCCTATTATGTCATCTTCCATCGCGATGAATTGATGAAACTCTGGCACGACTTCTTGAAGTGGTGGAACGGCTTGTGGGGCGTAACCGAGGACGACACACTCCCTGCAGTCGACCCAAGCCAACCTCAGCCAAAACGTCGACGATCATTTGCTTCGTTTAAGAATCCATTTCAGCGCGGAAATAAAATCGATTTGGCAGAAGCGATTAGGTATACCTTTGATGCCCTGGAGGCCTGGGGGGCTGAGAGGGGAGTGGAGCGCAAAGGTGAGACGACTGCGGAAGAGTATGTACGGGCGTTGGGGAATTTGCTTCCCAGAAACAAGGAGGATTTAGTCGGTTTTTCAAACGCGTATACCCGGCTAGCCTATGCGGGAAATCGACCTGTTTCCCTCGATTTGGCCGTACTGCAGCGCATTTGGCAGTCCATGGAACAGCAGGCTCCCGCACCTTCTACGATTCAGACAGCCTGATACAATACCTAGCCAGAGCCGAGTGGGGCCTTTCGCCTTGAAGTGGCGTTTCTTTTTTCTAGCTCCATCCAGCCCATTCGCACTTTTTGAAAGGGGATAGCAGTGTCCAATGTTGTGGCTATGTACGCGGAAGCCGAGAAGCTGAAAGATAGCGGTAAGACCGAGGAAGCAATTGCCGTACTCAACCAGATTTTGGAAATCGATCCCAAGAATGTTTTGAGCCACATGACATTGGGAAGGTTGTATACGCTTTCTGGGCAGCATGAGTTGGCCATCAAACATGGCGTTGTTGCCTGCGAGTTAGAGCCAACGGATGCGTTTAACTTTTCAGCATTGAGCATCACGTACCAACGCGCTTATGCGGGAACGGGCGAACGCAAGTACATTCAATTGGCCGAAGATGCGATGGCGCATTCGCGGACGCTGAATCAGTAATAGGCAACGGGATATCGAAGAGAGTGAGTCGAGACATGGACGATCTGAAGTTAGAGAATTTGCCGCTGCAAGGTATGAACATCTTGTTGTTTGTGGGTGATATCTACGAAGATCTCGAACTTTGGTATCCCAAGTTGCGATTGGAAGAAGCGGGAGCAAAGTGCGTTGTCGTAGGCGAAGAGGCCCAACGCGTTTATGACGGTAAGAATGGATATCCATGTCGAAGTGATGCACGACTAGACGATGTGCGAGCAGCGGACTTTGATGGACTCATTGTTCCTGGCGGCTTTATGCCAGATAAGCTGCGTCGCGATGAGCGTGTACTGAATCTGACTCGTGAATTCTTCCAAGCGGGTAAGTTGGTTGCCGCAATTTGTCATGGGGGATGGATTCCCATTTCTGCGGGCATTTATCGCGGCATCGAAGTGACTGGTTCACGTGGTATCAAAGATGACTTGGTCAATGCGGGTGCAATTTGGAAAGACGCAGCAGTGGTCGTCGACCGCAATTCGATCAGTTCGCGAAAGCCAGATGATTTGCCCGATTTCTGTCGCGAGGTCATTCGCTTCTTAGCCCACTATCGTCGATCATTGACCTGATAGAGTGATCGCCAGATAGCCAAGAAACAGCATCCAGGCAACATACAGGATACTGAAGACAATCAAGCCGACTTTATTTAACGGTGTTGAGTTCGGTTGGGTTTCATTCATGGCTTTGATTCATTTTAGCCAGCGCTAAATGTTAACGTGGAGCTGAGGCGGCAGGGGCATGGGATGCCGCTGAAGCCAAAGACTAGAATGGGCATTCGTCATCTTCAATGGCGAAATCTGGTTCGAAAGCCCCTTCGAACGGATAGACGTCATCGAAGTCTTCCCGGCGGTCGGTCTTGGACTTTTTCATCTGCTTGATACGAATCAAGTTATAAACAATCTCTCCGAAATCGCCCGTGTTATACACGCCCCACGAGTTGAGAACGGCTTTGGCTAGAAATCCAAACTGATCAACGGCGTACAATCGAATTGCTTCGCAAAGCTGTTGGCCGGTGATATGACGCTCGACACCCGGATGGCTTTCGCCGGTATCTTGCGTAGGCATCTGTATAACCGACTGAGCATAGTCGAGTGCATCTCGCACGAATTGATACGCTTCCAACTTGTACCGTCGATCTTGTTCCAGAAGAGCAAGCAAAGGATGGACGCTGGAGTTACCCATAAATCGATACCACTCGAGGATTGGACTGATGCGAATTAGGTTCGCGAACAGTTGGAATAATTACGGACAAGAGAGAAAAGACAAGGAGGAATTATTCAGAAAGCTCATCAGAGGAGTCGTCCTCATCACTTGATTCCATTCGTTGTCGACCTGACGATTTCCGAATGACGCTCAATACTTCATGAGCTTCGATAAGCAATCGTCGATTATCTTCTGTTTGCACAATCAATTGTTGAGCCAAGATTTCATGGCCAGTAACTTTTGCTCGCCCTTCGTGTGTCACAATATCGCTACCGATGGGAGGCAACTGAAGTCTGAGCTCTTCGTACGTATCATACTCGTATCGCAAGCAACACTTCAAGCGACCGCAACGGCCTGAAATTTTGTTGGGGTCGAGTGTGGCCTTTTGCATCTTGGCCATTTTCATCGAAACAGGCGGCATTTGGTGCAAATGTGTGTTGCAGCAGACAGGCTTACCGCAATCACCATAATCGGCAAGAAGTTTCGCTTCATCGCGCACGCCAATCTGCCGCATTTCAATTCGCGTTTGAAAATCGGCTGCCAATCGTTTTACCAATTCGCGGAAATCGATTCGTTGTTCGGCGAGATAGTAAATCACAACGCGTTCACTGCCATAGATATGTTCGATATCGATGAGATCCATTTCGAGATTCATCTCGCGAACAACTTCTTGGCAGCGGGTAAATTCTTTGCGGGCCATTTGCGCAAGTCGAGCGATCTCGACTTGGTCCTCAGGAGTGACCACGCGCTGAATGGAACCACCAGGCGGATCTTTGATCGAATCAACGGCTGCGGGGGAAGCTTCGGTTAGAACTTCGCCCACTTCGAGACCACGCGGTGTGCGCGCGATAACGGTTTGTCCACGTTGGTACGTACGGCGAGCTTGCATGACATGCAGGGTGCGCATTACCCCGCATCGAACGATGTAAGAAGGATTAGAGTCCGTACTGATAACGAAAAGTCCTTTGCGGGCAAATTATCGCAGAGCCAAATTTATCTGCGGCATAGTTTAGTTGAGTATGTAGTGCGAATCGTAACGTGTTACTGATAAGAAATCTACACGCTATTTAGCGGATCACTTACGGCTCAACGCTGATCGACTACGCTCCCCACTTGGCAGCAATCTGCGAGATACAAAAGTTGTATTCGGGGCCGATGCTTTTAAGCGTCACGACCCGAGTACCGTCTGGTTGCGGTGACATCTCGATTTCCAAATAGTCTTCTGGCAGAGCCGCTGTCACTTTATCCGACCATTCAATCCAAGTATAGGCGGGCTGCTGCATCAATTCATCCACGCCCAAATCATGGAACTCTTGAATATCTTTCAAGCGATAGGCGTCTAAATGGTGGACCTCGGGGGTCGTTAAGTAGGTTTGGACCATCACATACGTTGGGCTTGTTACCCAACTGGCTGAGCCACCTAAGGCTTCAACAAAATAACGCACTAGCTGCGTTTTCCCTGCCCCGAGAGTACCTTTGATACCCACGGTCACTGGGATTGGAAGTTGTTTTACAAGAAGTTTCGCCAAGCGAGCGGTGTCGCTAAGTGACTTCAATACGCAGGTCCAGCCTTGGGTCAGATCAGATTGCATGACTGAATGGAATAGAAAGCTAATGAAGACCGGACCGTCTCCAAAAAAGGCCCGGAACCAGAATAGGATCACAACGCTACTTTATTCTATATCGATTATTTCGACTTCAAAGTATGCGTACAATTTAACGAATCTCAGGAACCAGAAGATTTTTGCTCAGTGGTTCAGCCATGTGAGTACCCTATAGGGGGAAGTTGCTGAAGTTTTTGCCCAATTCTGGACCACAAGCCCGTTCGTTGGGTGAATTCACCGACGACAAAAAAACTTTCCCAAAGTCCCATAGTTTTGAGTTCGGGGATGCTTTGAGGAGGGATCGCCAACAAAAGCTCGAAATCTTCCCCGTCGCCGAGGGCATGTTGGAGGGGCGTTTTACCTGTGTTTTTGGCCAGTTCTTGGGCTGCCGAGCTGATCGGGATCTTTTCAAGGTCCACGATGACGCCGATGCGGCTATCGGTTCCCAAATGGTGTAGGTCCAAAGCGAGACCATCGCTGACGTCGGTCGCCGCATGGACAAGCCCTTTTCCCGATAATCGATCTGCTAAATCGAGGCGCGGCAAAAAGTCGAGGTGTTTGCCCAGAATACTGCCACCGACTGGTCCGGTGACAACTGCCAAATCACCCGCTTTGGCACCACCTCTCCGCCACACTTCGTTATTTCGAACTTCGCCGATAGCGGTGATACAGATATTCAAAGGTCCATCCCAACAGTTCGTATCGCCACCCGCAATACTCACTTGGAAATGCTCGGCGATCTCACAAATTCCCTCGAATAATTCGCGGGCTAACTGCGATGTTGCGTTTCGCGGGAGAGTGAATGACACCAACAAACTGGTAGCCTT
>JAFLCP010000034.1 GCA_017303505.1 Planctomycetota bacterium | reverse complement strand
TAACGAGGCACGTCAGGGTCAACCTCAATCGACCAAGCGTCAATTCCCCCCGCCATATTGAGGCAATTGAGGAAGCCGTTCTTGCGCATCCACAACACCATGCGGAGGCTTCGCCCCCCATGATGGCAGTGCACGATGATCGATTTATCTTTCAACGGCTCGAGCTTCGGAAGATTCTGCTGCATCTCACTCAAAGGCATCAACACCGAGCCTTCAATATGAGCGATTGCGTACTCATCAGGTTCACGGCAATCAATGAGAACGATCTCAGGATTTTCCTGCATCATCGTCTTCGCTTCTTGGACCGTTACTTCGATGGGCTGATATTCTGCGGACATAATTCACCTAGCAATCGCTCATAGTTAAAAGCATTCAACTCGATCAGAAGATTACGCTTCGTCGAGCAGATCTACTGCCTCGAACCGTTCACCTTCAAGCATAGACAAGCTGGCGCCACCACCGGTACTGACGTGTGTGACTTTGTCCGCGTAACCCAATTGCTCGACAGCCGCTGCGCTATCGCCACCGCCGATGATGCTGGTCGCAGTGCTTTCAGCGACGGCATTCGCAACAGCTTTGGTTCCCTCATCGAATGGGGCCATTTCAAAAACCCCCATAGGTCCATTCCATACGACCGTTTTCGACTTGCGAACAATATCTGCATACAGAGCGGCAGTCTTCGGTCCAATATCCAGACCTTCCCAACCGTCAGGAATTTCACCTGCGGCGACAATCTTCTTGTTGCAGTCACCCTTAAATGCGTCTCCGCAATGTGTATCGACTGGCAAAATCAACTTGTCACCGCCTTTAGCCAACAGCGACTTGGCTAGTTCGACCTTATCTGGCTCGACCAAGCTCTTTCCAACTTTACCCCCTTGAGCCAACGAGAAGGTATAAGCCATCGCGCCGCCGACCAACACCTTGTCGCAAATACCAAGCAAGTTATTGATCACGTTGATCTTATCACTCACTTTGGCACCGCCAAGAATCGCCACAAAGGGACGCTCTGGATTCGCAAGTACATCGCTGAGATATTGAATTTCTTTGGCGACCAAGAAGCCAGAAACTTTTGGCTTGCTTCCCATCGCTTTAGGAACCGCCACCATCGATGCATCTTTGCGATGGCAGGTACCAAATGCGTCGTTGCAATAGATATCTGCCCAACCTGCTAAGATTCCTGCGTAGGTAGAGTCACCTGATGATTCGCCCGCATTGAAGCGAACATTTTCCAAGACGCAAACATCGCCTGACTTTAGAGCCGCAATGGTGGCTTTGGCTGAATCACCAACGGTATCGGTTGCAAATGCAACGCTCTTTTTGAGCAACTCGCCTAAGCGAACCGCGGTTGGACGGAGAGTGTAAGCGGGCTCGACACCCTTTCCTTTCGGACGGCCCAAGTGGGACATCAACACCAATTTGCCACCACGAGCGAGAACCGACTCAATGGAAGGCAGTGCCATTCGGATACGGCGATCATCGGTAATGCTGCCATCATCTTCTTGCGGCACATTGAAATCGACGCGCATCAAGACAACTTTGTCGCGAACATCTACATCGGCAATCGTTTTTTTGGCCATGTCTCTCCCCTGCCCTGTTCTGAATCCACAGCTTTACATCGTGAGCTTAGTCAACACAGCCCAAGATTATCTCTGTTTCGAGGGAGTTGTCGAGTAGACGACGGCTATCCCAAACGGCTACCCCGTTTTGGCCTGGGCCCTCATCTTATTGGCCTGGACAAGCCTTAACACGACTTCATCCGCCAGAACGGCCAACAGCAAGGCGAGCCCAATAATCACAAATTCGTAGGGCTTCGGAATGCTCAATGCTTCAATGCTCAGGTAGAGAGCACGCATTACGGCCGTCCCCACCACGACACCAACAATCGAGCCAGTCCCGCCGCGCAAGGAGCATCCCCCCAACACTGCGGCGGCAATCGCATACAGTTCGTACACGTTTCCCGTACTGCTCGGCTCAACCGAATTCAAATCGAAAGTAAACAGAATTCCCGACAAGCCTGCCATCGCGGAACAAATCACGTAGGCCGCAATGACCATTCGATCGGTGCGTATCCCGGAGAACTTCGCCGCTTGTTGATTGTTTCCAAGCGCCAACAAATAACGACCAAAGAGTGTACGAGTGAGCAACAGCCAAGCCACAATCGCCAAGATCAACAACAGAATCCCTGGAATGGGAATCGCTATCCATTGCCAAAAGTCGAGAGCAATCGCACGCCCATCCGCATCCCGCTCATAAGCCTTCGTAGAATAATCCCAAACATAAGGCGTCCAATTTCCCTCACTGATCCAACGCACACCAGGCACCGGAATCGAGAAGCCATTACCGCGGAACCATTGCTTCACACCATCCAACGTATTGCCCAACCCCAAAGGTTGATCTTTGGATAACACGCGAGCCATACCGCGATAGATAAGCAGGCCGCAGAGTGTTACCACGAAAGGTTGCAATCGAAGCTTGGTAATCAACAAACCATGAACCAAGCCAATCAACATGCTGATCCCCATCACAGCCGCAATCACAAGGGGCAAGGGGCGATGCACAAACTTAGACCATTTCATTTTGGTTTGAGGTGCCACTTGCAGCGAAGGCTCGCGAAAAGTCACAAACATTTGGTCGTTCGACATTTCTGTGGCATACACGGTCCCCACAACTTCGCGACCGCGCATGTCTTGAAACCTAAAGGTATCATCCACTTTTGGGACCGCCTCTTTGGGATCTATGACGACCTGAACCGCTTCTCGCCCCTCGCGCAATGTTGACTTTTGAACTGCTACCACGCCAACTTGTATGTCTGTCGGCTCATAATGTTGGTTGAGCATTAAGACCAATATGCAACCCGATAATCCCACCAAAGACCCAATAGAAAGATCGATACCACCGGTGATGATGACAAACGCCACACCGATACTGCAAAATCCAAATAGACTCGTCCATCGCACTAAACTCTGAACGTTGCGGTCCGCCAAAAACGCTGGGTTCTTCCAAGCCGTAAACAGGAGGATGATCGCGAGCAATAAGAATATGCCGACATTCTTCAGATTCATTTTGATGTTTGCTTATCGCTTAAAAATACTAAATCTTGATTGGATCTTGTAAGGCTGCTGTGGGCTGTCAACTAATGAGCGGCAACGCCACCCACAGCTAATTCCATAATCGCTTCTTCACTCAGTTGCGAACGCGAGAGTTCGCCTGTGATTCTTCCTTCGTGCATCACTAAAGCGCGGTCTGCCATGCCGAGCACTTCTTCCATTTCGCTACTGACGAAAAGAATGGCGACGCCTTCCGATGCCAATTTTTCCATCAATGAATAGATTTCTTGTTTGGCACCGATATCAACACCTCGCGTTGGTTCGTCGAGCAACAGCACTTTCGGTTTGTTGAGTATCCACTTACCAAACACAATCTTCTGCTGATTTCCCCCCGACAAAAACGCTGCTGTTTGCTGCAGATGAGGCGTTTTGATTTTGAGTCCTTCCACTTGTGACTGCGCTGCCGCTCTATCACCGCGTCGATCAAGCCAACCGAATCGACTCCGTTGGTCGCTGGACACGACGACTAGATTTTCTTCGACGCTCATTGGCGTCATTAAGCCTTGGTGACGACGGTCTTCGGGGACCAATGCCAAGCCAGCATGAATCGCGGCTTTAGGGTTTCCGAGCGTATACGATTTTCCATCGACGGTCACTTTACCCGCCAATGCCGTTCGTACGCCGAGCAGAGCTTCGAGTACTTCGGTGCGGCCTGCGCCCACGAGTCCCGCCATCCCTACAATTTCGCCACCGCGCACTTCAAACGAAACGGGATGCGAAACACGGCCCGCGACCACAAGATTCTCCACTTTGAGTCGTACATCGCGAAGTGGATGGGCCTGATGCGGAAAATATTGACTCAATTCTCGCCCCACCATCAAACGCACCATCGCTTGATGATTGATTTCTTGTTTGTTCAGACGCCCTGCATTCGCTCCATCGCGAAGCACTTCAACGCGGTCTGCCAAACGAGCCACCTCACCCAAACGATGCGAGATGTAAACCACACTTACGCCACGTTCACGTAATTGAACAATTAGGCGAAAGAGCTTTTCTGCTTCGCCGCTCGACAAACTGCTGGTCGGCTCATCCATGATGAGCACCTTGGCATTACACGAGAGTGCTTTGGCAATTTCGACTTGCTGCTGTTGGCCAATGGAAAGTTCACCTGCCAGAGTTTTCGTCGATACATTCAAACCGACTTGCTCTAGGTATTTGGCGGCTTCTTTATGCATCGCCCGCTCATCAATCCAGCCAAAGCGATGTGGCTCGCGCCCCAAAAAGATGTTGGCTGCCAGACTCAAATTGCCTGCCAGATTGAGCTCTTGATGAATGAGCGAGATACCGCAGGCCTGAGATTCTGCCGTGTTGGAAAAGGAGACGGGTTTGTCATTCCATCGCAGCTCCCCTGAGTCCGGAGGCTGCACCCCCGCCAAGATCTTCATGAGGGTGCTTTTGCCCGCACCATTTTCACCGATGACAGCCAGCACTTCCCCTTCCATCACGTCCATGCTCACTCCCCGCAGCGCCTTGACACCGGGAAAGCTCTTTGTGATTTCATGGATCTTCAAACGGACTGCCATCAGTGACCTCAACGGCGAAAGAAAACCCGGCACTCACGCAAGAACGTTCACGCAGTGCCGGGGATATAGTGACTACTCGGGTTTATCGAGCAATTCGTCGATAACGCCCCGGCTGCGCTCTTGGGCATTCAAAACTTCTAACTTGCCCACAAAAATCATGACCTTACCGCCCTCAGGAATTGCCTGCTTCACCAACTTACCTGCTGCGCGTCCAGCCTGATAATTGCTCGTTCCAAGATAGAACAAACGATTGCTTTCTGGTGCATCGGAATCTTGGCACAGCACAGGCATTTTCGCGGCGGCTTCGTTGATCATATCCACTTGGTTGGCTGGATTGATGGGGCTGATCGCCAACCCTTGGCCACCGTTGTTGATGAACGTTTCTATCGATTGCTTTTGCTGTTCCACTGTACCGTTGCTTGGCATAATCACTTCGCACGTTGCATTGAAGACGGGCTCAGCCTTCTTGCACCCTTGTTGAGCCAAGACCCAGAAGGGATCGATGCTGTTGGTGATGAAACAGAGTTTTACAGGATTGGTAATGTCGTAGTCGGTACGTTCCGAAGCGGGAAGTGGTCCGTTACCCGCGTTGATACTTTCGATATTGGCCTTGAATTCCAACACATTGTCGGCAGTGACGGTTGTGTGCGGAATGTAGAGCATCTTGTCTTCCGGAACTTTGACATCCTGCTTGCGCGCAATCGCCGATAGAAACTCAACCGACTTAAATCCAAACAAGTAAGGCTGCTGAACGATGGTACCTACAATGGTTCCATCACTGATGCCTTGCAACGTTTCAGGATGCTCATCAAAACCAACAATCTTTACGTCGTTTACTTTTCCGGCGTCCTGCAACGCTGAGAGAATTGCCGGCGGATTGTAAGCCCACAGCCCAACCATGCATTTGATGTCGGGATGGGCCAACAGACTTGCTTGAGCATTGGCTTTCGCTGCACTCGAGTCTTTGTTGTCGGTGCGAATGTCGATGATTTCGTACTTGCCAGCTTTCAGCGGCAGGCTATGCCCAACGCCTTCATACATGGTTCCCTTCGATTCAGTCGGTGGAGTTGAATCAGTGGTCGTGGTGGGCTCTGGGGCTTTCTTGGCATTCGGGTCAGCTGGGGGTGGTTCGCATCCTACAAATGTCAAACAGCTTAACACTAAACCAAACGCAGCAGCCCTATTCCGTTTCATGATCAACACCATTTGTGGGAGAGTTTTGATTGGCCGATTTGTGGTGGGGAATGCAACCACGATAGCCCCGAGTCGTCACCGGGGATTGTAATCGCTAGCTTTCCTTCCAGCAACGAACCTACCGCCAATATCATGCCCGCAGTGGCACAGAACCTTCCATTAAAGGGAACTTGTCGGGGACGTCGAGCGATTGCGAATGGCGAACTTTTACGATCAGTGAAACTGACACGAGTCGACAAAACGTACCAATTTTGGCGGTTGAGCCGCACCATATTTGAACGACGTCCCGGCGAACGATTCTGAAGGGGTATTAAATGCAACGTTCGGGGAAACTGATTGCCGAAGGATACTTTTAGCGATGTGCGGACGGCGATGGATCGCAGCACATTGGCAGCCGCGATTGAAAAGGTGAATTTCGCTGGGGTTTGGGACCTAGCACTAGAGAAGCAGGATGCTGAAATGCCACTGACGAACGAACCGAAGTACACACCCGTTCACCAAACCGCGCATAGCAATGGCAACTTTTCGTTTTCGCCCGGCAGTTCGCTGGGACAATGGAAACTGGTTTCAAATGTGGCGCGTGGCACCCATGCGGAGGTCTATCGAGCATCCCCGTTGGATCGCGGAGATTATTCCCTTGCGGACTATGCGGTGAAAGTTGCACGGCAAGATGTAAACCCGCAGATAACCAAACGCCTACTAGCTCGCCAGATCGCAGCCGCCAATTCGTTACCAACTCCAGAGATCATTCCTGTCCTGGCAGCGGACTTGGAAAACGAACATCCTCATTTGGTGATGCCATTTATTCCAGGCAACGATCTACAAACTTGGCATACCACCAATCATTCGCAACCCTTGCCAGTATTGTTGTGGGTTGCACGCCAGATTGCCCAAGGACTTCAGGCTATGCATCAGCTCGGTTGGGTCCATAGCGACCTTCAACCGGCCAATATACTGGTCAATGAATCGGGCCATTTGTTTCTCACCGATTTAGCATTTGCACAAGCTATGCATGAAATCGACCCTGAGTTTGGAACGGGCAATCGTTTGTACGCAGCCCCCGAACGTTGGCAAGAGAAACCTGAACTTTCCTACGGCAGCGACATCTACAGCTTGGGAATCATTCTTTTCGAACTACTTGCGGGGCAATTGCCTATCGGTTGCGGCACTGCGGCCCAATATTCGCCAGAAAATATGCAACAAAGTGGGCACTTGTTGCGAGAGAAGAACCCACTTTTGCCCAGCGCTGTAGAGCGAGTGATTGCCCGCTTGCTTTCACGACAATCTGCTCGACGTCCATCCGCCGCTGAGTTGGTTCCGGTTTTGATGGCGTTGGAAATTGAAACTTTCGGTCAACATATCAACCCAACGCACCATCGACGCGTAGCCTGAGCGTTAGAGGTTTGGGGCCCCAGCTAAGTGTTCACCATAGATTTTCCTGCCTCAATGATTCGAGCAGCCCGACTTGCTTACGTAGGGCTGTGACATTACACGTACAATTGTACGTAATCGCGGTGGAGTCAGAATAGCTTATCGCGGCTCACCCCTGTCCACTTTCGTGGCTTTCGTATATTTCGTGGTCCACTTCCCTAGTACTGATCGATGTCCCCTTCCGATCGAATTTTGGCGCCAGCGGCCTGGGATTCACAGTACCGACTAACCCTAAGGGCGACATTCTGTATTCGTACCGTGGAAATCACAGGCGCAGTCAACTCAAAATGAGTTGGTACCTATCCATTTTCATAGAACAAAGAGAGAATGAGTGGGCCTAAAGCGATCAAAGCAGTGGCCGCCGACCATTCCTTCGGCCCTCGGTCAATGTGTGCAACCTCAGCCGCGTGCAGTATCGAACCATTTGATAAAGCGAACACAAAATTGACTTCTCAGTATTCTCAACGCGACTCTAATTCGCTTTTTACTACGGTCATTTCGTTCGAGCTGGCAGTCGGCTTTGGCGGATTGATCTTGGGTTTGCTGATCGGTCCGGAAGCACGCCTTTATGTTCCGCAACTGTCCGAAACGAAACTCATTGGGCAAGGCCTACTTTGGGGAACAGTGGCCGCCATCCCAATGACCTTGGTTGCGCTTGCGCTCTCGACACTGCCGCTCGAATCCATTCGGGCCTTGCATCGCGTTGCTTTGCGTCAGTTGTCTCCGTTATTCGCACAATTCACAGGAGTTCAACTGGTGCTATGTGCCGTCGCCGCGGGCGTATGCGAAGAGATTTTTTTTCGAGGCTGGTTGCAATGCTTGATGACAGGCCCAATCGATTCGAATGCTCCGTGGCAGCCGCATGTCATTTTGGGTGTGGTCATTGCAGGCCTTGTGTTTGGTATCTGCCACGCGTTGACGCCTATGTACTTTGTACTCGCATCGCTAGCAGGGACTTTTTTGGGCGTCCTTTTGGTCGAGAGCTCCAACCTGCTGATCCCCATCACCGCTCATGCCGTTTATGACATTATCATGTTGATTCGTTTGCGCCGTATGAAACCTGACGATCTACTTAGCGAGCCAAACCAGTCATGAAAACGAAAAGAGGCTCTACCTTGCGGAGAGCCTCTTCACGATCAGTGATTACTAGCCGAACAGATTCGATCTGAAGTAAGTTTAGACGTTACTCGTTCGTGTTTTGCAGGCTGTACGATGTTTCGACTTCAGCACTTGGTTCGCCTGGCAAGTCGGTTTTGATCACCAAAGCAGAACCATTGCCCATCACTTCTTTACCTGCCGTAATGGTTACAGGGATGAGGTGCACAGCCTTGGCTTCTTCCGTACCTTGATAGTCAATTGTAAACCCATCCAAGGTAATGCTGGTGATTTTGAATGGCTTGGCACCACGTACTACGATGCGTTGTTGAACCGATGCACCGGGAGCTATATCTTTCAAATCGATGGTCTTGGGACTTACCGACAAAAGCGGCTGGATGTCGGCGGTATAGCGAAGGGCAACGCTCTTGATGCGTTGGTCATTGGTCTCAAGAATCAATTCGTTTTGCAAAGGACCTACAGGTGCCCCTTCTTTGACTGAGACTTCCAATTCATAGCTCACACGCCCCTTGCCACGATTCGATTCCTTTACCTCAGCGGTAACGAATTCGCTTGGGGTACGAACGTTGGTGATCTTCCAATCGCTTCGACCAGCGTATTCGAGAGCAACCGTTTTCGTTTGTGGTTCGCCCGCTTCGATTGTGCCGAAGTTCACTTCGCCTGGGTTGAAGACAACGTCGGTGCGAACGTAGCCTTTCACATTGACTTGAACTTCTGCATAACGTGGGCGATCGATCACAACCGTCAGCGTGGCGGATCGCTGACCGAAGAACGAGCCTGTGTTGAAGCGAGCTGTGATATAACCCGTCTCGCCTGGCTTGATCGTTTCGGTTTCAACGATCGGGGTTGTACATCCGCAGCTAGCTCGCACGGAAGCGATGTGAAGCTCTTGTTGCAGATTGTTTTGAATCGGAAAACGGTATTCCGTTTTTGCCGCTTTGGCTACGGTGCCAAAATCATGAGAGGTAACGGGAAACAAGCCTTTCGCCCAGCTTTGGGCGTAGGCAGGCGATGCGAAAACGCACGCCATCAATAGACCTACAGCGATAGAACGCATGAGAACATCACTCCACGGGATTGAGAGACCTAGGACCCCTTCACCGAGAGAGAGGAAAAACGCAAATCGCCACCGTCCCCCCAATACCTTCGAAACGTCTCGTGATCCCCGCCGTTACCCGCCTGCGAAGCTCACTCGGCAGAGTCAATTTCTGCTGAGCCGAGTTTCTGCAAGGACAGTGGAGGTGTTCATCGCGAGACCAAGACGGATATTGGCGGTCTTGGCAAAACTTACGTTTAATCTTTGGGCAGGTGCATCAACCCGTTGCAGCGAGGCGGATGCCGGTGAATAGTCCTTATGCCCACGCTATCTATATCTTAGCGCCGACCTGCAATTCTCGTAGTATTTCGGCTACAAAACCATGCATTTTTTGCGGCGGATGTCATGGATGGTAGAAACTGATTGGCCCAGAAAACCCGCCGATTTTGGCCAATAACTACAAGCCGATTAGACAGTTAGTTTTGCCACCTCCACTAACCGTTTGCGGCTGAAATGGTAAACTCTGACGCGAAATCTCAATATGCGTTTTTTGGATGAGGCAAGATACAGCCATGAACTTTCTTCAGGTCGACGGCAAAAAATTCGTGGTAGCGGGGGTCGCGAATAAGAAAAGCGTCGCTTGGCACATCGCCCAAGGCCTCAAAGCCAACGGTGCTGAAGTGATATACACTGTTCGCTCGGCAGCTCGCAAGGAGCAATTGGCCAAGCTAGTCGGCGAGGCACCGGTCTATATTTGTGATGTGGAGCATCCGGAGCAGATCGCAGCGTTAACCGAGTCGCTCCGAGCCGATGGCCATACACTGATCCATGGATTAGTTCACTCCATCGCCTTTGCGAATTATCCGGAGGGAATCCGCCCCTTTCACGAAACGACACCCGAGCAGTTTTTGCAATCGACGAATATTTCCTGCTTTTCACTGATCGCATTAAGCAACGCTCTGTCAACACTTTTTGACCGCCAAGCTTCAGTGGTTACCATTGGTATTTCGACAACAACCATGGCCAGCGAAAGCTATGGCTTTATGGCGCCCGTCAAGGCGGCCCTCCAATCCTCACTGGCCTTTTTGACGAAGTCGTTCTCCAAGTTCAGCGAAGTTCGCTTCAATTCGGTTTCTGCCGGTCTGCTAAAAACGAGCGCCTCAGCTGGTATCCCCGGCTACATCGACGCCTACCTATTTGCTGAACAAGTGATCCCTCGTAAGCGAGCTCTAGCGACCGAAGAGGTTGCCAACACCGCATTATTCCTATTGAGCCCTCGTTCCTCCGGAATAACTGCTCAGACAGTCGTCGTTGATGCGGGTATGGCGATCAACTACTTCGATCGCGATATCATCAACAAAGTCGTCAACGGTTAGTTAGCCCAAATCTATCTTCATCCTTTGCCTCCCAACGAAGCACAACTCTTTATGTCACAAGCAGAAATTCTGAAAGCGATTCCGCATCGTCCTCCAATGTTGTTGGTGGACGAGATTATTGAGTCGAGCGAAAACCGAATCGTGTGCACGAAGAAGTTCCATGAAACTGAGCACTTTACGCAGGGACATTTTCCGAATTACCCTCTGGTGCCAGGTGTCATCCTCTGCGAATGCTGCATGCAGACAGGCGCGATCTTACTGAGTCGATTCACTCCGCAAGATGGTTCCGTACCTGTGGCCACTCGTATGGACGGCGTGAAATTTAAGAAGATGGTTCGCCCTGGAGATACCATTCAAATGGAAGTGACGCTGAACGAAGTGGTCGGGACGGCCTATTTTCTGACCGGCAAAGTAACCGTCGATGGCAAACTGGCTGCCCGGCTTGATTTTGCCTGTACCGTAGCAGCTCCTCAATAGTTCTCCTGAGCGAAGCAGCAAACCGAACAAGTTGCGGATCAAACACGCTTCTTGCTCATAATCAGCGAACGGGTGCTCGCAATCAAGCAAGTGATCGCGAGCACCAACCTCGCCAAAGTTCAATTTCACCAACGACTTTAGTTACTTCCCTGCCCGGACACAGGCACAGGCAATACGAACTTCTGTCCGGGCTGCAGACGATGACCGCGTAAAAACTCATTGGCAGCCATCTCGCGTTTACCCGATGGTTGTACGAACTCAAGCCTCAAATAGCCCAGCCCGCACGCAACCAAAAATTCAGGTTCAGTTTGAGCAATCATGCCTGGCATCAATGTTGATTTTTCATTGAGTTTCACGGCGGTGGCTTTGCGAACAATCAGGCGAATCGCTTTTTTGGGATCTTCGGCTTCAAGCTCGGAAAAGGATCCAGGCCAGGGCTGCAAGGCACGAATTTGGCGAGCCAAATAATCCGCATCACGTTGCCAATCGAGTTGTCCATCGGAGCGTTTTAGCCGGGGAGCTTTGGTCACCAACAGTGGATCTTGGGGATGTCCCATTGTGGAAACGCCATTCCAAAATCGCAATTGTTCGAGGGCATCAACAACCGCATCCACCCCTAATTCACACAGCCTCTGTTCAAGTTCACCAGAGGTTTCATGCGGACTGATCTCAGTAACGCGTTCACTGAGAATAGGCCCGCCATCCAATTTCGGAGTCATGTGAATGACGCTGACACCTGTTCGCCGGTCGCCAGACAATATAGCCCATTGAATCGGAGCTGCTCCACGATGTCGCGGCAAAAGCGATCCGTGGAGATTAATGCCTCCCATGCGGGCTGCGGATAAGGCTTGATTGGAAAGGATCTGGCCATAGTCACAAACCACAAACAGATCGGCGTTCAGATCTTGCAACAACTTAATGCTTTCCGGCGCGTTAATGTCTACCGGCGCAATGGTGGGAACTTCATATTCGAGGGCAAGATCGAGAACTGGATTGATCGGCTGTTTGGCTTTACCGACGGCTGGTGGAACGGGACGCGTCACCACCATAACCACTTCATCGTCGCTTTCCAAAATACGTTGAAACGAAGGAACCGCAAAGGGTCCAGTTCCCATCAAGACCATGCGGAGGCGTTTTCCAGATTCCATGCAGATCCTTACATTTCAAAAGCCAAATTACGACAGGCAACTTTTAGCAATACTTCTCTTGCCAAACCTTCGATTCGTTGAGCAATTCCTCGTCGCTCTTGAGGAGTCCGGTTTTCTGTTTGCTCTGATGATCTAATTCAAGAGTATACATGTCACTATCGATCGAATTGCGCACCGAAGGCGACAGGCGATCGACGAAAAGGACACCATCAAGATGATCCACTTCATGTTGAATGATACGCGCCATGTAACCTGTGACGTCTCCCTTTACTTCTTCGCCCGTGTGTGAATAAGCGTTGAAGAAAATGGTCTTCGGCCGCACGACATTCGCATTTACGCCTGGCAAGCTGAGGCAACCTTCTTCCATTTCCTCATTGCCACGAGGCTTCGTTACCACAGGGTTGATGAATACCAACTCCTTACCTTGCCCGAGCTTCCCCGATTCGTTCATCACAAAGAGGCGTAACGGAACCCCGACTTGATTCGCTGCCAAGCCGACACCTTTATGTTCGTACATTAGCCGAAACATTTCCGCGATAACTTCGCGCAGTTCTTTATCCACCCGCTGAATGGGTTTGGCGGGATAACGCAGGGTAGGGTGCGGGTAACAGATAACTTCCACGGTAAACCTCTGGCAAGACTCATGCAAACGGACCAAACCGCATATTGTGAAACAAAGTTGCCACTTCGTAAACCAGGATTCCCCAGGTTTCAAATTGGATTCATGGCGTTTCACCTTGGGATCGCGTAAATTAAAGGGATAGGGCTTTCATGAAACCATCCGACCTGGGGAGCGATTCGGGATGAATCGTAAGCAAAATCCAGCTGCCGATTCGATGAAACTCGGCAAACGCAATTGGCGGGATGCAATGCCCGACCTAGAGCCGCGCCGTAGGACTCCGGCCTGGATTTTTTCCACGGTCCTCCACGTCGTGGTTCTAGTTGCGATGGCTTGGTTTTGGCAACCGATTCGCAAAGGGACCGGCGAATCAGCCGATCGCCCGGTCGGAATCGCTGTCGCCTCATCCACTTCCGGTGGCCGAGAGTATTTTCTGAACGAAAGCAGCGCTAACGCATCCGCCGCCTCAAGTACCAGCTCGTCCAATAATGCAGAGGCAACGGGCAGTTCAGCTGAAGCTCCTCTCGATATGGGAGAACTCCTCAATGGTCTCGAGAACTTAGGCGGGGACAGCACAGGCGATCTGAACAGTAAAGTAGGAAGCAGCGGCCTTGGCGAAACTGGGGCGGAGATCGGTTCGAGTGGCAACGTTCCCAAAGCCACCACCACTGTCTTCGGAGTGACAGGCACTGGCACCCGATTTGTCTATGTCTTCGATCGCTCCGACAGTATGAACGGGTACGATGGTAAACCGTTGGCTGCTGCGAAACGCGAACTCATTAACTCACTGAAATCGTTGGAACAAGTTCATCAATTTCAAATCGTCTTTTACAACGACGCTCCGACTTTCTATCGCGGTGTTGCGAGCAACACGCCCAAGATGCTTTATGGTGATGAAAAGAGTAAACTATCAGCCTCCGATTTTGTCCGCTCGATGATGGCAACCGGTGGTACCGAACATGCCAACGCCATTCGCATGGGATTGGCCATGGGTCCCGATGTCATTTTCTTTCTGACCGATGCTTCCGATCCCCCGATGAAAAATAGTCAGATGCAACAGATCGTCGATCGAGCCGTACGCAATGGGACCACCATCCATTGTATTGAGTTTGGAGCGGGAGCTTCGAATGGGTCAGGCGGTTGGATCGCAGAACTTGCATCGGAAACTTCTGGCGAATACAGATACATTGACGTACAACAATTAGACGGATCGCCCTAACACCATGTTGTCACGCTCAACACTTTCTTCCGTGATCGCGGTTCTTTTCGGGGGCATTCTGCTCCTATCTGCCTCTCATGTTCGGGCTCAAGACCAAACTGAGCCAACGCCAGAGAACGAGACCCTCGCACCCGTCGATCAAATTTGGTTTGGACCTGCCAAGGCCAATCTGAATGACAGTTGGGAGACCTGGAATTCGCATTCGGTCCGTTGTCGCATCATTCGCCTCGACGCAGAAACATTGGACATTCGCGATGAAAATGGAACGTTAAAGAAACTCGAACTCAATCGCGTCGTTGCCGTGCGTCCTCAATGGAACAATGAACATGCAGCCGAAATGGATCGCAATTTTTATGAAGGTAAATACGCCGAACATGCCAAGATGGCTGCAACGGTTTTAAAGACCGACATGCCGCCTTATCAACAACGGCTCTTGTTGGCACAAGTAGTCATAACGGCCAACGCCATCGGGAATCGTGTCCCAGCAGGAAACATCTACGTCACCTTATGCAAAAATTCACCGCCACCGTTTCTATTTGCGGCGGCGCCACTAAATTGGGTCGACAGCCAAACCACCAAAGCAATGGAAACCGCTGCAGAAGGCTGGCTCGCCGAAAAGGAAGAAGGGATTCAATTGCTGGGAGCCAGTTGGTTGCTCTCTGGTTCGAAACGCAATGATGCTGTGGACACGCTAGAAAAGTTGACCCGGTCCACCAATTCAGCCATCGCAGAACTTGCAACTTGTCAGCTTTGGCGCATCGTTCCCATTTCACCCGACAGCGCAGCCACCCTGCTGGGATGGCAAACTCGACGTGATTCGCTTCTTTTACCATTACAGTTAGGCCCTACGGAACTCATCGCCGATCGCTGGCGTGCTGCGCGTCAACCGAGCCTTTCCGCTTTCGAAAGCCTGCGGATTGCCATTCTGCATCGAGACCGTTACGATCGTGTGCGAGTTGCAAGAGTCGCAGCGGAAGAAGTGCTCGGTAAAGAGGCTGTGCAACAATCTGCCGAGCGCCTGCAAGCCCTGTTCCCTACTCCCTAAGTTTTATTGCCAAGCTCGTTTTACAACACAGCACACGTTTTATTGCCTTCGAGAACGGATCGGATCGATCATCCGTCCTACTAGTTTATTTTCTTTTGCCGCACTCTGAACGAATAGGATTTTGCAGATGCTGCTTTGGTTCGCTCAAGCAAATGTTGCTCCACCGAGTGGAGATACGGAATCCAGCGGTGGATTTCTAGAAATCATTTTCAGCGGTGGTATCGTTGGCATCAGCATCATGATCAGCCTAATTCTGCTGTCGATGCTTACGGCCTATCTGGTATTCGAACAACTGATGACCTTACGCAAAAAGGAACTCATCCCAGACGGCCTGGCAGAACAGGTACGCCAGTTGGTGGCAGCGGGTAAAATCAAAGAGGCTGAGCAACTTTGCCGAAGCCAACCGAGCCCATTTTCCTACATCCTTGTCAATGGTTTGGCCGAAGCCGATTTGGGTTGGCCAGGTGCAGAAAAAGCACTTGAAGATGCAATTGCCGAGCAAGCCGCCAGACTTTATCGCAAGATCGAATATCTATCTGTGATCGGTAACATTGCTCCCATGATTGGCTTGCTTGGAACCGTAACCGGTATGATTTTTGCCTTTCGCGAAGTGGCCGTGTCACAAGGTACGGCAGGTGCAGCGGATCTAGCCGAAGGTATCTATTCAGCACTGGTGACAACTGTGGCCGGTCTATTGATTGCGATCCCTGCGCTCGGGGCATTTGCCGTGTTCCGCAACAAAATCGACCAAATCATTGCTGAAAGCGCTTACCTCGCTCAGCAAATTTTTTCACCTATTCGACGACGAGCGACACCCGGTGCCTTCCGCGCTCCACCAAGTTCGCCCCCCAGCACGCCTCCGCCCCGTTCTTAATCACTTCGCCTTTTATCACCGACCAGCTACTTTACTTGCAAATGGTTTGAGCCAATGCAAATCCCCAACTACGGCCAGCGCGGTGATGTCTCCATCAACATGACTCCGATGATTGATGTCGTGTTTTTGTTGATCATATTCTTTCTGGTATCGAGCCACTTAGCCAAACAGGAAGCGAACGTCAAACTGGATTTGCCAGTCGCCAAAACCGGCATCGACAATAACCTGGATCGCCCCCAACTAACGCTTAATATCTTGGAAGATGGAAGCTGGATGGTTGCTGGACAATGGACTTCGCGCGATCGATTTCGTGAAATCGCCAGACAGAGATTAACAGCAGAGAACGGCATCTTGCGCGTCAAGATCCGTATCGCCCGATCTCAGCCGTACGCTAAGTTGGCTGAGGCACTCAAGCTTCTCAACGAAGAAAAAATCGGCGATATCGTGTTTGGCGTCTATGAATCGCGAGGTGGGACATGAAAGCTGTTTACCATCGCGACAACTCTCGTCGTCCTGATGTCATGATGACTCCGATGATCGATGTCGTGTTTTTGTTGCTCGTGTTCTTTTTGGCTACAGCTAGTTTTGATCGAGTCGAACAGATTCTTCCATCGGGAGCAGTCGAATCGGCCCAACAACCGGCTGCGGGTGGAACCGCAACTCCTACCGAACCGAAAGCAACAGATGTTGATGAAATCGTGGTTCGTCTGGCCATGAACGGAACTTCGATGGAAATACTCCTGAACGATCAGAGTCTGGCGACGACCGAAGAACTCCTGGCCCGTCTTTCCGCGTTGATCAAAATCCGTCAAGATGTGCCGGTAATTATTGATCCTGTTCCCGAATTACCCACTGAACGCGTTATCGAAATCTATGATCAAATTCGGGGAGTCGGCTTTACGTCTCTCTACTTAACTACTCAATGACCCTCCCTTTACTTCCTGCCTGTATTCAAATTTGGAGTTACGAATGACCACCTCAAACTCCACTGCCTCCTCTCTCTCAACATCCACCTCGAACACCGCCGGTAATATAAGTCAGAGCTTGCCTCAACGACTGCTCTCAATCGATGCCTATCGCGGCTTTGTCATGTTATTGATGATGGCTGAAATGGTCCATCTCAGTTCCTTAGCGAAAGTTTATCCAGACAACTCATTCTTTGAGTGGCTCAAATTTCATACCACACATGTGGAATGGATTGGATGTTCGCTACACGATCTGATCCAGCCAAGTTTTTCGTTTTTGGTCGGTACTTCGCTAGCCTTCTCACTTTTGAAACGCTCGGCCGCGCAGTCCACGCTGACCATCCTGATGCACGCTGCTTGGCGAAGTCTATTTCTCATTTTTTTGGGCATCTTCCTCCGCAGCCTACATCGCGAACAAACCTATTTCACCTTCGAAGATACCCTGACTCAAATCGGACTCGGGTATTTTCCATTGGTATTGGTCGCTCGAGCTCGTACACACATTACCCCCATCGCAATCGCGGGCTTGTTGCTTGGCTACTGGGCGCTGTTTGCGATTTATCCTTTACCCAGTGCGGATTTCGATCGCACCACCGTCGGCGTACCAAACGAATGGCCGCACTGGATGGAGGGCTTTCAAGCTCATTGGAACAAGAACACCAATCCTGCCTGGGCGTTCGATTGTTGGTGGCTCAATCTGTTTCCTCGTGAAGAGCTCTTTAAGTTCAATCGCGGAGGCTATGCGACATTGAGCTTTATCCCGACTCTGGCCACGATGCTTTTGGGACTAGTCGCGGGAAGGTGGCTGGCGAACCCAGAAATTAGTTCGCAAAAGAAATGGACCTATTGCTTCGTGACAGCAGGCATTTTGCTGTTCGCAGGTTGGGGCATCAGTACGCTTGGACTCTGCCCTATCGTGAAGAGAATTTGGACACCTACTTGGACGCTATGGAGTGGTGGGTGCTGCTTTGCAATGATGGGAATTTTCTATTTGCTTTTAGATGTCGCCAAGTGGAGTCGAGCATTTTTTCCGTTGCTGGTCATCGGTGCTAATTCGATCGCCAGCTATGTCATGGCAGAAACCATCGCGGGTTGGGTTAGCGAGAACCTAACCAAGCACTTCGGCCCAAAGCCCTTCTTGATCGGTGGCGGGAACTGGCAACCTATTTTGCTGGGAGCCACGACGCTCTTCTGCTTGTGGCTTATCCTACTCTGGATGTATCGCCACAAATACTATGTGAAGATTTAGGCTGCTTCGTGGTCCACCAACAGCGATGGGAAACGCATAATGAACTGAGTTCCACGACCGATTGTGCTTTCAACACGAATTCGCCCTGAGTGGCTCTCGATGATTTCGCGACATGCGGAGAGGCCTAAGCCTGTTCCACCTTTACCACTAGCGTCTGGGCCACTCTTGGTACTGAAGAAAGGATCAAAGATCTTGGGCAAATGTTCGGGGGCAATCCCCTGCCCTGTGTCTCGAATCGCAAGCGTGACAATGCGTCCTTCATCTTCACTCGTCAACTGCAATAACACCATTCCACCGTTGGGCATCGCTTGTCGTGCGTTGACGAGCATATTGATCAGAACGCGTTGCAATTGACTGCCAGTAGCCAGAATCAGAGGGACGCTCTCGATCTTCTTCTCGATGCCGATTCGGTACTTCTGCAACTCCTTCTCCATCAATAGCAAGGTATCTTCGATCACTTGCTTGAGGTCTGTAGGCTCCATTTGGCCAGTGCGATTTCGCGCCATGGCTAAAATCGTCCCAGTTAACTTAGCTGCACGATTGGAGGCATCCAAAATTCGCTGAAACGCTTTATCACGGCTTGGCTCATCTCGATAGCGCAAACCCAATTTGGCGTAATTCAACATCGTGGTAAGCAGGTTATTGAACTCGTGGGTCGTAGTACTGGTCAATTCGCCCAACACCGCCATCCTCTGCATCTGCTCCAACTTGGCTCGCAGAGCTGCGTTTTCTTCCAGTAGTTCGTCTCGAGTTGCTTCGCGCAATGTCATTAAATCCACCTAACCTACCCAGTCATCGCTTTAGCCAAATTCCTGAGCAAACAACCCAGGCTCGCCAATCGGCCAAAACCATTCTTCCCATCTATCCAGATCAGCCTAACTTAAGGCGTATTCTTAAGTTAAGTCGAGGATTTCCTATGAATGAGCTATCGACGAAATCGGACCAAATTCTGCAGTACGACCGCTGAAAGTTGACCTTGAAACCGAACGGTGCGCGCTAGATGATCCAGCCGCACAACTGTGGACTATAACTCACCCCTGCGCCTGGATATCAAGATGCATTCATTGGACTTGCTTCAAATCGCATTAGAGACCGCCAAACGCAATGGCTTTACGATTCGCAGAGAATGGTTGGGGGGAGTGGCAGGCGGAAAATGTCGCATCGGTAGCAAGAAGATTCTGTTTGTTGACATCTCGCTGTCAGTACTTGAGCAGTTGCAACAGGTCACCAGTAGTTTGGCTACGGAAAATGACCTTCCGATCCATGAATTGGATCCAGCCTTGGCGCGGGTTATTCGGGCGACCCGGGAAGCCATGTCAGACCTGGCAAATACGTCGATCGCAGCCACTTGAGCAAATCCCAGCCGTCTGCAAAGTATTCTCCCATGCCCTGAAGGCCGCTTTGCGCATAGGCAATCAGAAGTGCGACCGCAATCACATTGGCGGTGGGCAAGAACAGCCAACAAAAGATCCAACCCAATTTCTTCAGGTCCGATTGATCGCGATGCGTCTCAATGTAAGTCGAGACAAGATGAAATCCCAACGCAACTCCCAAAGCCAGTTGCGACCAAGGGAGAAAATTAAAGGGCATCAAAAGCGCAGGGACTAACAGAAGAAATGCAGACGTTGGAAAAAAGTAAGGGGCAACAGTGATTAGCCAATTCCCCCGCCCTACAAACTCAATCTTACCACCATCTTCGTTTAGCCATTCTTGACGCAATACCTTGTGCCCGGTGAGCCAAGCGAAAATGGCATGCGTGAGTTCGTGCTCCCACACGATAACTTTGCTCGCTCCCCAGGCAAACCAACGAAACTGCCGCCAAGCGAGCATCAATACGGCAGCACCTGCCAACAAGGGCAACAAATCCAACGGCTCAGAAAAGCAGCGCAGCACTAGTTTAACAAAAGCAAACAGTGCGACGGGTAAACTGAGGAGACTCAGTACCGCCGCAGGCCACTTGATTGCCTCAAGCGATCGATCAAATGCTTCGGCAAGTCGAAGTGTCATCGCTTAGGACTGTAAGGTAAGCGTAGGAAGAAAGACATCGGACGGAATATCTCTTGTTTCTACCGAACCAAATAAAGTGGTGGCACTCACATCATGGATTAGGATGTCGAGCAATTGACCTGCTTGTCGTTCATTGCCATCCCAAACCACAATTCGATCGCACGGAGTTCTGCCGGTCATTTGCCGAAGCGGGCCAGTTTCACCACGTTTAACCGAAACCTTGCTTGGGCCTTCTACCAATACTTGAACTCGGCTTCCCAAGAAGCGGCAGTTGTCTTCGGCACTGATCTCATTTTGCACTCGCAATAACTCGTTATTGCGCCATTGTTTCACGTCAGCAGGAACATCGTCGGGGAGCAGATCCGCTGCTTTTGTGCCAGGCCGAACGCTGTACTGGAAGATAAAGCTATTCTTGAAGCGACATTCTTTTACCAAGTCCACCGTCTTAGCAAAATCTTCGTCGGTCTCACCACAGAATCCAACAATAAAGTCGCTGCTGACGGAAGCCTGCGGAAGTATCTCGCGAATACGTTGCATCATTTCCATGTAATCGGCAATCGTATATCCACGTTTCATCCGTTTGAGCATTTCATCGGAACCGCTTTGTGCGGGGACATGCAAATAAGGGCAAACCTTAGGAAGATCCCGAACCGTTTCGAGCAATTCGCGAGTCATGTCTTTGGGGTAATTGGTAACGAACTTAATCCGTTCCAAACCACGGATAGGATGTAATCGTCGCAAGAGCTCAGACATGTTGACCGTACCAGCATCATCCTTGTAACGATAGCTGTTTACGGTTTGACCGAGGAGCGTGATTTCTTTGCAACCTTGGTCTGCGAGTATCTTGGCTTCTTCAACGATCTGTTCTGGAGGCCGCCCTTGTTCAGGTCCACGTGTCATTGGGACGATGCAATACGTGCAAAACTTATCGCAGCCGATCTGAATACGGAGGTACGCTTGAAATGGCGTTGGACGCATCGTTGGATCGCGAAGAGGATCAAACGACTCGTGGCTGCGTTTGATTTCGTCAACCGTACCACCTTTTCGCGAAAGGCTCACGGCCATTTGTTGTCCCGCGCCGCTTTCCACTTTGCTGATGAGCTCAGGAATACGATGCAACTGTCCTGGGCCAACCACTAGGTCCACATACGGCGCACGATCAAAAACAATCTTTTGATCCTTTTGAGCCATACATCCCATGACGCCAATCACTTTTTCAGGAAAGCGTTCTTTGAGCCTTTTAAGCCGGGTCAGCGATCCGTAAACCTTCTCTTCAGCGTTTTCGCGAACACTGCATGTGTTGAATAGGATCGTATCCGCAGCTTCAAGATCGCGAGTTAACGAATATCCCTGACGGCGCAAACTCGCCACGACCATCTCACTATCGAGGACATTCATCTGACACCCAACAGTTTCGATGTACAACCGTTTTGTTGGGGTCTCGTTATTGGAGAGATTCGTTTCTTCCATAGCTGCGCTGACTCTTTAGTACCTATTCGCTTAACTTACTTTTGGTTTTCTCTAACTTATCTTGCTGCCTTCGCAGCGCTCGTGCGCGGGCTAAAAGACGCGCTCGGGCTTTTTGGTCTTCAACGAAGGTTCGAAGCAACTGACCGAGCTCTTTATGGCGTTCAATGGCGATGGAGCCCATCGCCCAACAAGCGATGGCGACCCCCAGTGCAAACACCATTCTTTCAGGCGTGATCATGTCCAACTTCCTATTGCCTAAACTCACCCTCCGTGGTCATGCGGGCTCAATCGTAGCATCGAACCGTTTTTTCGTGGAGTGAGAAACGGACGAAACCGCCAAAACCAGCGCAAAAACGTTCACCCCACAATAGAAATTTCTTAGGTTGCCCCCCTCTTTTCGGAGGACATTTCGTAGAAACAGCGGTATCATATTGGCCAGTTAACTTCTTCCCTGTTCGAGGATTTCGTAATGAATGCATTTGCCCTTCCTGTTTTGCTGTTAGGGATGGTTGCTGACGGCGGCGTAGAAACCAAATTTGTGGATTCGGGTGTAACGGCTCGGGTTGGTGGATACCGCCCCGTTCGCGCCGAAATGAAAGCAGAAATTGAAGGTGTGACCAAGGCTCCTGAAGGGCTGGCGGCTCCCAAATACGGCAAACTTTCTTTTGGCGACAAAAGCTATTTGTTCATCTTAGATGAACCCGCTGAAGGCGAAGCCAAATTGTTTGTGGACACCAACGCGGATGGTGACCTAACCAATGATGAAGCGACCGTATGGAAGGCCGAAAAGCGTGGTGAGCTCACCATGCATAATGGCAGCGCGAAAGTAGATTTGGGCGATGGTAAAGTTGGTGCCATCAACATGTATCGATTCGACCCTAAGGATCCTGCCCGTGAACAGCTTAAAGAAACGCTGCTGTATTACGGCGACTTCGGTTATGAGATTTCCTTCAAACTCGACGACCAACCTTACTCGACATTCGTGTCCGGTGCCATCGCTGACAAGACACCATTAACCATTGACCGTAATGGCGATGGTCGCATTAGCCCCAAACGCGAAGTAGCCCGAATCGGCGCTCCGTTTAACTTCACTGGCACCACTTATCAACTCACCTTCAAAGATGGTGCGTTGAGCCTCGACAAAGCCGCCGAAGAATTGCCGATGACGCCACTTCCACCAAATTTGGCCATCGGACAAAAAGCCATTGAGTTCGCCGCAGAAGACATGCAAGGCAACAAGATTGAGTTCCCAAAGACCTTCGCAGGCAAGATCGTAATGCTTGACTTCTGGGCAACATGGTGTGGCCCTTGCATTGGCGAAATCCCGCACATGAAAGAAGCCTATGAAGCTCATCATGAAAAAGGATTTGAGATCCTAGGTGTAAGTTTCGACGCCGCTGATATGGCCGAGAAGGTAACAGCCTTCACCAAAGAAAAAGAAATGCCTTGGGCTCAGATCTACGAAGGCAAATTGTGGGACACCACCCTTGGAGAAACCTACGACGTCAGCGGTATTCCGTTCGTTTTATTGGTGGACGGTGACACCGGCGAAATCTTGGCAACCGCTCGCGAATTGCGTGGGCCAGGCCTCAAAGAATTCGTTGGCAAAAAGCTGGAAGAAAAAGGGAAGTAGTTTGTAAGCAGGTTTGCTTCAACTCGATACAAGCTTGAACCTCATGGTCAAAAGGCCATGAGGTTTTTTGTTGATACGAAAGTGTTGTCAAAGATCGTACCGTCGATACGATCGCTACTTGGGCCAAAGATTTCCTGGCCAAACCATCTTCCACAACCGGCATGCCTTCTCTCTACATGCTACGTTTGCCAGTCGATTTGGGTCGACTCCTACCTCGCTTCCCCACCACATTCCCCTCGTTCTTGGATGGACTATGGATCCTGCGCATTTACAGGAATTAGCCAAACTCGAGGAAAGCTATTGGTGGCATGTTGCCAAGCGGTCTTTGGCATTTGGCTTGGTAGAACGCTTCGCCAAACCTAACGATCTCATTATTGAAGGTGGAGTTGGCGCCGCCGGAAATCTAAAACAACTGCAAGATAAAGGTTTTCGTGTTCACGGTCTCGACTTAATGCCCGAGGCCATTGAGCAATGCCATCGACGCGGTATTCAAAAAGCAACTCAACACGATCTTTGCCAACAGTGGCCCATACCTGCAGCCTCTGCAAAAGTGGTGCTGCTGTTGGATGTACTCGAACACCTGCCTGAACCGGTCACCGCCTTACGCCATGCTGCTGACACTTTGGATTCACAGGGAAAAATTATTCTCACCGTTCCTGCTTGGCCCTCGCTGTATAGCGATTGGGACAAAAGACTCGGTCATTTCCGACGTTATTCGACGCAGGAACTGCGACAACATATTCGCGAAGCGGGTCTGAACCTGCAATGGATTAGCCCCTGGAATGCTTTCACGCTTCCGGCCGCGTTCTTACTAAGAACATGGCGCAGGTATTTCCCTCAAGATCGTCCAGCCGAATTTCCACCGGTTTCGAAGTTGATGAATCGCCTTCTCATCACGATGGCCGGATGCGAACGAATCCTAATGAAACTCAATAGCGTGCCGACCGGGTTATCACTCGTCGCAGTCGCTTCGAAAACAGCTTCGAATCCATCGTAATGAAATCAGCAATCATGTCGCACAACAGTAACTACCCATTCACCCAAGCTCCTCAGCGCACGCCGTTTCCATTGATTTCATTGGTATTGCCCGTATTCAATGAAGCTGCCATCTTGGAGACTCTGCAGGATCGCATTGACGAAGGCTTGGCGAAGGCAGGTTGTCGCTGGGAAGTGATCTATGTGAATGATGGATCGACGGATGGGAGTGGCGAAATCTTGACTCGACTCGCACAAGAGCGTCCTCAAATTCGCTCTGTACATCTTTCAAGAAACTTCGGTCATCAAGCTGCCATTCACGCCGGTTTAGCGCATGCTAAAGGTGATGCCACGATCATCATGGATAGCGACATGCAAGATGATCCTGCTCGCTTAGGCGACTTTATCGAAGCTTGGAGAAATGGTGCCGATGTGGTTTATGCCATTCGCGAAAAACGCAAAGAAGCTTGGTGGAAAAACGCTCTGTTCTTAGGCTTTTATCGCGTTCTCAATCGAATCTCCGATATCCCCATCCCCTCGGATGCTGGCGCGTTTGGATTGGTCGACCAACGAGTCGTTCAGCAAGTATTGCAACTCCCGGAAGTCGAACGTTTTTATCCCGGTTTACGTTCGTGGGTAGGTTTCCGTCAGCAAGGTATTGTGGTGGAACGTTGCGCGCGTCACGATGACAAACCAAGAGTCTCGTTGCGCCAATTATTCAAACTGGCGCAATCGGCCATTTTCGGTTTCTCCAGATTTCCACTCTTCATTTTCTATGCGCTGTCGCTCGCCTCTCTCACCGTATCGGGAAGCTGTCTCACTTACGCTTTAATCAGTAAGTGGTTCACGGGCTTGGCTATTCCTGGCTGGGCCTCAACGACAACTCTGGCATCTTTCTTCGGTGGCTTGAATGCCCTTGGCATCGCGGTGCTCGGCGAATACGTCATTCGCATTCATCAACAAGTTCTAGGACGCCCAAGCTACATCGTCGACAGAGTCGATTCGTCGTCATCCTTTACTGCCAATAATGTGCCGCGTCCTCGCCGTATCGATAACAACTCAATCGAAAAAGTCCTCGCGGATACTTTGCGTGATATTCAACAGATTATTCACAGCCCTTCCCCTTCGGAACAGCCTGTCGTTCATGCGTCTCAAGGAACAAGCGAGCCAGTACGCGAGTCTCAAGTGTGAAATCGTTAGGCCCACATTGCATCGAGTCAAAGCTCCTGTGGACTATTGCCCTTTTGGCAATGGCGACAACAGCCTTTGCCACTCTTTTTACCACGTGGGCGGTATACGATGATGAAGGTTATATTCTTTGGACCTTAATTCATCATTCCCAAGGGTCCGTGCTTTACGAGAATATCTACACGCAATACGGCCCAGCTTTTTATGTGCTGGATGTAGCCTTTCGTAATGTCATTCCATTGCCTTACACCACCGACGGCCAACGCTGGCAAACGTTGCTCTTCTGGTTGACTAGTGCGTTATTGCTATTCGGTAGCCTCCGCAACCTTAGTCGCACGAACATACGGTCGCTTACAACTAAATCGACAACACTTTTTTCCGTGTTGGTTATGGGCCTGTTGCTGTGGCACCAAGAACGCTTGGCACTCGAACCAGGCCATCCTCAAATCTGGTGCACGCTGCTAGTTAGCCTCAGTATTTTTCTATTGACCAATAGAACCTCCGACTCTTCCCACTTCCCGTCTTGGATTTTGATCAGCGTACTGGGCTTGATCTCTGGGCTCTTGCTGATGATCAAACCCAATGTTGGAATTTTGTTTACCGCTGCGCTGCCAGCGATCTTCCTATGGAGCCACAAGAACGTGGCAACTTGGTTCAGGTCCATCGAACTAATTTACACTGGCTGTATCGTTGCCATACCCTGGCTCTTAACTCACAAACAAATCGACTCGATATCTGCTCTGGTGCTCCCCACATTAGTCACCATCTCGTTGTTGGGCATACGCACGACGCTAATTCAATCTCCCCAATTGGTTACTATCGATCGAGTTCGAGAGCGTCAAGTTCTGGGAAAACTTTGCTGGCTAGCGGCAACACTCGTAGCGACAGTCCTATTTTTTGTCGTGTGGAGTGCGCAGCGAGGAATCTCGCCGTTAGTGCTGAAGCAAGCGTTGTTTGGTCAACATGGCACGCTATTGCAGCTCTACTTTTTTCCGGCGATTCGATCTAGTTTGGGCTTGAGCGGCTTGGCCGTGCTCGCGGCATTTTTTGCAGTCCACTTAGGCGCAAAATCCAAGTTTTTCGGCACCGAATTTCGGCAAAAATCGGAAATCAGAACCACCGATTTTCTTTGCAAATGGAATTCCATTGTTTCTATCCCAAACGAAACGCGACTCAGCATCTACTTGGTGCTTACCACCATCGTTGTCGCCTGCGTTATGTGGCTCGATAGCTTAAACCCACTTTCTCATGGCTTGCGTCCGCGAGGTTGTGCCGAATTGCTGTTGGCGCTTTCACCAGCAATTGTCTGTGCTTGGCTCTCGTTGCGATTGAATAAGGGAAGCGATGTCAAGCATCTGGCGGTGCTGGCTACAATTGCATGTTTGCAACCGTTGATCGCCTTTCCCGTTCCAGGCACACAATTGGCGCTTGGCACTCTACCGCTTCTGCTTCTACTAATAGATGGTTGCCAACTCGGTATCGTGCATCTTACGTCGCAACCCTACTGGGCTGACATTTTGGAGCGTTTTCCTAAACGACTCGCTTTCTACCAACGTCTGACCTTGTTCGCGGCCATCATCCCTACTCTGCTTTTAACCCAGCGCTATTGCGAAAGAAATTCACTCAATTTGCCGGGTGCGTTTTGTTTGCGACTCTCTGCAGATGAAACCACACAAACTCGCGAGCTGATTTCAACGCTTCAAAAACAGAAAGCGGACGCCATCGTATTTCGCTGGCACAATCGTCCATCTTGGTACTTATGGGCCCAATGCCGCCCACCATTTGAACAACTTCCTCCCTCTTGGACCTATCTGATCTCGGATGAACGACAAAGAGAACAGCTGAAAACGCTGACGAAATTTCAGCGCGTCTTAGTCATCGACGAGGCGTATGAACCGCGACAAATACCACCACCCTCTCCGCTACATGAAGCTTGGCGGAGATCTCAAAAACTGTGCGAATATGGCTCAGAATTCTCCCTTCTCCTGTGGACGCCAAACAAGAGCGTCTCATCTGAAAAAAACAGGATAGAGTAGCCCAGATTCAGGGTACAAAACCGTGATCTATCACGGCATACTCACGAGCTTAATGATTCGTAATGAAGGGAAGCATGGCCGATGAAAGTTAGCTCCGGCAAAGCGCGTAATCTTCTATTCCTACATATCCCGAAGACGGGCGGTACCTCGCTGACCGCGATTCTGGAGAACTACTTTGATGTGAAAGATGTTTCGCCCCATTTGGTCGGTAGTGAAGCGAGGCTGGTATCTTCGCGTGAGCAAGTACCAGGTCGGTTAGTGATGGGCCATTTTGCCAATAATCTGTGGGAGTTGTTCCAAGATCAACAAAACTGGGCATGCGTAACAGTTTTGCGCCATCCTATTGAGCGTTATATTTCACAAACAAAACACTGGATTCGAGCCCAACGCCATCTTCCTAATGGTTTTAGCGTTTCAGACGCATTCGAGGAAATCTCTCAGCCAAAACGCGATCGTTACTTGGAGGTACAACAAGAAAACTGTCAAACGCAAAACTGTTATTTGAGAGCTGCTACTGCCCCCATTCAATGGGATTCCGTTCCATTAGATCAGTGGGAATACTCTTTGTCCGACCTTAAGAGATTTCAAGTGGTTGGATTAGCCGATGACTTCAGGCGTTTTCTGCATGTGCTTTGCGATTTGTTTGGTTGGCCAGCAGCCTTTCATCAGATTCGTCTCAATCAAACTTCAGACAATCAGGATGACTCACAACTACATGCGTTGGTCCTGAATAACGCGAACTACTTCGACGACGATTTGAATACGTTCACGAAAGCCAAAGAACTGTTTCAGGAACGCTACACTGCATTACTCAAGCGACTTTTCCCAAAGATTCATGACCATCGACTGATAACAGACTCGATGGTGGAGCAATGTCTAAACCAACGTTTTCTTGCCAACAGCGAAGAGCATCTTCCAGGTCCCGTGAGCGAAATTCATTGGACGATGGACAAGCCGTTATTTGGGCACGGCTGGTGGTGGAGACAACATACCGGGAAAATTTGGTACCGAACTACGGGCCCGCAAACTCTGAGCACGATCTATTTACCCCCGTTGAAATCGGGCAAAGACTATACGCTTTCCATTGAAGTTGTGTTCTTCGCTAGCGACCTTATTGCACAGAATCTTAAGGTGACCGTAAACAATCATCCATGTGAATTGCATTTGAAGCAAGTGTCAGATGATCCTGATGATGTGAAGTGTATTCTTGAGACCAATGTTCCCAGTGCTGCTTGTAATGACAATGAACCCCTGGTCGTAAGAATCAAACTACCTGAAACAAAGCCTGTGTTAGCCGGAAACCGAATTACACATACCGATGCGACCGTAGACTGGGATACTCGCTTGTTGGGCATAGGAATCGCCGCTATTCGAATTACCTAACGAATCGTCTGGGCTGGCAAAACATGGGTATTACAGCTTCATGCAGAATTCGTTTCAGCCCGAGAAGTGTTACTGTGCAATAGGCCCAGAACTCTTTTCGTAGGTTTCAATGACTGCACCGTTTGTGTCAAAGCTTTCCAGTTCGCCGCTCGCCCTATCTTTCAGTTTCACCGCTGTATACAAGTCGCCGTCTCGCATTTCAATAAGGCGTTCAAAGACTACATCGCTCTCTGTCCCATCTGCATTGAGCTTAGTGAGCGTAACACGTTGTGGTCGCGTTTCGAAGTCATATTCCGCTGCAAAAAGAGATGTATTCCCGCGAAACGTTGATTCCCATCTGCCATTTCCGATTTTCAGCGACAGTAATTCAGGCTTGTTGGAATCCCCTGCACTGTTACCGATTGGTACAGGAGATCCCTCGATCGAACGCGAAGTACTTCTGTACCAGTTTCCAAGTAGTTCGGTCTCATTTTTTATGAGGTCTCCAGCTTTCTTTTCTGCACGTAGGCGGACCACAGCAATTGCGTTATCATTAAAATTGAGCGGGTTCAGAGGATCAGTGGCGAAGTTCTTGTCGCCAAAATAAATGGACATTGGTGTTCGAGTTCGTTCCAGAACAATGCCGGACATTTCCTCCGAAATTAGACGACCGTGTAACTGCGACAGACTTACGGGCAATTGGGTATTGGGTACAAATTTCTTCCCCGGCAATAGTTCCACATCCATCACAATTTCAAGTTGATGATATCCCACGATTCGATCCATCCGAACGGTGAACTTGCCATTGTGATGGACGTAAAGGTACTGTGTGTGACTAGAGCCTCGATCCATTAAATTTCCATCGACAACTCTAAAAGATTTGCCCATGTCAATTGCGACCACCAACACTTCTTCTGACTTAGATTCTGCACCACCAGAGCTTGGATCATCCGCGTTAGATGATTGTGTAGCTGGCATTCCAGACCTGCCTTGCATGCGATCCTCGGCCGCGTCCTTCTTTGCAATCGATTCTTGCAACGCCGCTTTCTCCGCAGACTCCCCCTCCCAATCAAACTTTGGATCGAGCAATTGAGTTATGCGTCTCGAAACGATTTCCATTTCGCTTTGTGAGCGTTGCTTGAGCTCTCCTTCCAATGTGGCGAGTTTCGCCTTCAATTCATTGATCTCCGTTTGCTGAATCTCCTGCCTAAGTCGAAAAGCTCGCAGGAGTACCTCACGAAGCGCGAGTATATCAGAATGTGCAGCGCGCTCACTTTCTGGCAAACCGCTAAGTCGTTTTGCGAGCTCTGTGGCTTTTTCTTCTTCGGTTGCAAGCTGCTTCTTCGCTTGCAAATCGTTGGCCATTTCCCTTTGGCGATTTCTTCTGGCACCGGGAAAACCGCTTGCCCCCAGCGGATTTCTCCCCCTCGGATCCATCCCACTCGAAGCCTCCGGTTGCGACTTTTGCGGATCCAAACGAATTCCACTTGCGAAGGGAACAGTTTCTTTATCCATTTCCATTACCCAACTTTCGATCTCGTCGACCAGATTTTCATCCCCACCGACAATCAGCAAGTTTTGCCCAGCTAACGTCACCGCGCCAATGGACGAAAGTCGCCGCGCTTCAATTTCCACCTCGTACTTTTTCTGAAGCAATTCCCTCATCTTCACCGCGTCCAAATAAGTGAGCTTGAGGTGAGCTTGCCGGATCGGTTCAACTTCATTCTTCAAACCAATCTTCGCCAGATGTTCCTTCACATCCCCACGCATGATTTCTTCATGGGTGAACCACTTTCCCCAGTTCGCCCGAAAGTGATAACTGAAACCGGCCTTATCTTGCACTACAATCGATTCAGCTCCGATCGTGATGGGGCCGTTTTCGCTGGAAGCCAATTCCAATTCGTCCCATTTACCCAGCAAACCACTAAACGCCAAAATGTAGTTACCGTTTCTGACCGCTCCCACCGGTCCTGAACCGACGATGGGTACAGGCTCGACACCCTCCAGTTTCTTCAATGGATGAGGTACCTGAAAGCCTTCCGCATATCCAGTGACTGTTTGGCGATCATCCGAAATCACCAGTACCACTTGGTTCTTCGGAACTTGCACCTTTCCATTTTCTGGAGTGGTAATCGAAACAGGAGCCTCCTGGGCAACCGCGTTTCCGAAACCACTTGCAAATACGATTAGCCCGCCAATCCATAACCGTGCCATGAATCTCATGCCGAATTCCCTCATTTCTCGCCGCCCCATGGATCTTCCCCTTCCCCCATTTTGTTTGCGTTTGCTTCTATTTCTTGAAGCGTCTCGTTACCCCAGTTCCAATCCAATAGCTCAGGCTTCAAGGCCTCTGAAGGGCTGCTATCTGCTGGAGCACCAACTGCTATCGAATCTGCGGTATTCGATTTGTCTGCTTCAGTTCCGTATGCTCCTGCGATCGCGAACTTCTCGTCTATGCTGGGCACTACTTTTTCGCCACGCTCAAATTGCCATATCACTCCAACGATTCCCAGCGCCACCAACAGCGAGCCCCCCAACGTCAGCACGGTTTGCCAACGTTCACCGAAGTTCTTTTGGTTCGGTGCCTTGGTTTTCGCATTCCTCCACAGCTGCCAGACGCTTTTGCGATTTACTCTGAGGAGTTCAGGCAAATCCACTGAGGTTGGGTTTTGGACGTGAGCCAAACAACCTTCAAGCAATTCGTGCACTTCGCGAGCAGAGGTCCAACGCTGATTCGCTTCCTTAGCATGTAACTTCTTGATAAACGCTTCCAACCAATCAGGAATGGAGGGATTCAATTCACGAATAGCAACGGGCTCAGCATCGGTGATTTTCCGTAGCACACCGTAACTGCTCTCCGCTCGAAACGGCGTGCGACCTGTGCACATCGTGTAGAGAACACTACCTAAACTAAACAAATCGCTGCGTGCGTCGACCGACTCCCCACGAGCTTGCTCGGGAGACATGAACTCTGGTGTTCCAGGGTGATAACCGGTGTGAGTTAAGCTGGCGTCATCGGCAGCTCGCGCCAAACCAAAGTCTGTCAGCAGCGCGCGTTCGATACCTTCTTCCAGCAAAATGTTCGACGGTTTTACATCTCGATGCACTAAACCTTGTGAATGCGCGGCCGCTAAACCGGCGGCAGTTTGTTTGGCAATCCGCAAGATCTCACACAACTCAAGCGAGCCTACACGGTCCAAACGTTGCTGCAACGATTCACCCGCCACATACTGCATCACGAGATATGGAGACTCATGATTCGATTCCACATTGTGAATCGCTACCACATGTTTATGAACGATGGCAGCCGCCGCTTTCGCTTCACGACCGAAACGTTGTCGGGCTGCGTCGATACCTGCCAAATATGGGGCAAGTATTTTGATCGCGACAGGCCGATTTAGTTCCGTATCAAACGCCTTGTAGACAACCCCCATGCCACCAGAACCAATCCAGCGTTCAATATCGAAGCGTCCTAAGCGGCCCAACAATTCCGGGTGACTTGGTGGTTGCAACCATTGCCGCGTGAACGCTTCCATCCAGGATTGATCGCGATGCGCTCGTTCCACATCGCATTCACCGGACAGGTAGCGACTTTCGGCTTCGCTGTAGTCCAATGAATCAAACGACGAAAGATGGGCCTTGGCCATCTTCCACTGAGCTGCAGAGCCCGCCAATTCTTCGATGCGTTTTTGACAGCGCATACAACTCTCGATGTGCTTCGCAATATTGCGATCCATCTCGACTTGCGGGTCCGAACTCAAGACGTGAATGAGCGTGTCATCCGAACAAGCCACGAGTTGCTCTTTCATGATTGCACCTCGAATCTCTTCGCCACATCACGCAAACGACTCATCACACGACTGCGCGCGATATACACATTCCCTACCGACATCCCTAAGTCCGTCGCCACTTTCGAAATCTCCAGCCCTTCAACATGGGTCATGTGAAACGCCATCCAAGTTGCCTCAGTGACTTGGGACCGAACTTTGGCCGATGCCCAGCGATAGACTTCCCGTTCGTATTCAAGCTCCACTTGCGACATGAGCTCATGTTCTTTGTCGGGGATTAACTGCAACAGATTCGCTGCTTCTCCACCTAAGCCAACACTCGCAATGGGGCGGCGCAGAAGAGCATTAATGGCGATACGTTTGGTGATTCCAAACAACCAATTTCGAAACTTCCCCCGCTGCTCCTGATCCAACCAAGCCTGGACCGAACGCGAAACCGCTGTGAAAACCTCTTGCACCACATCATCCGCGTCGTGCTCTTGCAAACCCTGCCGCTGAGCTAAGCGGTAAATCAAGGGCCCATAAATCGACACCACTTCCTGCCAGGCTGCAGTGTCTGCGGCATCCTTCAACCGCACGATCAAACTGGCTCGGGTATCAGGAATATTCAAGCGGCTCAATTCCAAGTTGAGTGTGGAACGGTGACTCTGTTTCACGAACTAAGTCACATGATAAACCACAATCTTTCACGGAATCGGCGAAAAATTGCCAGAAAGCAAGTCGCCACAAAGCATCATGAAACAAGCGAGTCCAAATACGCAGGGTTGATCACTGGCATTACGTCCATGGTCCCACTTTTAGAATTCAAACTGCAGATGTTGGGGGATTACCATTTCTCTACCGAAAGACCATCAATTTCCTGAAGGTCTGAATCGGTCGTTATCACAAGGCTGCTTCCCAACCGCAACGCGACTGCGGCGAGCATCATATCAACAACTTGCATTGGTCTCCCTTGCCTGCGAAGATTGGCAAAAATCTGACCGTACTGAAATGCTGCTGGCTCATCGAATGGCCAAAAAGTTAACGCTGGCATAACCGCAAGCAGTGCCTTCATATTGCGCTCACGAGAACTGCTACATTCAATTCCTGCAACGATTTCTGCGAGGACTGGAATACAAGTTCCCACACGGATTCCGCGGCAGACAAGTTCGCGAATTCTATTCGGAACTTCGCGTCTTCGATTCACAAGATCGCTTATGATTCCTGAATCCAGAAGTGCGCGTTTCACTCAAATAGCCCCTTCAATTTTTCTGCGTAATTCGCAAATTGCCCCTTTTCCCATTCGTCCGAAACGTGCAATTCCGACCCTTCTTCTTTCCCCTCTCTATGATCCAGAGACGGCTGACATAACGCATCCAAAATCTCCAGGACCTTAGTGATCTCCTCCTGCGTTAGCAGTTCATCCGTCCGTTTATGGTTCAGCACCATCAACGAAACCTTCTCCCCGTCCTCAAGACTGGGCGGGGCGTTAATCTCGATTTTGCCGTTTAAAACTACTGCCTCAATTAAATCCATCGCCCCCCTCCTGTTTCTAAAACTAACAACTTTATTGTACAACGCTCGAAGTGAACATTTCAACACCTACATGCCCCACTTCAGCCATTTTTCGAACAGCGATTTGACCAGCGGCGTAAGTCTTTGGCGATTGAATTGGTCACCCAACTGGCGAATCGCATCGGTATGGGTTGGATAGGGATGGATCACGGACGCGATGCGCTTCAGACCGATACGATATTTCATTGCCATCACGATTTCACCGATCATGTCCCCTGCATGTTCGCCAACAATCGCAGCCCCCAAAATACGGTCCGAACCTTTGCGGCAATACACACTGACATAACCACTTTCGTTGCCATCCAATACCGCGCGGTCAACGCTGCTAAACGGCTGACTATACGTGACCAGTTCAACTCCTAATTCTACTGCTTGCTTGGGATACAAGCCGACATGAGCCACTTCAGGTGATGTGTAAGTGCACCATGGTATAACAAGTTTGCTGACCCGCGCTCGCCCCATGAACAGTGCGTTCTGAATCACCAAACGTGACATAAAGTCGGCAGCATGAGTGAACTTGAAACGACTACAAACATCACCAGATGCAAAAACATTGCGATTCGTGGTTCGCAAAAAATCATCGACAACAATGCCGCGGCGCAAGTCAAACTCAATGCCCACTTTTTCGAGTCCCAACCCTTCAACATTCGGCGTTCGCCCCACACTTACCAACAGCTGATCACATGGAATTCTCGCCTCTCCTTCGCGACTTGAAACCTCAACTTCTCGTGCACTCCCCTTCCCTGTGATTCGAGTTACGTTGGCATTCAAAAGCACTTTGACTCCATCGCTTTCCAGTGCCGACTGAACAAGTTGAGCTGCCGCTTCTTCGTCATTGCTCAACAACTGTGAGCCGGAGTCTATCAACGTCACCTGCGTTCCGAAGCGAGCAAAACACTGTGCCATCTCACTGCCAATTGGACCACCTCCGAGAACTACCAAACGCTGTGGAAGTTCGGTCAGCGAAAAAAGTGATTCGTTGGTTAGGAAACCGGATTCCAGGAGCCCTGGAATTTCGGGAACGGTAGCGCGTGCACCGGTCGCCACACACGCCTTTTGAAAACGTAACGCCTCACCATTTACCACTAACGTGTTACCATCATGGAAGGATGCATCTCCGAAAAAAACGTCTATTCCAAGGCCCCTAAATCGCTGCGCCGAATCATGTGGGCTTAACTGAGCCCGCATCCGCCGCATACGTTCCATGATTTGTGGGAAGTCAATCTCTGGCCTCCCTACGCGAATTCCAGCATCGTCTGCGGCCTGGATCAAGGCAATTTGTCGAGCCGCATTGATCAAACTTTTGGATGGAACGCAACCAGAATTTAGGCAATCGCCCCCCATCAAACCCCGTTCGATGAGCGCGACTTTTGCCCCTACTCCAGCCGCCCCAGCCGCTGCTACCAGCCCCGCAGTTCCAGCCCCAATGACTACAAAATTATACCGACCATCCGGCTTGGGGTTCGTCCAATCGCGAGGACGAACGTTGGCTTGAAGCGCCTCGTTGTGCATGTCCAACGGAAGCAGCGGCTGAAGATAATCCATAGCTTGTACCCAAACTCAATCGGCCAAACTTCCAAGAACAAACCCAGTGATTGCTACCAATGGAAACGGCAGATGGCTGAACTACATCATAGAAGAATAAAGCGACCCGCACAGCAATAGAACCCAATCGCTGAGTGGCAGATTAGTCCCACAAATAAGCCAAACTTTTGTTGGCGTTGGAGAAAGGTGTGAGGAGAGAGTAGACCGAGTAGAGAAAAGAGCAACCGAACTTAATGCTAAGATTCTAGGGTTGGAAAACCTCTACCCTGGAGCAGCTCTACTTTCGCTAGGTCGCAAAAACTTGGGGATATTTTCGAAAACGAAAACCCTCAAAAGACTATCCAGGGTACATCACTCCAATAAGAAACCAAACTGTTGTTGGGGTTGGAGAAAGGAGTGAGGAGAAAGTAGACCGAGTAGAGAAAAGAGCAACCGAACTTAATGCGATGATTCTAGGGTTGGAAAACCTCTACCCTGGAGCAGCTCTACTTTCGCTAGGTCGCAGAAAGTTGTGGATATTTTTAAGAACGAAAACCTTCAAAAGGTTATCCAGGGGCACATCACTCCAATAAGAAACCAAACCCTTAGTGGCGTTTGAGAAAGGAGTGAGGAGAGAGTAGACCGAGTAGAGAAAAGAGCAACCGAACTTAATGCTAAGATTCTAGGGTTGGAAAACCTCTACCCTGGAGCAGCTCTACTTTCTACTGCTCTTTTCTCTACTCTCTATTTTTTTTGGCCTTTGGGGGCCAAAAAAAATCGGGGTGATAGGATTCGAACCTACGACCCTCTGGTCCCAAACCAGATGCGCTAGCCAGACTGCGCTACACCCCGTATCGAAACTGGTTTTCAGTCTTACTTTGGTGCCGAACCCATTACGGTTTAGCGGCAAAACTGAGTGCCAGAACCAATATGCTAAAACTCTAACTTAGAAGACCGAACCTGACAACCCGGGTTCATTGAGAACCGAAACTTCTTTATGCCACCCGTGCCAAACGTGGTCCGCTGGCAGTGGATAGGAGCAATTCGCGGATTCGTTCGAACTCTTCTTCTGAACCGAATTGCACTACTATTCGGCCTCGACCGTTGCTGTTCTGCTTAATTTCTACCTTGGTCCCTAAAGCCGACCTAATTTCCTGCTCCAACGAGGCAATTTGGGGGGAAACCGTCTTTTTTCGAGATACGGTCGGGGCGGCTCGGTCCAATACGTCGTCCGCATTTTCAGAGTCCAAAAATTCGCTAACCCGGCGTTCGGTTTCGCGGACGCTCCACCCTTCCTCTTTGATCTGCTTGCAGAATCGCATCTGCAAACTCTCGTCCCCTAGCGGCAAAAGGGCTCGAGCATGCCCCGCCGATACACGATCCGTCTGTACATCATCCAGAATCGCGTCGGGCAGCTCCAATAAACGCATCAGGTTAGCAATCGTACTGCGATCGATCTTGAGCCGTCGAGCCAACTCTTCCTGGGAGCAGCGATGCTCATCCAGATAGCGTCGAAAGGACATTGCCTTTTCGATGGGATTAAGATCTTTGCGTTGCAAGTTCTCGACAATGGCCAGCTCAGCTACCAGGCGATCATCCGCATCACGAACCTCGGCTCGAACGGTTTTGAACCCGGCACGAATCGCCGCTCGCAATCGTCTTTCACCTGAGATCAGTTGGTACTTACCGGCTACTTTGCGAACCAAAACAGGTTGCAGCTGTTGGTGTTCCTTCAGGCTCTCAGCTAACGAAGCGATCTCTTCTTCGTTAAATTGCCGACGAGGCTGGAAGGGATTATTTTCGATTTCGTCTACTGCTAACTCAACCGTGCTATGGTTGGGCGTCGCCACATGGGCTGCTGCCTGTAAAGATGGAGCTACCGTATTGATACGGCTCTCACGATGATTCGGTGGAGGCATCTGGCTTTCGGTGGTCGCATTTGCGACCCCACCCGCGACCGGTTGCATTTCATCCAATGGTGTTCCGAGCAAGGCTGCCAAGCCTTTTCCAAGCCGTCGATCTTTAGTCACGTTCCAATACCTCCATGCATAGTTCAATATAAGCTCGGGTTCCCTTGGATCGAGGAGCGTAGTCCAGGACACTTAGTCCATGGCTGGGTGCTTCTGCGATCGCTACATCCCTGGGGATTACCGTGTCGAAAACAATCTCACCAAAAAACTCTCTAACCTCACGATCCACTTCGTGTGTTAATTCCAGATACGGATCGTACATCGTGAGCACGATTCCGCCAAAGGTCAATTTGCCAGGTTGAGTTTGCATCACTTGCCGAATTACCTGAATCATCTGGCTCAACCCCTCCATGGCGAAATACTCGCATTGGATTGGCATCAATACCTCGGTACTGGCTGCCAAGGCTGCTTGAGTTAAGGCGCCTAATGAGGGTGGGCAATCGATAAAGACCAAATCGAACCCTGACATTCCGCTGTCCAAGTGCTGCTGTAGAACAGCCGCTTGGCCATTCCCTTCCTTGGCCATTTGGTCCACATCCTGGAAACTGCGGCAACCAGGCAACAACTGAAGCAGTTCCTCCGCAGTATCCAAAAGGCTTTCTCGCAGAGGTCGATCCAATAGAAGTGGATGACGATCAGCTGGTTTGTGCCCCATGCTACCAGTCGCATTGCACTGTGGATCGAGGTCGACCAGCAGGGTCCGGCAGCCTGCCTTCGCGGTTGCAAACGCCAAATTGACGGCAGTGGTTGTCTTTCCCACGCCTCCTTTTTGGTTTGCTATACAGAATATCCGCGCCACAGATCCATCCTCGCCGCCAAACTTGGAATCCTTCCAATCGCTTGAACGTGAGTTTAACCCATGTAGCCTGCCGTTGGAAACGTCAGTTTCGGAACACTTTCCCCGGTTTCACGGGAAACGATAGCATCACTTGGGCAAAATGTTCCACGCGAAACGCTATCTAATCCAGCTTGTGAAAGACAAAACCGCTCAGAAGCTTAGGGTAGAAATAGGTGCTTTTAGCAGGCATGCGTTCTTGGTGGAGGCTCACCTGACGAATATGGTCGATGGTGGCTGGCATGACTAAAGCGGCCATCGGATAGTACAAGTTACCTTCCAGCTTACCCTGAAGACCGGCAACTACTTCTTCAACCAAATGAACATAGGTGGGCTTGGGCATTTCCTTCAGCCCCAGGAGTTCCTCAAAAACCAAACGATGCAGGATGGCAACGCCTAGCCCCTGCCAAGCATCACTATGGTCTGGAGATAACTCCGCCATTCGCTCAACCGCTTCTTTCTTGGCGGTCAGGGTAACCCACTTCGCATCTTTGGAAGAGTAGAGCGCCATCATCATCTGATCATTGATCTCGTCCATATCTTTCCAGATCTTGGCAGCCCCTTCCGGCCCATCACCAGCGACTTCGCAATCAAAACAGCCCGATAAGCGTGCGCATAAGTCGGCGACCGTATACTCGGGAACTCCCTCTAGCAAACGATGAGTTGGCAAAACCAACAGGCCCGGATCATCCATACCAATAAGCATGGTAAGGACATAGTTAGCAGGATGCTCGGCAGTCAACGTTCCCTGGGCTGCGAGTTCATCTCGATAGTTGCAGGCGGTTTCATAACGATGATGACCGTCCGCCACAAACATCGGAAGATTACAGACATGGGCCGCTACCTCCCCGATTATTCGCGCATCGATCACTGGCCAGACACGATGGATCACGCCGAGGTGGTCCACCGCTTCCAACGGCCGCACATTGATAATGTGTTGTTCCAAAATCTCTTGGGCAATGTTTTCCGGGTCGGGGTAGAGCCCGAAGATCTGACTCAAATTCGTCTGTGTCGCCCGCGTCAGTTTGAGTCGGTCGTCCTTTGCTTTTGAATGCGTTTGTTCGTGAGGGTAAATGTTCCCTTCACCAAAGCGTTGTAAACGGACACGAGCCATGAACCCTTTGCGAACATGAGTTTCGCCAGCGTAGGTGAACTCTTGATGATAGACATAGATAGCAGGATCACCTTCAGCTTCGATCACACCATCGCGAATCCAGTTCCGCAAGATTCGTGAGGCTCGTTGGTAGACTTCATCTCCGGTGGTGTCCGTTGGTTCCGGCCGATTCAGTTCCAGCCGAATCACGTTGTACTCCGACTTGTCGTACAACTTGTCTTGAAGTGCTGCGTCAATCACGTCATACGGAGGTGCAACAATGTCGCTCAAGGATCCCACCTTGGCCAAGTTGTAACGCAGTCCACGGAAGGCTTGGATCTCTGGCATATCTTTGGTATCTCAAATACTTGATGTTGGATTGGGAAGGGGCGATGTAATGTTTGCAGTGATCCCAACTCGATTCATGGGAGTTGCATTGGCAAGAACAAAAACAAATATAGGAACAAACGACTTAACCCATCGAACTCCAAGCCCGATGTGAGTTCTGCACGAACGAACGCATGCGGTTTACATCTTTACTTCCAGGTGCGCTCTCGACTCCACTGGCCGTATCAACAGCGTTCGGCTGCACCGTTTCGATCGCCTGTTGAACATTATCTGGATTTAGTCCGCCGGCGAGTACTAATGGTTTACCCGCCAACACTGCGGGCCGCGGAACCAGAGTACTCCAGTCAGCCTTCATACCGCTGCCACCACGAACATCTGTCGCCGGAGCATCCACCAAGAAGGCTGCTAGCCGACCTCCCAACATTTGATGCCAGCGTGTCAGGTACTTGCATTGATCTGTATCACCTGACCAACGTATGGCTTTGATCAAGGGCGCATCTCTAAAATCGCGCCATTCATCTGCCACTTCTTCTCCGTGCAATTGAATGTACTGCAGCGGAACAGTCCGCAGAATCTGACGGACGTAATCGGGAGTTGGGTTGACTAGTACTCCAACAAACGCTGGGGCGTGGCGAGGAGAAGAGCTAATCGCCTCCTGGACGGACCTGGTTGCTAACAGTTCAGCGGCGGCGTTAGGTGTAACGAAGCGCGGACTTTCGGGAACAAAATTGAGTCCGATTGCTTCAACACCGACGTTGATGGCGTTGCATAAATCAGCAGTTGTCTTGATGCCACAAACTTTGGTACGAAATAACTTTGTCATAGATGGATCGTTATAAACTGCACTTTAATCCGCACACCAGTACACTAGTAAATGTCATCTCTCAGATTCGTTGAGTAATTCGAGCGAAGATGTCGATGAAAAACCAAAGCGTCCCTCGGACAAGGAAGTCCTACAGGTAAAGTCACGATGACATCGGTTTTGCGAAAATCAGGGGCGAGCCACGCCCGCCCTTCCATTCTCTGGTTCACTTTGCTTTGCTCACTCTTAGGAGCATTGTGGTCATTAAACCTGTTCCCACAAGGTCCGGTGACCTTTCGCGTCCAAACTACTGTAGTCTTGAATAGTAGTCGCTTAGCTGTCCTCGAGCAAATACTGGCTGCAGACCACCCTACTCTACTCCACCCAGATTGCCGCGTTCTACGAAAGCTTTCTGCCAAGGAGCTCGCTTCAAAAGCAACCGATTATCCCGTAGCAACCCGCACGGAGACTGAACTGCCGGACCTGCATTGCATCACGTTAGAAAGCGAATGGAATCGCAAAGTGGATGTTGAGGCCATCAAGTCTTGGCTTTCCACTTTGACGGAACCATCGACAAAAATTCTGAACAACACTCAAACAGCTCGCGACTTGCGTTGGGTCAGCTATAAACTCGATCTAGCCCGACGCTACCAAACAGCGGACGCCAAACGTAGTACAGACGGCGACGAGAAAACAATTGCCGCTCAAACTGTTGGCTTCTCAACAGAAGAACAAACCGACGAAGCTGATACCAAACTTGCCATGGTTCAACCCAAAAGTAAGGGTGTTGGAATTGACGTTGGCGCTTTGGAACAAAAGGCTGCCGCCCTAACCCAGCAGCTGCAGTCGGAACGATTTGATTTGATGGGAACCGTTTCTCTCTCGTCACTTTCAAAATGGACGCCTAAGGTTTCCAAAGATCCGCTCATTGCCCCTATGGTTGGCTTACTGATTGGTGCAATTGCGGGTGTCAGTCTCGCCTATGCACTGCGACGTAAGTCTACAACCAAAACGACCGACTACTCCCACTACGCCTCGACACTTCAAGAATTGCAAATCCCATTGTTTCATGTAGGCCCAAAAGTGGAGAAATCAGAATCGTCTCAACACGAGCAACCCCATCGCCGTCATTTGCAATGGTGGATCAGTGGCTGCGAATGGTCTCTGTTGTTTTGGGGACTCTCTGCGGCGATTCGCTTTGCAGTCGATTCCAACTGGCGCGACCTGAGTATATCACAACCTCTAATTGCTCTGGCGCGCCTATTTAGCAGCGTGTGATGTTAGTTTGTTACGAAAGATGAAAATTTAACGCTCTACAAAGTAAGCACACTTAAGAGGCACGAAACATTTTTCCGATTGAACCTTCAATCACTTCATCGAAATGCTTCGAAGGGCTTCGGACTATGTACGAGTCGTTTTACGGTTTCAATCGTCGGCCATTTTCTGCAGTTCCCGATCTCAATGCCTACTTTTCTTCCCGCAATGAAGAGCAGATTCGGGCCACACTGACGCGTGTGTTGCGTCGTGCAGAAGGTCCTGCCGTTATTTTTGGCGGAACTGGATTCGGCAAAACCACCACCGCTCTCCGTTTGGCCCAAGATATCTCCAAAGACTTCCAAGTTGTCTTTTTGCAGGGTGCACAGCTTTGCAGCCGTCGCGCATTGCTTCAATCCATTCTGTCCAAACTAAAACTCCCCTATCGCGAACAAGGCGAAGGGGAATTGCGGCTTAGCCTGTACGAACACTTGCAACCTAATCCACGAACCCCATCTGCCCCATTAGCGTTGATCGTGGATGAAGCTGACACGCTTCCGCTCAAGTTGCTGGAAGAACTTCGCGCCCTCAGCAACATTGTCATTCAGGGAGATGCGCGGGTTCGTATCGTCCTAGTTGGCAGCATGCGATTGGAACACCAACTTGCTAACCCACAACTCGAAGCCCTGAACCAACGTCTGGCAGTTCGCTGCTACTTAACGGCATGGAACTATGACGAAGTTCATCAAGAGGTACGATATCAAATCCAAGCTGCAGGTGCGAAGGTCGATAGCGTATGCACAACGGATGCGATTACGAGCGTGTACCGCGCTACGGAAGGCATTCCCCGTCTGGTTCATCAATTACTCGATCACGCTTTGTTGCTTGGCTTCAACTATGGGCAAAAGCCTGTCTCCTCGTCATTGATCGAAGAGGCTTGGGCTGACCTGCAACAACTCCCTTGCCCATGGACCGAGGGAACAGATAGCGGCGCAACCTCATCATCTGCCATTGAATTCGGAAGCCTTGACGATCATGCGGCACTTGATTCTGAAGACGAGTTCAGTGCGGCCATTACCAAGAGCGGTAATGACATCCCTGAACTGACCAGCAGCTTCCCAGTCATTGCGAATACCAGCGCAGCGCCCGTAGCGAAACCATCATCACCATCTCAAATTCCTACTCCATCATTGAATCGCAATGTATTCGGTGAAGGATTCGAGGAAGAGATTCAGGTAGTAGGTCCTTCCGTTCGCAGTACACTGAGTGTAACCGATACCTTCGTAACGAACACGGTCAATACCATCAGCGAGAATCTCTTTTCGCAATGGTCAGACCTGCACGAGGTGTTCCCAGATACACCACTCAGTCAGCAAACATCGCAACCGATTGCGTCCATCTTCCCAGCCAGCGAGATTGAGGAAGAGCTGCAAGAAGCCATTGGCTCGATGAACTTCTCCTCCATTTCACAAGAGTTCAACATTCATCGCCTGAATGAAATCGGAGATGATGCAGAGTTTGAAGAGCTATTTGGCGCGACAAATGATTTGAATACGATCGGAGATGACCGAGACATTTTGATCATTGAAGACGATGTCGATGCGAAGAAACTCACCAAAGACATCTCCGCTTCGCGATTCCAACAATCGCAGTCGCCATCACGACTATTCAGCCAGTTGAAGCAGTTCTAGTTTTGTGCACGCCATCTTTGAGTCAGTGAAGCTTGCCATGAACAGACCCATCTCCGATCGAATCGCAATCCCGCAAAAATACAACGAGCGATCGGAGTTTGGGATAGTAGGAACTGACTCTAACTCAGGGCATGCCCCCTCCAACTCGCTGCACTCGGCCGCTGCACTCGACACTGAACTCTGCGACATGATTCGATCGAAGAAGAAGATCGCAGAAGGCGTTGTGGTTGGTGCGACGCGACTTGACCAATGGAACATGTTTTCCCAGAACACACTCGTACGTTTCGCTGGCTTGCTACGATCCAGTTTGGAATTCAACAGTTCCTTGACCGTGGCTCCTTGGAAGTTGATTGGGGATCAATCCGTGATTAACGAGGTTCTTTCCCTTGATGCTTCAGAATCCCGCTTTGATCCTTCTCTCATCAGTAGGTTACTCTGTGAGCTACCTACTTGGAAAAAACAAACTTCGTTAATCTTGCTCGATTTGGGTCGTATCAATTCGGATGTTGCACGTTCGGTTGCACCTTGGTGCGATGTCACGTTGGTCTTGAGCCATTCCTTGGTATCACTTCGTCCGCAGGATTCTAAAGCACTACGACAATGGCGCAATAGTGGCCTGACACTTAACGCTGCTATCCACGTTGCCTAGAACTTCGTTACTCGAGCTCAATTTTGTTCGCTAAACGCTGTGTGGCTCGCCAAAAGAAAGAGCCGCCACCTTCTTTTTCGCATTTGGTCAATCGCCGTCTGATAGCAAAATCTTCGGTCCGCATTTATAATCAAGCGGGCGGATTTCTTTGGGCCCTCATTTTGCTGGTGGCGACTGTTTATGATTCCTGAATTCATGGGCCCTTACAAGGTCGAGAAGATCATTGGCCAAGGGGGAATGGGTTGTGTTTACAAAGCTCATCATTCCAAATCAGGTCTCCCTGTTGCCCTGAAGGTCATATCCAATTCCATTGCGGATGAGCCCCGATTCCGACGACGATTCCAAGTTGAAATTGAAACGCTCAAGAGGCTAAAGCATCCGAACATCGTTCAGCTGATCGGATATGGAGAAGAAGGTGGCAGTCTCTTTTATTCCATGGAGTTCGTGGATGGCGAGTCTTTGCATGACTGCTTGCGACGGAATGGCCCCATTCCTTGGGATGATGTTCTTAAAATTGGAATCGATGTTTGTTCGGCGTTGAAACATGCTCACGATATCGGCATCATTCATAGAGATTTGAAACCTGCGAACCTACTAGTCAACGGCGAAGGAACAGTGAAGCTTGTTGACTTTGGCATTGCCAAGTTGTTTGGTGCTGCAGAGATGACCATGGCTGGATCGGTTGTAGGAACAGCCGATTTCATGGCACCCGAACAAGCCGATGGCAAAACGGCAACCACCCGCAGCGATCTTTATAGCCTTGGCAGCGTCCTATATGCAGCTTTAACAGGCCGAGCTCCCTTTGCAGGCAAGACGGTTCCCGAAACACTCTATGCGTTAAAGTTTACAGACCCAATTCCGCTCAAACGGCTCGCAAAAGAGACGCCTCTTGAGTTTGCAGAACTCATTGAGCAACTACTGGCAAAAGATCCAGCGATGCGTCCCCCTACTGCACTGGTAGTCAACAATCGCATGAAAGCGATGCAGCAAGGATTGAAACGTAAGACGGAGACGATTGAGATAGATCAAGTCGGTACGATGGAAACGCATACCAGCCTAGATCTCAATGAGTTTAAGGAGAGACTCATTGACATGCCCACTGGCACAGCCGAACGAGTCACCATCGAAGCTCAGAACTTGCCGAACAACGCTGCAACCGATCCAACCTTACTAGCTCGTCCCAGAACCTCTCCAGCTCTCGACGGGGATGTAAGCCGTGACTTCGTTGTTTCACAACCGAACTCCTCGCCACCGACACTTGCCACGGGTGGCGGTACCCATTTCACCACAGTCGACGGCAAAGCTCCACCGATTTCAACCTTTACCGATGAGCTTTCCTCCAACGACAATTCAAGTCAATGGATTTCGATTGGCTCGATCGTGATCGCATTAATAGCCTGTATCGTCGCGCTGTGGTATTTTACTCGTCCCTTTTCTGCGGACGATCTATACGCACAAATTTCACCTGCATTGGAAGCAAACAATACGGAAGCTTTGTCGACGCTTTACGACCAACTTATCGAGTTCCAGGATCGTTTCCCGCAAGATGAACGCACCGACCTCATTAAGGGAGCCATCGAGGAAGTTGAAGCGAATCGAAAAATGCGATCTCTGTTGCGAAAGAGTCGCCGAGAGAATGCCACTGTTTCTAACTCAGTGATGGAAGCCTCTATCGTTGAGGCGTTAGAACTCGAAGCGACTGAGCCAGAAAAAGCCTTGAAACAACTGCACGCTGTTCACGCAGTTTATGGAAATCGAGAGAATCTGAGCCCATCACAAAAAGAGCTGCTTCAAATTGTTGATCGAAAGCGGGAGCAACTCGCCAAATCTATCATGAGCCAAAATGAGGATTCACAAAAGCAGCTTGCCGAATTGCTGGATTGGGGAATCGGCAACCTCAAAGGTGGCGAACTAGAAATGTTTCTCAACGGCATCATAGAATTGTATGCAGGCAAGCCCTGGGCAGAACCTCAAGTCAGTCGCGCTCGTGGCGTGCTTAGCGCTAAGGCACCCTAGGCTTTTCTGCTGGAATAGAATCCGTCGGAGCTGGTGTGGCACCTGGAGTTGCTAAGGTTGCCGCAGGAGCACCTGTGGTTGCGGGAACTCCCGATGTTGCAGAAATGACGGAAGCAGGGGCCGCTTGAGTCGCACTAGCCGTAGTGGCTTCACCTTTGGCTTTATCACCAATCGCCTCTGCTGTCATCACTGGGTTCGCTTCTTCTTTGCTTGCCGATACATTGCGTGAATAAACCCACTCCGCATCGTAGGAAACCAGGGCATTCTCGTCAGGAGTTAGCTGACCATCTGCTGCAGGCCGCTTTGACCTGGAACGACTCGCGGCGATATTGGCCGCATCTTCAACTGTACCACGTCGAAAGGGACCAACGCCCAAGACCCATGTATCCAAAGCGGTGCTTTCCGATTGAATAAGCCCGCTTTGCCAAACAGGCTCGAGTGTTTTCCGATCATAGGCAAACACGGCCAATTTAGCGGCGGCAGATTTGTGGTCCTTTTTCGCCAAGGCGATTTCGGGAATAGAAGGCATGGGGGGCGCATTAGGTAAAACCGATGCGGCTCGACTTAAGAAACTGTTTTCCGGAACACCATAGATAATCATTTGGCCGTCTGTCCCTAATGCCCCTAAGCGGGCTTCGGCGATGATATCTGCTTCATCCCTTGTCGTTACGAGTTGACAACCTGCAGCAATCATCTGTTGACGCATCGCGCTGATGACATAGTCAGTATTGATGAGCTGCTGCGGATTGCGATTGGGCACAATAAAGGCCGTGTCAAGAAAGACCTTATTTCCTGCCAGCGGAGTAAAATCAAAGTCGGACACCGTTCGGTCAACCGCATCCGACATCAATAGTTGCTCGGTGGCTACGTTCCCTTTGGTAGAACTACACCCGACGAGCCACACACAAAACAATGAGACCAACCACAACGACTGGAAGTTCGCCGTGTTCTTTCGTGTTTCAATTTGTGGCTGATAGGTCATGTTTCCAACTCTCTTTTGGTCGCGACTGAGCTCTGCTTGAATTAACTTTGTTGCGGTTTCCTATACAGAGTAAGGAGGGGCTTAGGCCCTATTTATCCTACATATCTTTTTAGAGAGCGTATTCGGGGATCGGAGACTATCTCCAATCCACCTAGCCTCCGCTTCGCTCCGGCTACGGGTTAAACGAATCCCAGCTAACGAGTGGTTTCACAGGTCGAAGTCATCCACTAACTACAAACTATCTCCATTTTTTACCAAATGCGGCATGCCGTTTTTCCAATACCGTTTGGTGATCTCCAACGAAGCGGCATGCAAGAGACCATTAGTCGCCAAACAGCTTGTGCGGGCCATCGGCAACTCGGCGCCTTCACAATCCGAAATCACTCCCCCTGCTTCTTCTACAAAAAGACGGCCTGCGGCAAAATCCCAGGGATGAAGCTGATATTCAAAGTACGCGCCATATCTTCCTAATCCTACTTGGCAAAGATCTAAGGATGCAGTACCAAATCGGCGAACACCATGAATGTTCTGACGGAAGAAATCGCGTATCGCCGTTAGCGTGGCCTCCATCATGATGCCCCGATCATAATAGAAACCAATACCAATCATCGTTTTCTCAAGAGTTGGCTCATTGGACACTTGCGTTTTCTTGTTTCGATACCATGCCCCCTGCCCTCGTACCGTGAAAAACCAATCCGATGTAATTGGATTTACAATCACTCCCACCTGTGCGATGCCGCGATGATAGTAGCCAATTGATACGGCAAAATGCGGAATCTGATGTGCGAAGTTATTTGTGCCGTCGAGCGGATCAACGACCCACAAATGTTCCGAAGTAACATCTGCCTCGTGCCCTTCTTCACCCAGTATTGCGTGAGTTGGAAAACTCTGACGCACAATTTCCGCAATGCAGTGTTCCGCATTCACGTCCGCATCGGTCACCAGATTGAACGACTCTTTGGTGCGAATTGTTGTCCCTTTGTAAAAATAGTCCGCCACGATCTTTCCAGCTTCATGTGCAGCCTTCACTGCGACATTCAATTGCGGATGATTCAGCGTGGAAGGGAGATCCGGATCCCGAAAAACGGTGCTGGTCATATGGGCGAGTTCTTGAGGTAAGGAAGGTGCGGTCGATGTTCAACTGGAGTCATCTAACGAATTCCCTGGATCAGTGCAAGAGACATGCCAAGGGGCGATTCCCCACCATCTATGCAAAAAATCGCCTTTAGTCGCAAATCAATACTGCATCGTAAGCCAATTCTTGTTAACGAAGTTGTTCAACACAATTTGGTTTCATTCAAAGTTACGCGTAATGCTTGCATTGGACACGGCTCGTTATGGAACAGACCATCGCGAAAATAGCTAGCACATGGTTGGTGCGGGCTGGCGTACCGACTCTCGCCCTCGCCGGTGCGGCAACATATTTCTCCACAGTTTCCAATGACTCCAAAGCTCCCAATACATCAAATGTACCCACACAAGTTGCTCAGTCGGAGCCTGATTCAGTCTCCGAACCAACAGGTGGTTCAGCTCCTGAATCTTCCAGTGAGGGAGCTAGCGCCGAACCGAATGTCAGCCAACCCAATGCACTGACACCCGACACGACCATTGCGGACAGTCCGAAAATCGGTCTACCGCAGAAAAAGCTCTCAACACCCAAGGCCCCCGATTTCCCCCCGACTTTTCAGCCACAGACAGCAGCTGCACCACCCCGAGCGATGTCGCAGATGCAGCAACTTGCCGATGGCGTAAAACAGGTTCGGGTCTTCTATGCAACGGATCGAGATTCAGCGGATTTGCGCTCGCAGATCCCCTGGCTATCGGGAGTGTTGCCGATGTGTCTCGCCATCGCAGCAACATTCGGAATTGTCGGATTGGCCCCATCAATAACCAAGAAATATTGGCCTCTTGTCGCCCTTGGTGGTTTGGTTGTTGTGAGTTTTCTTGGTCATTCCATTTGGATTCGCACTTCGACACTACTGCGGATGTCCCAGCGTTATGATCTTGTTTTTGGCGCTGAGCGATTTCAACCCAAAGTAAGGCAGTATCCTTTACAAGTTGGCTATTGCGATGTCACCATTCCACCCAATCACCAAAAGGGACGGCTTGAATCTCCGAAGTGGTCGCGATTGGAATGGAAGCTCGACGAGAAAAAACACGTAATCTTGCAATCGATAGAACCTGCCGAGGAAACAACCTACTTCCAGACCCTCGCCGATCGCTTGAAACAATCAGAGCGAAATGAGGTTCTAATATTCATCCATGGCTATAACGTTTCCTTTGCTGATGCCGTTCGACGCACAGGCCAGCTCTATCATGACTTGGAATTCCCTGGTATTCCGCTCTGTTATAGTTGGCCGAGCGCTAACATGATTTCAGGCTACACGCGAGATGAGGCCGCTGTAGGTTGGACCGTTGCACACCTCGAAAAATTCTTAAGCGATGTACGACAACGAACCCAAGTCGATAAGATCCACATTATCGCTCATAGCATGGGTAATCGCGCGCTGGTAGGAGCCCTAGAGAGATTAGTCCTGCGCGATCCGTCGGCTCAAGAGTACTTAGGACAGATTGTGATGGCCGCACCTGATGTTGATAGTGGCGAGCTTGCCAATCGATACATGCCAACCATCATACCTAAAGTTGAACGTTTGACGCTGTACACCTCTCAGAACGATAAAGCGTTGCTCGCATCTGCCGCATTGCACGGTGCAACGCGAGCTGGATATCAACCTGCGAGTGAACTGATTTTTCCCGGAGCGGAAACCATTGATGTTTCGTCCATCGACACCGGGTTATTAGGGCACTCATATTATGGCGAACATCCTGATCTCATTATGGATCTGCAGGCATTGGTTGAATTGAATCAACCTGCAAAACTGCGAAATTGGTTGTCCCCAATAGCTGTTCGCGACGACCAAGGATATTGGGTGTTCGCACGAAAAAGGGTTGCCACTCAACCTGAGTCGCAACCCTCGACGAGAAAATAACGCACTATTGGCGGCAAAGAATCTTTGCGGCGGAGGATCAAAACTACTTGTTGCCGTACGCCTCTTGGAACACTTTGAGTTGTTCTTGAGCCGTCGAGTTCTTTTCAGCGACTTGATCGAGTTCGCCTTGAAGCTTAGCCATATTGGCTTCTACTTCCTTCAATGCCGAATCTTGTTGTCCCTTAGCATTATTCATTTCGTCCATCTGTTTCTTAAGAGCATCCATTTGCTGTTGCAAAGTGGCCAATGCCGTCGCCATCTCATTCAACTTGGCCATCGAAGCATCGCGTTGCGCCTTTGTATCAGCGACGACTTTCTCAGCAGTGGCCGTTTGCTGCGCGAGTTGCTCGGCTTCGGCCTTCAGTTTCGCGGCGGTGTTTTCAAAGTTCGCCAAGGCGGCAGTCGCCTTGTCCAACTGAGTTTTAGCTAATGCTAACTTTGCTTGGGCTGCGTCATGGGCCTGTTGCGACTTATTTCGTTGCTCAGTCAAACCAGGCAATGTTCCCTTCAAAGCTTCAACAGCTTTTGTTGCAACAGCCAAAGCTGCTTCTTGCTTCTTGACCTCTTCTTGCAGTGGCCCAACTTTGGCAGTCAGAGCATCCAGTTCGGGCTTCACTTTTGCCACTTCAGCTTCCGTTTCTGCAACCTTTTGGTTGGCTGGAGCAATCAGCCCCTGCAAGGTTGTTTTCGCAGCTTCGTCGGTGGCAGCAGCCAGTTTCGCATTCATATCGGCTTGCACTTGTTTGGCGGTCATGAGCACCGTTGCCAAATTTTGCATTTGCTGAGTCTTAGCGGCGACCATTTCCGTCAAAGGTTTCAGTTCTCCTTGCGCCTTTGCCAGGGCTTCTGTAGCGGCTTTCATGGCGGCATCTTGAGCGGCGAGTTCTGTTTCCATGGCGGTCACTTTTGTCGCCAAGTCCTGATAGGCAGCCGCCAGAGGGGCAGCCTCGGCCGAGACAGCATCAAAACTTGCTTGACGTTGTTGAACCACAACATTTAAGGGGAGTGGATTTGCAGCGAGAACATTGGTCTTGGTAGGATCGTCGACAGACCAGACGGCAACATTTCCGTTCCAATCTCCACCGACAACACGTGGTGGATCTGCTGTAATTCCAACTTCCAATACGACTTCTGACATCGCTGGCATATTCTTCAGTGGATCACCGTTGGCATTCCAAACTTTAACCAATCGGTCGCGACCGCCCGATACCATATTGCCATTTTGAGCGAAGGCCAACGAGGTTGCTCCACCTCCGTGGGCATTGATTTGCTTGATTTGTTTTCCTTCGTTCATTTCCCACAAACGAATCGTCCCGTCGAGACTTGCACTAGCCAAGACATTACCATCAGGTCGCCAAGCGAGTTGCCGAATTTCTCCCCGATGTCCAATCAAGTCCATGTAGAGTCTGCCGGTGTCGGCTTCCCATACGATCAACCCATTGCTGCGGTCGGACGATGCCAACAACACGCCATCTGGACTGAAGCGAACCGCATAAATCCAGTCCGTATGTTTCTTCACTTCCCACATGAGTTCGCCTGTAGTTGTTGAATACACGCGAACCATTTTTTGTGGTCCGGCTACAGCGATCTTGGAGTTATCTTCACTTAAGTCGGCCGACAACACGATATCCAGTTCGTCGCCCACTTTAGCAACGCGTTGTCCACTCTTGATGTCGAACAATACGGCGCAACCGCTGTGACTGTGTCGTCCACCACCAACTAGAAGCAAGCGTCCATCGCGACTAAAGGACAACGATTGAGGTTCACCTTCAGGGAAGGGTAGAACCCCCAACAACTCACCGGTTTCGCTGTGATACAGGGTAACTTGCTTCTGGCCGCCGACCGCAATCAATGGGGACCATGGGCTCGCCGCGAGAGCAGAAATGGCAGCAGCTCGAGTCGACGCAACAACGGGTTGCAACAAAAGGTTTTGCGGCATTGGCAGTTCCCCTTCAGGTTTCCCCAAAGAGAAATTGGCAACTGCTGCATTATTCATTTTCTTCTTGGCTGTTGAGCCAGAATTCTCAAGCATCCCACCCTGAATCCAAGCCTTGAGAAGATTGAGCTTTGGCTCCGCAATCTTTTCCTGATTAGGGGGCATGAAGGGTTGACCGACGTGCGCGGTTAGCTCCCACAATCGCGAGCTATCTATATCTCCCTCAGCCACAATCTCTCCACCTGATCCACCTTCCATCGTTGCAGCGAAGGTGTCCAAGGCCAAGCCACCTTTCTTATCGTTTGCGTTATGGCACGACAAACAATGCTCGCGAAAGATGGGCTTGATATGATCTTCGAAAGTGACTTTGGCTGGCGCCTCTTGTCCCTTAGCTCCAGTTGGTAAGCCGATGGAGATGGCAACCAAACCAAAAGCAATTGCGAAACGTTTCATGGCTCTGATTCTTCGACGGATCTTAGTGATTGAAAATGAACTCGCGGCTGTTTAGCACGACCCAAAAAACATCTTCCAATCCCTGGTTCTCATTGGGAGCCGCTGCAACTAATTTGCCTAACTCTTCGATCTCTTTTGCGGTTGGTTTTCGCGACAGGCAGCGAACGAACAAACGCTCGATAATTTGATTTTGATTCAAACCCTGCTTTTTCAACTCTTCAATGAGTTTTCCTTGCTGGATTTTTCCGTTGGTCGCATCCCCATTGATCAAATGTAACGCTTGGGAGAGCGAAGGATCGGTGGAAGCTTCGCACGCACAAACCGTCGCGCGTTGTGCCCGGCCGAAAGTATTGAGGAAGTAGGTTGAGGTTGCACCGTTTGCAATTTGGACAGCACGAGCTCCCATGGGCAGACCACGGAACTTATCTTGCTTTAACGTTACTTGGCTGATGCAATCCAATACCTGTTCAGCTGGAATTCGGCGAGCCAATGCGTGGGAGAAGTTACGTTCATCCTGCTTGTTGGTATCGTTAGGCAAAGTGCTGCGTTGATATGCATTCGAATTGCAGATATCTCGCACCAACTGTTTGAAATCGTACTTATATTCCACCAACTTCTTGCCAAGGATTTCCAACAATTCTGGGTTGCTTGCTGGATTGCTTACGCGGAAGTCGTCGACAGGTTCGACAATGCCAACGCCCATGAAGTGAGCCCAAACTCGGTTGGCCACGCTGGTTGCAAAAAATGGATTCTCAGCGCTGGTAAGCCATTCAGCCAATACAACGCGACGATCTCGCCCTTGCAAATCAGCAACACCACCACCCAAGAATTTCGGTTCCATGCGACGGCCACCTACGGGATGAGCGACTTCGCCCCCGCCAGAATTGAAGACGATGATTTCGCGATAGTCTTCACCTTGCTTTCGCCCAATTTGGGAGAAGAAAGCGGCAAAGCCGTAGTAATCATCCATAGTCCAACGATCAAAAGGATGATTGTGACATTGGGCACATTGAGTACGGATGCCCATAAAGACTTGAGCAACGTTTTCCGAGACCTTCAGGGTATCACGTTCAATTTGATAGTAGTTGGTTGCTGGTGTATCAAAAACACCACCGCTGCTACCCAATAGATCGCGAACAATTTGATCCAGCGGAACGTTGTTCGCAATTTGGTTGGTGAGCCACGAACTATAAAGGAACGCGCTCTTCTCGCTCACTTCATTGGTCGTCTTGATCATCAAAAGCTCAGCCCATTTCATGGCCCAAATTTCACTGAACTCTTTGCGTTCCAACAATCGATCGATCAACTTGGCACGTTTGTCTGCGGAGGTATCAGCCACAAACGCATCGTATTCAGCTTCGGTAGGAAGCATCCCCGTGATGTCGATCGTGGAACGGCGAAGAAACTCTTCGTCGCTGCACAAATCACTTGGGACCACGCGTAGCTTTTCAAGTTTCTTGGCAACCAATTCATCGATATAGTTGCCCGCGATCTGAGGCGCGGTGTATTGAAGTCCGGCAGGTAGAGCCAAGATTTGCGAACCAACAGTATGCGTATCAAAACGAGCCATCACGAAAGCTTCACCACGCACGCCACCGGTTACATTACCGTTTGCATCAATTGCTGCAGAACGTTCGTTGTTGGTAAAAAACGCAGCCAAGTCAGTAACGTCGCGTTTTGAGCCATCACTGTAGGTGGCGACTGCCACCATACGTTGTTTAGCACCTTCACCTTCCAACACAGCCTGCTTTGGAAAAAGTTCCAAATTGGTAACGGTTGGTGGTGCAGCGGGATCGATAACAGCCCCATTTTCAAGCCAAGTCAACATCGTTCGATAGTACTTGCTATCGATCTCCATTTTCTTTCCGCCGGTGTGCTGTACACCGCCGCTAGCCTTCAACAACATTAAGCTATCTGCGGGAACGGCGAGGTTGATTCGGCGGATTCCAATTTCGCGAGTGATTCGGTCATAATCACCGACTGGGTCAAAGCCGAAGAGGCTCAAACGGAAACCATCTTTACCGCGAGCAGCGCCATGACATGAACCTGTATTGCAGCCGGTGCGAGTCAATACTGGCATAACGTCGAGATGAAAACTGATATCTCGTTTAGCGGCCGCTTCAGCCACGACAACTTTTGTTTGCGCGGTGAGTCCATTCCAAGTGGCGGACAAAGTTGTTTCGCCATCGGCAGTCGGAACCAATTTCGAGCCATCCCAATTGGCAAGAGCGGGGTTGGCCAGCGCCCATTGCGATTCTGCTGAAACATCTTTGGTGATGCCGTCGGAGCGGGTCGCCACCACGATCACACCTTGAAATGCGGCGGAAGTTTTCAGGACGATATCTTGCGGATATACATCCACCTTTTCCCATTTCGCTTCCTGCGCTTGGATGGCAGAAGGCACCAAAAGCAAGCAGCCAATCAACCAACTCATGAGCTGCGAGAATGAAATTTTCGGGGCATTCATGTGCGACATATCAACTCGATCCTAACAATTTTTCTACGATTCATTTCTCAGTTTTGACCTGCGCCATCAGCGTTGCACGCAACAACAAATCGGCAACCGTGGACAGGGTCGAATGTTTGCAATGTATATGAGCTCGCTACCTAGGCGATCTCGAGCCATCGCTTATGGTTTCTTTTCGCCTTCCGCTGGTGGGGCCTCGCTCGGCTTACCACCGCGAGCCGCTTCACGCTGCTGTCGCAAAATTTCCAAGCGACTCAAGGCCTTGGGTGGGGTAGGCGTTGGCATAGGAGCTGGTGCAGCAGCTGGCATAGGGGGAGGTGGTGGTGGAGTGGTTGGAGCTGGAAGGGGAACATCGATTTGGAATTCGCCCGTTCCTTGGGTTTGAATGATCACGCCATTAGGGCGTGTGATCGTTGCTTGACACACCAATGAAGCAAATTTGCCGGGACGCGCTTCTTTAGTCACAGTGACCGGGAAGCTGACAGCAGTTGCATCAGCAGCAACTTTAACTTTAGCGCCTGGTGAACTTGCACCCGCAGGAAGTCCCAACAATTCGATTTCAATTTCCCCTTCGGCAGGTCGTTTGGTTTCTAGTCCAACGACCACTTCTGCGTTAGCCCCTTGTTCGACAACTTGCTTGGTAAACACAAAATTGAAGAACGGTTCCGCTACTTCCAAGTTCACGAATTCGGAAGAGATGACCGCTCTTTCATTGCCTACTGTCGCGTACGCAAGAACAGCAATCGGCCAAGTGCCAACGGCACCACTGCCATTGCAAGTTAAAGGAATGGTCGCTTCGGTTTGATCGGCGTTAATCACGATCGAGCCTGATGCGGCGACTCCACCTGGAGCATAAAGCAGTTGCAGCGCGATTGGCTCTTTGAACTCAGCGTCTCGAACCGCCTTCACTACCAATCCCAATTGGCCGTTTTTGACCAATGGAACTTGGGGTTGTACAACTTGAATGTCGTAGGGGATTTCCTTAGTGACTGCTACC
>JAFLCP010000033.1 GCA_017303505.1 Planctomycetota bacterium | reverse complement strand
TGAAGATCTCGGCATCAAGCTTGAAAACGTCACGATCAAGGATCTTGGCCGTGCCAAGCGCGTGACCGTGGATAAAGAAAACACCACGATCATTGAAGGCGCCGGCAAGAGCGCAGAAATCAACGCGCGCGTCGGACAGATCAAGCGCCAGATCGAAGAAACGGATTCCGAATACGACAAGGAAAAACTTCAGGAACGCCTCGCGAAGCTCGCGGGCGGCGTGGCTGTCATCAATGTCGGAGCCGCGACTGAAACGGCCATGAAAGAAAAGAAAGACCGCGTCGATGACGCCCTTCACGCGACCCGTGCGGCCGTGGAAGAAGGCATTGTCCCCGGCGGCGGCGTAGCGCTTCTCAGAGCCAGCTCAGCCATTGAAAGCCTTAAACTCAAGGGTGACGAAAAAGTCGGCGCTGAGATTATCCGCCGCGCTTTGGAAGAACCTCTCCGTCAGCTGGCCGCGAACGCCGGCGATGAAGGTTCCGTTGTCGTCCAGCGCGCCCTCACGGAAAAAGGCAATATCGGCTACGATGCCGCGACCGGCGAATTCAAGGATCTTGTCGCCGCAGGCATCATTGATCCGAAGAAGGTTACGCGCAGCGCCCTGCAGAACGCGGCCAGCGTGTCAGCTCTTCTTCTGACGACCGAAGCTCTCATCACCGAAATCCCGAGCGAAGAAGACAAAGCTCCTGCGATGCCCGGCGGCGGTATGGGCGGCATGGGTGGAATGGGCGGCATGGGTGGTATGGGTGGCATGATGCGAGTTGAAGCCGCCAAAGCTGCTAAAGTCAAAGTTCCTACCGTCTGTCTCGAACACGGCAAACGTGACCCCAACCCACGCATGAAGTACAAGCTCGTTCGCCTCGAAGAAGTCAACCCTGACCCTCGCGTTCGTGAACTCTGCAAACTCTTGGCAACCGGCAAGCTTCCACAAAACACCGTACAAGCTGCAGCATGGCACGTCGCAAACGGTTTGAGCTGGGATCAACTCGCTGCTATGAATCGTGTTGAATCTCGCTACAGCGGCAACGAACGTTGGTTCTCACCCGTTGAATTGCAGAACGCTCTAGGCTTGGTGAACATCGCAACCATCGCTGCGAAGCAAAACGAAAAGAAGTCGGAATCAGAAGGTGCTAAAGATACCTACTCAGGTTCTTACACTGGCGATTCGGCTAAAGGTACCGAGTGATAAGCGTCACGAATAAATGATGCTCAGTTGATATGCGAAATGAAATGATAAAGGCCAGCGAATCGCTGGCCTTTATTTTTTGGCTCGCAGTGAATTAAGCTCTGAATGGTTTAGCCACGCTTCTCAGCGAGCAGGCTATTGCAAGCAGCTAGCGCCCAGGACGCCGCATCCCATCGCTGCTAGAACCGAACTCCATTTCTTCGATTTGATTCTTGAGCTCCTCTTCCAAAGAGCCGCCTTCTTTCTGGGCTGGCACACGACCAGAACGGGGCTTCGAACTCAAGTTATAGTCATCGGTCAGCATGTCGCCTGGCAACGATTTTTCGACACTGTCAAATTGGTCGCCATGAACCAATAGCCAACGCAAGTCGTGACCACGCTGTATCAAATCGGATTCGAGTTGTTGCAATTCGCGGCGCTTACGTTCGAGTTCCTGACGCGTGTCATTGGCCCATAAACGAAACATTCGCTCTTGTTGCGAAATTTGATTTGCTCGGCGGTTAAGCAACTTTTCGCGACGCTCAATCTCAAACAGTCGCTGATCCAGAACCCGCGCGATGTCCTCCGCATGAAGAACACCCCAGTTCAACTCTTGACTCGCCTCTTGGCTGTCGTGGTGCTCATCGAGACGCTGAGTCGAAGCGTTTTGTGCTTGGCGAAATTCGTCGCGATGGAGAGGCGCGTTCGAACCTGCCGCTTCGCTTTCATTCGGAGCACTTTGCGATGGAGCTTCTTGTGGTTTGGGGCGTTCGCCGCGAACTCGGCCGGGACGGGCTCCCGGGGTGCCCAACGGGCCGTGAGGGGCCTTGATAACGCTGGCAGAGTCTGGTGGAGCGTCGACACGAATGGTCGCAGCCGAATCTTCGTTGGAAACGCGATTCGGGATGGTGCTTCGATCGATTTGAGGCGGAGTATTCACACCGCTCGATGTTGGCTGCATTGTCCATGGTCCTCGACCGGACTCTCAGCCTCCCTGCCGCTCTCGATCCACGATCGATGCTTTCCAGGAAGCATCGCTCGGTTCCTGCTGGCCACCATGCCAATCCAGGGAACTTTTGCACACCTTTGAGAAAAAGTGGCTCTACTCGTTCCCTTCTCGGTCAAGGCTCTCCCCAATCTGTAGCGGATTTCATGGCCGCCACATTCGAATTAACATTATTTTGACGCAAATTAACCGATGTGCCGATTGTGAGACCTGAAGGTTCATTTTCTAATTTGCGAACACAAATGACTGGGCGGTCGCTGACCGTCCATGCCCATAACGCAAACCGGAGTTTTATCTTTGCCTACCGGAAGTGAGAACAACGAAATCCTTGCTCGACGAAGCCAGCCGGTTATTACCACCAAGGCTCATTCGGGCAACAAACCGATGGGCCGGTTGCAACAGCTGATCTCGGATGAGCATTTTCGTCCGCGCGTTCATGACGAACTAAAGTCGGAAACCTCTGCTGTCTCTATTGAAAATTTTTCGTTGTGGTATGGCAAGAAGCAGGCGTTGTTCAATATCAACCTCGATGTTCCAAAGGGGAAAGTTACCGCTTTGATCGGCCCTAGCGGTTGCGGTAAGTCCACCCTTCTACGCAGCGTTAACCGCATGAACGATTTGAATCCAGCCGTGCAAACTCGCGGTGATATTCGAATCGGCCCACAATCAATCTTCGATCGCTCGATCAGCGTCACCGATCTGCGTAAACGACTCGGAATGGTGTTTCAAAAGCCTAACCCTTTTCCCCGCAGTATTTTCGACAATATCGTTTACCCACTACGCATCGAAGGTATTCGCGACAAATCGATGCTCCGTCAAGTTTGCGAACAAAGCTTGCGGGCAGCCGCGTTATGGGACGAAGTCAAAGATCGACTCCATGAGAGTGGACTAGGGTTGTCGGGGGGACAACAACAACGTCTTTGCATCGCTCGCGCCATAGCCGCTGCCCCCGAAGTACTGTTGTTGGATGAGCCCTGCTCTGCCCTCGATCCCATCGCGACCTCCAAGATCGAAGATCTGATCGACGAATTGCGAGGTGAATTCACCGTGCTTATCGTTACTCACAACATGCAACAAGCCTCCCGCATCAGCGACTATACCGCCTTTATGTATCTGGGCCACATGATCGAATATGGCCTCACCTCCACCATCTTCACCAAGCCCCAATTGGTCGAAACGGAAGACTATGTGACCGGCCGTTTCGGCTGATTCCGTTGATTTCGCTCCGATTCTTCTCTCTCCTAACGCTCCAGAGCGGTCCTCACTGCAGCTTTTGCCCTAAAAAGCGGAAGAATCACTCCCCTTTTGCCGATACAGCTCCTTGGTAATTCAATCTTGACTAATTGAGTCATATTGGTAATATATCGTGCTAGAGCTTAGGGATTGATCCAGCGTTAGCCGTTCACCGGGGGAATTTCGAGCGTGTCGACTCTACCCACTACTACCGTTCCAGAATCTGCAACACAGCGTGCGGCCGCTTCGCCGGACGAGTTGGGGGGAAGCGCCGTGGCGAATCCTCCGTTGTTCCCCACTGCGGAACTTTTGGCAGAACTTCAAGAGCAGAGTCAACGCCTTGAAACGGCCCAGCCGATCGAGATCTTGCAATGGGCGGTTGAACGTTTTGGTGATTACTTCACGATGGCTACGGCCTTCGGTCCAGAAGGCATGGTCCTCATTCACTGGCTCGCCAAAATCGCACCGAAGACTTCGATCTTCAATCTCGATACCGGCTATCAATTCCCAGAAACGTTGGAATTGAGAGACAAGATTCAACGCAAATATGGGATCGAAGTTGAACTCAAAAAGCCGGAGCTAACCGTGGTTGAGTTCGAACAAAAACATGGCGGCCCGCTCTACAAATCCGATCCCAACCTGTGCTGCTTCGAACGCAAGATCAAAGTACTTCGTCAGGCGGCACGGGGCAAACATGCTTGGTCGAGCGCGATTCGTCGCGATCAAAGCAACGATCGCGCACAAGCAGCCATCGTAGAATGGGATAAGAAGTTTCATTTGGTCAAGATCAGCCCCTTAGCGAATTGGACGAAGAAGCAAGTGTGGGGGCTCATCATGAAAGAGAGTATTCCCTACAACCCGTTACACGATCAAGGTTATACGAGCATCGGTTGCTGGCCCTGTACACGCGCGGTTCTAGCAGGTGAAGATGAAAGGGCTGGACGCTGGAGCGGATTTGCAAAAACCGAATGCGGCTTGCACTCACGCGACTAACACAATGTGGCTTAGTTGGTTTGTTACGAACCAATGTGTTTCTAAGTGGCCACTGAATATCGGCCACAGATGTTTGGGTTTCAATTTTGTTGATAAGAGTGCAACGTGCAAATACCCGCTCGTGCTCACTACGCCTTACTTGCGATGATGGAACTGGCCAAGCGACATGAAGCTGGCAAGCCGGTTGCTCTGCGCGAGATTGTAGACGATCAACAGATTCCGATGCCCTTTCTGGTTCAGATTTTGCAACAGCTGCGTACGGCAAGTTTAGTCAATAGTTCGCGCGGTTCTGCAGGCGGATATTTCTTGCAGCGACCGGCAGCACAAATCTCGGTATTGGATGTGGTTGAAGCTGTTGCACCGAACCTCTTCGCGCCCGACTTGCAGCTTACCGCTCAAACGCCCGAAGCCCATACCGTGGTAGAGCTGTGGACACAGTTGTCGAATAGGCAACGCGCCCTTTTGCGCGATCTGTCTTTGATTGATTTGATCGAACGTGTTGGTACGGTTCCCGCCGCCATGTTTTATATCTAAACTTAGAGCCGTTGGACGCTGACATTCTTCTGTCGCGGAGCTTAGCCATATAGCTTGGCTTACCATCCAAAATTTGCCTACCACGCCTCCTTTTCAAGAAGCAATCCATGGTCAAAAAGAAGGTCTTCGTTTGTCGTCGGATTCCCGCCGCCGCTCTACAGCGTTTGAACTCCGAGGTTGATATGACCGTTTGGCCCGCAGAGCTCCCTCCATCGCGAGCGGAATTGCTTCAGCATGTTAAGGGATGCGATGGTATTTTGAGTCTGTTGAGCGATCGTATGGATGCGGAAGTCTTTCAGCAAGCGGGACCTCAATTGCGTGTGGTGAGCAATTATGCCGTTGGATTTAATAACATCGACGTGCGTGAAGCGCATAGTCGTGGCATTCGAGTCGGCAATACGCCCGGCGTCTTAACCGAAGCAACTGCCGACATTGCTGCTGGCTTGATTCTGGCAACCGCTCGGCGATTTTCTGAGTCCATTGATCAAGTTCGCAATTTGGAATGGAAAACGTGGGACCCATTGGGGTTGTTGGGGCTGGATCTAAAAGGTGCCACGTTAGGCATTGTCGGTATGGGACGCATCGGCATGGCGTTAGCCAAACGCATGCACTTTGGTTGGGACATGAACGTGATCTATACCGCTCGCACAGAGAAACCTGATGCTGAGTCGCTTTTGAACGCGAAACGTGTTGACCTAGCGACCTTATTAGCGAACGCCGATATCGTAAGCCTTCACGCCGACTACAATCCTTCGACCCATCATCTAATCAACTCAAGCACCTTGGCGATGATGAAGCCGAACGCCATCTTGATCAACACTGCACGCGGTGGCTTGATCGATCAAGATGCACTCTACAATGCTCTAAAAGATGGAACCATTTGGGGCGCAGGCTTGGACGTAACCGATCCTGAGCCGTTGCCTGACGATTCACAACTTCGAAGGCTTCCGCGTTGCCTGATCCTACCGCACATCGGTAGCGCAACGATTGAGACGCGGCAAGCTATGGCTGATATCGCTGTTGACAATTTACTGGCCGGTCTGCATGGGCGTCCCTTGCCTCATGAAGTGCGACCCTAATCCAGGAATCTGCAGCAACTCAGCGCAAGCTGACGTTCACTGGAATCTCTGTCGGTTCGGTGACCTCCGTTGTCGGAGCCACGGCTTCTGGTTCGTGGTTCACATACCGTGAAGGTTTGTGGTATCGTTCTCCTTGCCATATGACTCGATTGGCGAGCGACAGGGATGATGGTGTAGCCGACGCGTCTCCCGAGGGAGTCTCTTGGTCCGCCGCTGTGGCCGGTTTCAACTCGCCAGGTTGTGTTGCACTGGATTGTAAGGCGTTCGATTGTGAGTCAGTCGACGCAGTTGCCTCTTGATTGGCCTGAATGTTACCGTGCAACAGGTTCGCGGCCACCGCCAATTGTTCCGAGCCTTGTGGTCCATCAGGTATGTCGAGATCTTTATAGAGTCCCAAAACCAACTGGCGTACTCGGTTGAATTCGGTGGCGCTTTCTAGCCAATAGTCATTTTCACGAAATACAAGTGGCGGAACTTTTTCTCCTGCGGCCAAGGATTGCAAACTCTTGCGGAGGCGAACCATGGGACCGGCGAGGCGATTGCTGATTCGCAACGCATCGCGTGTGAACAAAGGGACGAGAACTGCGATGCAAACCAGTAATGGAATTTGGGACCAAGCTGCAATAACAAAGGATTCCCCGAAAGACCGCTGAGGGAAAACCATACTCATTTGCAGGAATGTATTGAGCACCAACAAGACAGCGGTAAACAGTACCCAGTGTCCCGCTAAACGCCAGGCTAAGGACGATTGGATAGCTCGATCCGCAAAAATCTGTTGACGTTTACGATAGGGATTATGTGGCTTCATTTTCCTACTCCACTTCACGGTTCTCAAGGCACTAGTGCCCGATAGGAAACCTAGCCCATGGTCCGGTGCTCTCGGCAAAATTGGAGCCAATTACCAGCACAATAATCTTTGCGCACCTCGTTTGTTGTGCACAATCGTCACAAATGGACTTTGGTTTGCTTTTCAAATGGACCAAAAAGATTGCTTCGACGGAACAACCGCTAATGAGCCGGGCGCTTCTCGACTGTACTGCCCGACTCAACTTGACTCGTGGCTTCTGGAAAGTCGATTCACATAAAGAACATCGATGGTGGCATCCTGCGCGCGTTGCAAGTTGCCTCAATCTGCTCGCGTCGACGGAGTTTACGGACTCGTCAGGGCGAGACTCACTAATCGCTAAGGATCGGCTGCAATGTTCTTTCCATGGATCAAGCGTCTCGGTGCGCTCGGCTTGGTGGTCTTGGGATCATCGCAAGTTTCAGCTCAATATGGCTCAATGGCCTATTATGGTGCGGACGCAGGTGTGACCTACGGAACTGGCGTTCCAGCAGTTCATGGAGGATACGCAACATACGGCGGGCATCCACTCCATCCCGTTCACAGCACTCCACGTAGCCCTGGAGCTGGAATCGGTTTCTTGAATGGAACTGGCCGCTACTTTGGATTCGGTTACAGCGAAGGTTATCACAACTGTTCAACGCCAGGTTGCACCACAGGGTGCGCCGGTGGATGCGGTGTTGGTGGATGTAGTACTGGTGGATGCGGTGTTGGTGGATGCGGTGTTGGTTGTGCAACAGGGGCCTGCGGTTCGAAATTGGGGAGCTTATTCTCAGGCGGCCCCGGATTTGGCATAGCAGGTTGTGGCGTACCTAACATCACAGCCCCAAGTGCACCGGCATGCAATTCCTGCCAACCTCCGATCCAAAACGCTCCGTGTGGCAATCAATTCTTTGGAAATTATCAAGCGCACCCTGGCCTTGTTTTTGGACGTCCCAGTTACAGCAACCCCAACTATCCCACCGATTGCATCAATTGGCGCCAAGCGGTGAAGTACGACCAAGGACCTTGCATTCCAAACACGGTTTACCAAAACGTGCCAATGGAAACGCAATCGTATCCGGTCGCACATCCAAATCAGATGATTCCACCGGCTGTTCAACATCAACCACAAATGTTGCCTGCTGAGCCAAGCCCTTCGGATGTCAACTCGAACAATTGGCCCTGGCAGAAAGGGGAACGCACTGCACCCGAGATGGTTCCACAATTGGTGCCCCCGTCTTCAAGCAATGCCAATGCTCCCAGCAACCAAAGTGCTCCGAGAAGAATCGATGAGCCAACTCCAGCAGTCCCTTTAATGCCCGTGCCTGTACCCAACAGTCGGCCCGCCGCTCCACCCGCTCCGAAAGCGGAACCGCTACCACTTCCGACCGAAGCTGACGACGCGCTCTTAGAAGAAGTCGAGGAACCGAAATTTCAATTGCCACCCGTCCCTTCGGCACCTGTTGCGCCAGCGCCTGCAGTACCATCTGAGCCTGCAGTGCCAGCGGTTCCTGCGGTACCCGTAGTGCCCGTTCAACCTCCAGCGCCCGCTGTGGTGCCAGCCCCAGCCCCTGCACCACCGGCTCCAGCCCCAGCAGTGCCAGCACCTCCCGCTGCTGACCCTGCCCCGCAGGCCGAGCCAGCACCAGCAGATGATGATGAAGATTTACTCTCAACCCGACCCAAACCGATTCGGCAGCCCAAACGTCGATAAAAGGCGTTTTGCCCTCCAAAACCACCGGAAATTCGTTCCCGCTCGGGTTTCTCGAGCGGGAAATTTGTTTAATCATGCCTGCCAGCGGGCAAAAGCGACCTTGAACTATTTGGCATTTGGGCAACAATTCATCCTCTCAAGGCTCGACACAAATATTCAGGCAACTTTTGTATAAGGGGTAATTCTAATGGCAACTCAACGAAGCTTGGTGCTTCTCAAACCAGACTGTGTAGAACGACGCTTGATGGGGCAGATCATTAGCCGTTTCGAAAACAAGGGCTTAACCATTGTCGCGATGAAAATGCTTCGCGTTACCCCAGAGCTCTCGCAGAAACATTACGCTGAGCACGTGAGCAAGCCTTTCTATAAGAGCCTTGAAACGTTTATCACCTCGGCTCCTGTCGTAGCTATGGCCGTTGAAGGCCCTGACGTGATCCGCATCATCCGCGAAATGTTGGGTGCAACCAATGGGATGAACGCGGCACCCGGTACCATCCGTGGTGAATTCAGCAGCAGCCGACAGATGAACTTGGTACACGCTTCCGATAGTCCAGAAAGCGCTGAACGCGAATTGAACCTCTACTTCAATGCGAACGAATATTGCCCAGCGAAGTATGCTCTGGCTGACGTCATTCGCGCTCCTGAAGAAAACTAATCAGTAGTAGCAGCGATAAAGATTCGTAATAAGTCGGCAGTGAAAACTGCCGGCTTTTTTTGCGCTTACATAAATGGCTAATAGAGTGTCTGCAAAATGTGGTCACTACTGGTGTCGCTTTACTTTTTAGTGACCACTCCTTTGCGCCGATTCGGGAAGAGATGTGTGCAGATCTCGCAAACCGTTCCATCGCAGCCTCGCGCGGTGCAATGTTCGCGGCCGTAGAAAATAATCTGCAAATGGAGGGCGTTCCACTTATCTTTGGGAAACAACTTTCGCAAGTCCATCTCGGTTTGAAGCACGTTCTTGCCTTCAGTCAGCTTCCAACGTTGGGCCAAGCGATGAATGTGAGTATCGACGGGAAACGCCGGCTCACCGAACGCTTGACTGATCACAACGCTGGCCGTTTTTCGTCCCACACCCGGAAGAGTTTGCAGCACTTCAAAATCGTGTGGGACGTTTCCCTCATGATCGCGTACCAGAATCTGCGACAGTTCCAAAATGGCTTTGGACTTTTGTGGTGAAAGCCCACAGGGACGAATGATCTCCTGAATCGCTTCCCGGCTTTTCTTCGCCATATCGAATGGATTATCGGCTAATTTCCATAAGTGGGGCGTAATTCGATTGACCATCTTGTCAGTGCACTGGGCACTGAGCAGAACGGCGATCAAGAACGTATACGGGTCGAGATGATCCAACGGAACCGGCGGATTGGGGTAAAGTTCTTGAAGACGCACCGCGACATAATCCGCTCGTTCCTGTCGATTCATAGATGTCCCAATGCAGGCTACTTTTGCGATAAAATGGTGGAATCTAGGCTGCTCTATCGCTTATCATAGAGGCCTCAGCTAGACCGACAACCCGCCGAGGTGCTGACCTCAAAACTTATCCCGTCCATTTTCCTCCCAACATTATTGAGTCGAAACGGAGAACTGTAATGCATCTCTCGTCACGTCGTGAGTTCTTGGAACGATCTATGTTGGCTTCGGCGGCTGCCGTGGCCATTTCGCAAGTAGGGACAGCACACGCAGCGGAAGAGAATCCTGCAGCGGTTTCGGCGAACGAAAAAATGTCCGTGGCCGTTGTCGGTGTGAATGGACGTGGCGTCGACCATCTGGGTGGATTCGGCAAGAGCAAGTTCACGCAAGTCACCCATATTTGCGATGCGGACGAAGCGGTTGGGCAGCGACGTTGTGATGAATTCGCTGCGAACCATGGTGGCCAGCGTCCCGAATATGTGAAGGACATTCGCAAACTTCTAGAGAACAAGTCGATCGATATTGTGTCCATCGCGACACCGAACCATTGGCACGCTCTGGCCGCGATTTGGTCCGTGCAGGCCGGCAAACATGTCTACGTCGAAAAGCCGGTCAGTCATAACGTGCTTGAAGGTCGTCGAGTTGTAGAGGCAGCTCGCAAATACAATCGCATCGTGCAAACCGGAACTCAAAGCCGTTCGGCCAAAGGTATGCGGGATGCCATAGAATTTATTCATGGCGGTGGAATTGGTGAAGTCAAAATTGCGCGTGGACTTTGCTACAAGCCTCGAGGATCTATTGGCGCCGCTGGGAAATACGACCCACCTACATCGGTCGATTACAATTTATGGTTGGGGCCTGCACCCGAAGCTGCCGTCACTCGTCCCCGCTTCCATTATGATTGGCATTGGCAATACTCGTATGGTAACGGCGACTTAGGTAACCAAGGCATTCACCAAATGGACCTCTGCCGCTGGGCTTTGGGACAAAACAAACTCCCCAATCGAACCGTCAGTTATGGTGGGCGATATGGATATGTAGATGCAGGCGAAACCGCCAACACTCAAGTGGTCGTACACGATTACGGCAAACAACAATTGGTTTTCGAAGTACGAGGCTTGCCGACCAAAGATTACATGGGAGCCACTGTCGGGATCATTGTGGAAGCTACCGATGGTTATGTTGTGATGACTTCTTATTCCGCTGGTAAGGCATTCGATAAGTCAGGTAAGGTCATCAAAGAGTTTAGTGGGGGCGAGTCGCACTATGAAAACTTTATCAGTGCCGTTCGCAACGATAACTACAAGGAACTGAACGCTGACATCGAAGAAGGCCATCTATCCAGCGCTCTTTGCCATCTCGGAAACATCTCTTTGGTACTCGGCCAAAAATTGCGTGGTGCCGAGCTTCCCGAACGCTTATCGAAGCATTGGAAAGAAGCGGATATCATGGCGACGATGGAACGCGCTGGTCAACATTTGAAAGATAACAAGATCGAAACCGACGACCTGCAAGTTCAGCTGGGTGAAACTCTCGAACTCGATCCTGAAAAAGAATCATTTGTCGGCAATGACGCCGCCAACGCACTTCTTACTCGCGAATATCGAGCTCCATTTATCGTTCCCAAAGAAGTGTGATTTGGACGCGGACATTGGCATGTCCAAGGTGCCCAAATAGGAAGTTATCTAGTGAGGGGCGTGTTTTGAAAGAAACACGCCCCTGCATCACTAAATAGGCGTGAGAGTTCAGCGAACGACTGACGTCAAATATCTTTGTAAGGTGGTTCTTCACCACGCAGTTCTGAGAGAGCGTTTCCGGCTGCTCGTTGTTCGGCTTCTTTTTTGTTTCGTCCCCAAGCGGGAGAGAAGCGACGACTATCAATTTCTGCGCACATCAAAAAGATCTTGCTATGGTCTGGTCCACGTTCATCGACCAATTTGTAGGTGGGAGTCTTGCTGTAATCTCGCTGCGCTTTTTGTTGCAAAGCCGATTTGTAGTTGCCACCCATTTGGCCTTCGATGGCAAGTTGAATTTCTTCTTCCATCGATTGATAAATAAACTGTCGCGCTGCCTCGTTGCCGCCGTCTAAATAGATCGCTGCAATCAACGCTTCGTAAACGTCTGAAAGCAAGGAACGCGGAACTCCCGTACCCATCGTCATGCCTTTGCCGACGATCAAGCAGCGTTCAAGGCCGAGATTGCGACTTACTTTCGCGCAACACCGCCGACTGACCACCACGGACTTGATTTTGGTAAGTTCGCCTTCAAGGTATTCCGGATGGTTGTGGAACAACAATTCACAGATGGCGGTTCCCAAGATGGAGTCGCCCAAGAATTCTAAGCGTTCGTTGGAAGCTAAGCGTGTTGACGCGCCAGAGGCATGCGTCAAAGCGGCTTGCAACAATTCGCGTGAGTGAAATCGGTACCCGATGGCTTCCTGGCAAATTTCCAGTTTTTCGTCAATCGAGAGGGGAGGAGAAATGCTGTCCGGTTGATTCATAACGGCTCGTTTGGGGCTGCCGGAAGCGAGGAAGGGAACCGAAACTTTGCCCCCATGGCAACCGATGCGGTCCCCTTCCACGATCCCGTGACTCCTAAAGGATTGTTTACGGTTGCCGGATTGGCAACCACCCAGCGTTGAATTCCACCCGAATCGCCGAAAGTGCGCTGTGAAAAAACGCCTATTTTCCTTGGAAAAACGGCCCGATCAGCCGATATAAAACGAAGCGAAATATTGTCGATTTCCACTGGAAAATTGGCAATTTGTACCGATTATCGCGGAAAATCGGTGCGGATTTCGCCCGATTTCCCGATACGCGTTTCCCTACCTGCATGCCGAGAGACAAACCGAATGTTGGTTTCGCCCGAAATCGTCGCTGCAGGCACGGCCGCCGCATTTCTCGGCTATTCGACTTGGCAAGTCGCAGAAACATTCTGGGAATCGTGGCGTCATTCCAATGAAGCCCGGCAACGTCGCCTGGATCACGCCTCACTGGCTGCGGCAAAAATCGAACAAGCCCGCATCGAAGGGGTTCTCAAGTCACCCTACAACGCGGCGACCGGCTGGCGGCAAATGGTCATCGCGGAAACCGTTGACGAATCGAGCGATTGCCGATCGTTCTATTTGGTTGATGCCGCGGGCGAAGCTCTGCCCACTTTTATTCCTGGCCAGCATCTGCTCATCCAACTTCCCGTCGACAAGCATGGCCGAAAGCCACTGCGTTGTTACTCGCTCTCCGATGCTCCAGATCCCCGCTATTATCGGCTAACCATTAAACGAGTTCCCGTAACGAAGTCCGATGTTGACCGGACCAAAAATGGACTGAGCGATTATCTTCACACCGGATTGCGCGAGGGGGATAGTGTTCTGGTCAAAGGTCCTCAAGGACATTTTCATGTTGATCCCAACTTCAAGGGGCCGCTAGTACTCATGGCATTGGGGATCGGCATCACGCCCATGATCAGCATGTTGCGTTGGTCCCTGCAATCACACCCAGGCCGTGAGGTGTATCTCTTTTTTCAAGTTCGAAATTCCGAGCAACATCCCTTTGCCACCATTCTGAATAAGTGGCGGTCCGAAAGGTCTGAAGTCAAAGTAACCACATTTTATAGCCGGCCCGAAACCCACGAAGTGAAAGGGATTCATTTCGATGAGACCGGTCGTTTTGATGTAACGCGACTGGGGCCATTTTTGCCCTCAGCCCGCAGCAAATATTATTTGTGCGGTCCCAACGAATGGATGATGGATTTTGAAAAGCAACTCATCATCGCTGGAGTTGATGCCGAGGATGTGGCTTGGGAGTCATTTGGTGGTGACACACCAGCTGTAGTGCCAGCTTCTCAGGCTACTCCTAATTCGGATTCTGTTACCGCACTGCACAGCACCGTTTCCTTCAAACGAACCGAAAAGTCGGCGGTTTGGAATCAAGAACATAAGTCTCTGCTCGATCTCGCTGAAGCCAACGATATAGCGTTAGAGTCAGGTTGCCGTTCGGGAGTGTGCGGCGCGTGTGTCGTAAAAAAACTGTGCGGCAAAGTGAAATACACTAAATCTCCCAGCGTACCTGTTGCCGAAGGCGACATTCTCACCTGCATTTCGCAGCCCGATGGTGATTTGGAAATAGACGCCTAAATGGAGTTGAGGCTGTACGCCTTGCATGGCGGACACCATTCTTTAGCCAGCGTCTTGACGGTTCATTCGCTACAACCGTTACAGCCGCTCCTCTATCACGACACCGCTAGTGAATCCCATCCGAGGTAGAAGTTGTTGTTCTATCTGTAAGCTACGAATCATTAGTTGGATTCGTTTCTAGGTTAACCGAATCTTGGCAGCCAAAACCGGCCATCATGTTTGGGACAAAATTCACCATGGCTCGATATACGAGAAAGTTGCGTTCGCTTGGAGTTGTTGTTTCCGCCGTTATCATCGTGGTGGTTTGCTCTGGTTTCGCCTTCAATGAACTTGGTGCTGAAGATCCTCGCAACAGTTCTGCGTTAGAGCTCAATGTCGATCCTCATAAAGTGGTCGGCTACGAGACTTGCTCGAAATGCCACGCCTCTGAAATTGAAACCTGGAAGAAGACTCCACACTACGAAACTTTCTTGACGTTGCATCGAAATCCTGAGGCCAAGAACATTGCCGATAAGCTCGGCTTGAAATCGTTCAAATCGGATTCACGTTGCATTCAATGCCATTACACGATGCAAGATCAAGGAGGACATTTAGAAGCGATATCGGGTATCTCGTGCGAATCATGTCATGGTGGCGCTAAAGATTGGGTGAATGTCCACTACGATTACGGTGGAGCAAATATTACGCGCGAACAAGAGACCCCCGAACACCGTATCCAACGCTTGCGAAACGCAATTGGCGGTGGAATGCGCAACCCAATCAACGTTTATTTGTTGGCTCAAAGTTGCTATCGCTGCCATACCGTTCCCGATGAAGAATTGGTAAACGTCGGTGGCCATAAGGCGGGTAGCTTGGATTTCGAAATCGTCGCTTGGTCTCAAGGCTTAGTGCGACACAACTTCGTGCGGTCCAATGGTCAAACCAATGATCCTTCCGCACCCGATCGCTTGCGTCAAATGTTTGTAGCTGGCTTAATCGCTGATCTGGAATTCAGTCTGCGAAGCACCTCGAAAGCTACGCAAAAGGCAGAGTTCGGGATCACATCGGCGAAACGTGCCAAACGAGCTGCCGATCGTCTTCGCTCGGCTCAAGAGAAACTACAGCAACCTGTTCTGCAAGAAGTGCTTGCGATCTTCGATGGTGTCAAACTCAAGATCAATAATCAGCAATCACTGGAAGAGGCTGCCAATAAAATCAATAAGCTGGGTATCAAGTTTGCGGCAACCGTCGCTGGAAAAGACCTCACCGCCATCGACGCCTATATTCCTAAGCAAGATCGCTGGAAATAACGTTCGATGCAGTGCGAATGCCTCGCCATATTCTGGTATACTGAAACCGCCTGAATTGGTGTTGGGCGTTTACAGGAACGGGTCGCATGTCAATGACACCCAAAGAATACCTTTCCCCCGAAGAATATCTTTTTCGAGAAAGAACCGCCGAATACCGGTCCGAGTTTTTTCGCGGCGAGACGTTTGCGATGGCCGGGGCTTCAGCCAATCACAATTTGATTGTAAGTAACTGCATTCAGGCCTTAGGATTGCAACTCAAAAAGAACCCCTGTCGCGTCTACCCCAGCGACTTGAAACTGCGAATTGAAGCCACAGGTTTATATACGTATCCAGACCTCTCCGTGGTCTGCGGAGAACCGAAGCTGGAGACCGATGCCCGTGATGTGCTGTTGAATCCCGTCGTGCTCGTTGAGGTTCTTTCCGATTCAACGGAAGGTTATGATCGCGGTAAGAAGTTTCAGCACTATCGAACGATTCCAAGTTTGATGCATTATGTTCTCATCGCGCAAGATCGCTATTCGATCGAATGTTTTTCACGTCGTGATGATGACACTTGGCTATTGAGCGATTGTTGTTATGACTTGGGGGGAAGCCTCGACCTCTCCATCATCGATTGTCAACTTTCGGCAGCCGACGTTTACGATAAAGTGGTATTCGAGCCCGCATCTTAAGAGCCGAGCAGACGACTCGCCTTTCAGTCCGGACCGTGTGCCGCATTACCGAGATTTGCTAGCAATTTGCGTTAGAGAATTTGCTCAATTTTTGCAATCTGCTTACCGACCAACGCAAGCCTGCCGATGTAAGATGTAAGGCCATTGATCCCCATATTGGTGCTAAACTGGGCAAAGATTGTCACAGTTTGGTGAAGGAGTCTCCAAGGCAGGAAGCCACCCATTGGAAACGACACTACCCATTCGACGACCCAAGCGCTGGGACAAGCCGTTGGATCCTGCGTTAACCCAAGAGGACGCAGAGTGGTTGCTCAGCCTTGCGCCTTTGGCTTATTTGGACCCCACAAAATTTCCCAAAAGCACTCCGTTGGTCGAGATCATTCGCAACGATTGTCGCGCGTGCCAATACGAGCATGGCGACGTTATTCTCCGCGAAGGTGATTACGGTAGCTCAGCGTTTCTGATACTCCGCGGCAATGTGCGTATCTTCGTGACTCGGTTATCCGAAGCTCAGTTAGGCCGCAAAGAAACGCCCCGTAAAACCTGGTGGCAATCATTGGTTTCGACAATGCGTCAACAACGTTTTGCCGAAGTGCGAAATACCGAGAGTTTAGGGGCAACTTCTTCTGCCTCTATTGCCATTCGGCAACCCAATGGTCAGACGCACGTCTTTTTGCAGGACGTTGATCGACTGTTCGACACGCATCAAACCAATACGGTCAAAACGGGTGAGATTTTTGGCGAACTATCGGCCATCAATCGTTCACCTCGTCCGTTTTCGGTAGTCGCTGATGGCCCAGTTGTATTGTTGGAAATACGTTGGCAAGGCTTGCGATTATTGAGACGCGATCCAGGCTTTCGCGAACATTTGGATAACCTTTATCGCCAGACAAGTCTTGCAAGTCACTTGCGCGAAGTGAACTTGTTTCGTTTCTTGCCCGAAGAGCAACTCACTGCGGTCGCGCAAGAGATTAGGTTCGAAAGTTATGGGGAACTCGAATGGTATAACGAGTTCGAAGAGACGCAACAGCTCGATGTGCAAAAGCGAATACAACGCGAGACCTTAATTGCCGAAGAGGGCACGCAGGCGGATCATTTGTTATTGATTCGATCGGGCTTTGCACGCTTGAGTGAACGACAAGGATCTGGGCATCGCACGCTTTCTTATCTTGGCCGCGGACATCAGTACGGACTTGATGAAATAACTCATAACTGGAAAGCAGCCGACCGGACTCAATTCCTCCCTTACCAACGGTCGTTGCGAGCGATTGGCTATGTGGATGTCTTGCGACTTCCCTGGAAGGTATTGCACGAAAAGGTCTTCCCTTTTGTTCGCGCCTCGGAAATGCCACCAGCAATTAAGCAGCCGCGCTATGAACCAACTCGTCCCATCGTCGATTCCCCACTAAAAAGTCAGAGTGGCGAGATTGAAACCGGCTTGGTCGAGTTCCTTGTCGACGAACGTTTGATCAATGGACGCGAAACGATGGTCATCGATACGCTGCGTTGTACTCGCTGCGATGATTGCGTCCGCGCTTGCGCCACCTTTCATGATGGAAATCCACGCTTTGTGCGCCAAGGGCCTCAATACGGCCAATGGCTCTTTCCGCACGCTTGTATGCATTGCAGTGATCCTGTGTGCATGATTGGTTGCCCAACAGGAGCAATTGCCCGCGATACGAATAACGGAGTGGTCTCGATCAATCCAGATACCTGCATCGGTTGCCAAACTTGTGCCGAAAGCTGCCCGTACGATAACATTCGCATGGTCCAAATCAGCGATGATCGAGGCCGCAAGTTGGTCGACGAACAGAATCAACTTCCCATTCTTCAAGCCACGAAATGCGATCTTTGCCAAAGTCATCCTTCGGGACCTGCCTGTCAACGGGCTTGTCCTCATGACGCCTTGGTCCGAGTCAGCGTTGGCGATATGCCGAATTTGGTGGAGTGGTTAAAACGCCATGCAGCTTAACGTCACTCAACTTCTTCATCGACCGTGGTCTTTTTTCGCGCAGCGCTGTATCTCGTGGGCGATTACACTGCTGGCGGTCGCCATAACATTGTGTTGTGTTTGGGGACTAACCGTCCGCTTTGGTCGTTCCGATTTGTTCACAGGCTATTCGTTGTTGGGCGTTTGTTTGCTGCTGGCATTCTTGTCCATCCGCAAACGTATGTTGGCCCTCCCCATCGGCCCCGTCAAAGTCTGGCTACAGATTCACCTCTACGCTGGTGTCCTATCGCTCGTCTTATTCGTTTTGCATGTCGGCTGGTTCAACGGCGGCTGGTTAGAGTTGATGCTTGGCTCACTCTTCCTGTGGATCGCCGGTACGGGTTTGTATTTGTGGTACCTATCGCGGAGGATTCCCAAAAGATTGTTGGCAGTTGGTCGCGATGTGGTGTTGGAAGAAATTCCACGTCTGCAACAACAACATGCGGAACAAGCATACGAATTAGCGCTTAAATCGACCCAATTGGGCGAAGGCGTAACCTTAGCGGACTATTACCAACAAAAACTGGTTCCCTATTTTCATGCTCCCCGCAGTTTATTCTTTGGGATTGTTCCCTCGATTCGAACGCGCCGTCGACTATTGCGGGAACTAGATACTCTCGATCGGTATTTGGGAACAGAAGGTCGGGCCTTGAGAAATCAGATATGCGATTTGGTTCGCAAAAAAGATGAACTCGATGTGCATTGGGCGATGCAGAACCAACTTCGCTTTTGTTTGACGATGCATATCGTCGGTTTGTGGGCATTGGCGTTGCTGATCACCGTCCATGTGACAACGGTGTTAGCGTTTGTACAACGAGGCTGACGGAACAGGCTATGCATTGGAAGCAATGGGACACACCTCCAAAATATTTTCGACCAGCCGATGGTTGGGAGTGTGGTCGCTTGCGCAGTGGTTTGCCATGCGCGTGCGGGCCTGATGAACAGGGACGTTGTCGCGCTAACCAGGATCCCAAATCGGATAAAGAATCGACACCTTGCAAGCCTCGTCGTTCGCTCTGGTGGCGACGCAGACGCTTAGCGCGGGCCGGCGGCCTATTTGTTGCTGGAATCTTGGCACTGATCCTTTGCTTGGGGGGAGACAAAGAGTTCTTAGCACCCGGCGAACTCACTTCGCATCATGCACAAATTTTGAGTCGCCACACCACTGAAAATCGATGCGCGGCCTGTCATGAACTCGAAGCGACCGAATCGGTCATGGCCTTCTTGACCAAATCTTGGAGTGGTCATGCAGCAGACCGCCAACAACAATCCATTAAATGTCTGGAATGCCACCAAAACGCATTGCCGAATGCAAAAGACTTCTCCCCACACGATTTGCCTGATACCACTTTGGCAGAATTGACGCGCGCAGGAAGCGGCTCGACGCGACTCACTTCGTTTGCGTCGGTTCTTCCGAAGCAAGCGTTAGAAGGCAATGACTTAGCTTGCTCAGGTTGTCATTTAGAGCATCAAGGTCGTATGCACGATCTTACAAAATTGAACAGCGACCGTTGTCAAAGTTGCCATGCGAATCGCTTTGCCAGTTTCACCAATGGGCATCCAGAGTTCACGAATTATCCCGCCCATCAAGACACGCGTATCAGCTTCAATCATCAATCCCACTCTGCGAAACACTTTGCTTCAAAGGGTAAATCCTTTGATTGCAGTAGCTGCCATGTGGATGAGTCACAACCGAGCGCTGTAGGTCCGGTGGGACGTTCTGTTTCTTATGAAAGAGCGTGTGCAGCATGTCATGACGCGCCGCTTCGCAGTTCCTTCTCCGATGGAATATTGGTGATCAACTTACCGAGTTTTGATCGTGAAAAAATCGAAGCAGCAGGGTTAACATTGGGGGCTTGGCCCGAAGAAGCCTCGCTCATGACCGATGGAACATTGTCGCCCGTTCTGCGCTGGCTTTTGGCTGGCACACCACGCGGAAAGTCGCTTCTTGCAAAACTTCCTGCAGACGGAAAAGTGACCGATTTGTCGACAACCGATCTGGAATCGTTGCGTCTGCAAACGGAGATCGCGGCTGAGATTCGATTGTTGGTCGAAGAACTTGCTGTGGGTGGACAACCTGCTTTGCAAAAACGTTTATCCGCATCCTTGAGTCCCTCCAACAGTTTGGAAAGCGGTGATGGTACGGTAACCAATAACCCTGCCAATGTGATGAATCGCGATAATCAAATGATCTCGGGAGTGTCGCCCGATGTGTTTCGCGCCGCCTGGCTAAGTTGGTTCCAGGATAAAAACGAACCCATTGCGGAAGTTACCTTTCCTAAGTCACCGGTGGCTGCGGTTGGTTTTGGAACGCCGTCGCCGCAGCTTGATGAAAAACAAGCTAGCCAAGATCCTCTGTTGGAACAGGATCCACTGTTGGCAGAAACGCCTGCAGAAGATCCGTTAGCGGCAGAACCATCGACTTCAAAATCCTCAAATACAGATCCACAGAATGCAGATCCTTTGGCTGAAGGTTCCGGATCGGCAACTTTTGGAAGTGGAAGCCCAGCAAAGCCGAAAGTGATCGCTTTGCCTGATTTAACTCCTCAAACGCACTTGCCGCATGGTGGCTGGTTCGTGGATCAGAGACGCATGGCAATTGTCTACGTTCCGGTCGGCCACTCCGATCAAATTGTCAAGTCGTGGCTAACAGCTGCAACATCGAATGCAGCAGAGGAGGAGAGCCACCACTTTAAGGCAATGTTGGCTCCAAAGGCGATGGGGGCATGTACCGAGTGCCACAAAATCGATCACAGCACTGGATACAGCGTGGCTGAAGAATATTTATGGCATGCTCGCGAGAGCGATCCTTCACTGCGGGCGTTTACACGATTCAATCATGTTCCGCACTTGACCTTGCCGCAGCTCAATCAATGTACTTCATGCCATTCATTGCAAGAGGATGGGCGCTTCGAGTCGATGCAACTTCAGAATTGCATGGACTGTCATACCAAACAAGGGGCTGGTGATAGTTGCACTCAGTGCCATAACTACCACATCAAATTGAGACGATAGCAGTGAACATTCTTTGCTAACAAGACGGCACGGTTCGTATCTTAAACGGCTTCAATGTGCACGCTATGCTTGCGGCGTTCACTGCGACGCGCATCATCGATCGTACTGGCTACTTTTTCCACTTGGTCGATGCCGAGCATGACCAACACTGGATCTGTCTTGTCGCTGCCGCTGATGGTAATGGTACCAACTCCCAACATCCGTTGAACGAGTCCTTGCGAGAAACTGAGATCATCGATGTCGATCAATTCGATGCGATCGGTGGTGCGCAGCAAGATGCCCCGTTGGTGAATCAGACGCTGAGTCGTTACTTCATAATGGATGGACATTTTGCGGTATAGAAAAATACCAAACGTCACACCCCACAGAACAAAAACAAATCCGATTCCAATCATCCAGGTGACAGGTCCCAAAACGGGAACAACAAAACTAGCGATCAGAACAGCGACGGATATCAGACAGTTCAGTAACCATGTTCCGAACATCGCTTTGCTCGAAAAACTTCCCGACCACAATAATGTCTCCTTTTCTTCGCCCTTAGACGTCGGAGAAAGGGGATTCTTGGCGGTGGTCCCTTGGTTACTTTGTGAATTGGGAGTGTTGGCTGTATTGGACATATTGAGCCCATCTCTGTGTGAAAATAGTACCAAGTTGGCTATGCAAGCAATTGAAATAGCCGATATGTTATCCGATTCAAGGCTAAAAGTGGACCTTGTCAGGTTTCAATTCCGCCAGAATTCCGTACGATGTGGGGGATGATGGTGTGGTTGTGAACCACAGCATATCTGAAGATGGATCACGGTTCAGCAGATCAGTCAGTAGATCATTCGAAGGAACGGTTGCGTAATCTATGCGGTGTCCGTATTGCGATGCAGATAACGATCGAGTGCTAGATTCGAGAGCATCGGAAGATGGTCGTTCCATTCGTCGCCGACGCATGTGCAACCATTGCCAGCGGCGTTTCACAACCTACGAACGTGTTGAAGAGTCGACGATTGCCGTCATCAAAAAGGGAAATGTGCGCGAGCCATTCTCTCGCGAAAAAATCTCGCGTGGTTTAGAACGCGCTTGTTGGAAACGGCCTATCAGTGCCGAGCAAATTCGGAAGATCGTCTCGCTGGTCGAGGCTGAGATCTATCAAGAGTATGAAGATGAGGTTCCAAGCGTCGCGATCGGTGAGATTGTGATGCGGCATTTGGCTGAGCTCGATCAAGTCGCCTATGTTCGTTTCGCGAGTGTCTATCGCGAGTTCAAAGATCTCAACGACTTTGTGTCGGAGTTGCGTCCGATCATGCGACCCAAGAAGCGAGTTGATCCTTTAACGGAGCGGCCCGGAGCTGACGACGAATCCTAGAGCGTCTCGAAGTCTCTTGGCATTCGAGCATGAAGTATCGTGTGAGCAAAATTTGCCGACCGGTTATTTCGGTCGATTCACGCTGTAATACGTCAGAGCGCGGAGGCTGTCAGTGGCTTGCGATGGAGGAAGGTTTTGTAGTTCCACCAGCGCTTGCCTTACAAACTTCTTGGCGAATTCGAGCGTGAATTCAGAAGCATTTGCGTGGTCGAGCCAGGGACGTAATTGAGTCATACGTTCCCCAGCATCGCCGTGAAGTATGGAGAGAATCTTGGGGCGATCTTTGTCCGAACAATCGCTCAATAGATGCAGGATGGGTAGAGTTGGCTTGCCCGTTTGTAGATCGGTGCCTAGCGATTTGCCGACCAGCTTATCGTCGCCCCATAGGTCGAGCCAGTCATCATAAATCTGAAATGCTAACCCCAGATATCTTCCGAAACGTTCTGCCGCTTCTGTAGTTTCGGTTGTTGCTCCTGTGCTCCATGCCCCCAGGGCCGTAGATACGGCGCACAATTCGGCCGTTTTGGCTCGCAAAATATCGAGGTACGATTCGACATGCAGATTCCAATGATCGATGGTGCCGCGTTGTCTTATTTCACCCTCGCAAGTTTGTTTGGCAGCTGCCCCGATCCAACGACTGGGGATCGGCGAGTCGCACAAAGAGGCTTGATAATAAGCTTCAGTGAATAAGAAATCGCCGAGCAAGATACTACAGTTAGTATCCCATTGAGTGTGCACGGTTGGCATGTTGCGGCGCATGCTTGCGCCATCCAGAACATCATCGTGCACGAGGGTGGCGGTGTGGATCAACTCAACAACCGTGGCCAAGCGGAGCGTCGTTTCATTGACATGGCCCGTCGCTTGTGCCGTGAGCAGAGCAAGAGAAGGCCTTAGTCTTTTGCCACCTAAAGACCAACTGTAACCGATCAAGGCATCCGCATATGGATCGTTGCTTCGCATGGATGCTCGCAGCAGTTGTTCAACTTTTTGCAAGTCGTTGCGGACCGGCGAAAGCGCTCGAGCGACATCGATTGTCGGAGGTGTGTCTTGCAATTGAGGCACCGGAGATGCGGGCAATGATTTCATCGGGATGTTCATCGGATATTCCCAGTCCTATGACTCAGCACTCGATTCAGATGTGGGACGAGCAAAGGGCCCGCGCGTTCCACCCATCTTGGACACAAGCTGGATGTTGCGGATGACCATACTGCGGTCAACGCTCTTGCACATATCGTAAATAGTGAGAGTGGCTGCTGAGACGGAGGTGAGAGCCTCCATTTCGACTCCCGTTTTGCCATGTGTGCGCACCGTCGCCTGGACCCGTAATTGAGTTTCAGAAACCCAATGAAACTCGATGCCTACATGATCTAGTGGGACAATGTGGCACAATGGAATCCATTGCGAAGTTTGTTTGGCTGCTTGGATGGCAGCGATCGTTGCGATTTGCAAGACGTCGCCTTTGGCAGCAGTTCGCTCACGTATGGCATTGGCCGCCTCAAGAGACATCGATACGAAACCTTCGGCGACAGCTTCGCGGCGGGATATTGGCTTATCACCAACATCAACCATGTGAGCTTGCCCAGATTCATCGAGGTGGCTGAGGGGGGGCGGTTGCATGGAAATCGGCTCTCCTTTGGCCGTAAGTTTCGCCAAAAACAGCCATGACACTAGGGGGTGGACCGTAAAACTCCTGGCAACTTAACCGGAAAACAAGGCTGATTTGCGGAAAGGTTGCCCGCAGGCTGCACTAGAAAACGAAAAAAACCCTGTTTCGCGTCAGCAAAACAGGGTTTTCTTATGCATGTAGCAATTGTTGATCGCAACTTTACTAGGCGGGGATCGCTGCGTTCTCCAACGGCTCCAGAGCCACCTTGCGGAGACCCGAACGAATTATACTAGCTCTTTCTTGTTGCCGATCAAAGTTCGCAAGCGTTCGGCTAGCAAGCGAGCATCGAATGGCTTCTTGAAAGTTTCGTTGATGCTGGAACGATCAAAACTCATCACATTGCCGTCATCTGGCAACAATGCAATCAGAATGATTTCCGAGAAATCAATGTTCTTTCGCAAGTTCTGACAAATCTGCAGAGCTTCAACTTTTCCGATGGAGAAGTCAACGATCATGCAATCTGGGTTGAAGCTTTCGGCTTGGATGCCGGCTTCAAACCCGCTCGATGCGACGGCGACTTTGAAGGATTTCTCCAAAGGCAGTTCGCGTTTTAGGTTTTCAATCAACACTTGGTCTTGGGCGACGATCAAGACCTTGGCCATTGCCTCATCTTCCAAGTCTCCAAGAGGCATTCCATGCTCTTTCAGAAACTTGATTAGGTACTCTCGCGGAATCCGACGATCTTGCGATCCTGGAATTCGATACCCTTTGAGGCGGCCTGAATCGAACCATTTGCTAACAGTTCGAGGGGCCACTTTGCAGATCTTTGCGACCTGTCCTGTGGTGAACACCTTCATATGAGGGATCTCCGTTACTTTCGTAGTCTCTTGTTGCTGTGCCCTCCCGTCCTGGGATTGCAATCAGCATTGTTTGCCCCTGCCTACCGCGTTTTTCGCCAGAAACCGACGAGGCTTCGAGGTGAGAATCGAAGTCCGCGACAGACAACTGGGTCAGGGCTTTCCATCCATGGCTTCTAGGTGGCTCAGGTTCAGCTCGTGAGAACATCCCCTATCGTTGCGACAATTCGCAACGTTACCGTCACAACTTCGAAATCGCACTCCGCACCCCCATACGAAGGGCAATCCACTTGGAATAGACCAAGTCACACCAGAATTCCAGCCAGACACGGTGCCGTTGCCGGTACCGCTTACGGGTAGACACTCCGCGCATTTCGAGACGTAATCCCGAATTTCCTGCGCAAGCAGTGGCCGTGACACGAAGATCACGTCGAACGAATTGCCCCCCGAACTGGCAGCTTCTAGGCGTGCCGTTGTCCATCCCATCAGATGTGACTGCACGTTACAAGCTGTCCGAAGACTGTTTTCGATTCGAAACCACCCTTCACTTTAAAGAGAATGGTCGGAACAGCAGGAACTGCTGTACTTTCCATCTCCCTGAGTGTGATCGTCTCGATCGTAATCAGCTTCTCATGGAGGAAAATCGGCAGTTGACCCACAATCGCTTTGATCCCACCTTCACTTTTCCCTAACTTTCCGGCGAATGTACCTGAAAAGTGGATGAATAATCGGTGAAGACGGCCTAAGCGGCACGCCGTGCAGAACCGGCACTAGGGGCGGAGAGGATTTGACCATCTTCGCCCACCTCCTCAAACTTGACCGCAACCTTCTTAGATACCCCCGACTCTTCCATCGTCACACCATACAGAGTTGTGGCTGCAGTCATAGTCTTCTTGGAATGGGTTACCACAATGAACTTCGTCGAATCCAAGAACTCTTCTAACACTTTAACAAATCGTCCAATATTCGCCTCATCAAACGGTGCATCCACTTCGTCCAACACACAAAATGGACTAGGGCGGAATTGGAAAATCGCCAACAGCAAAGCCACTGCCGTTAAAGCTTTTTCTCCACCGCTCAGCAACGAATTGCTCAAGGCCGTTTTGCCTGGCGGCGTCGCGATGATCTCCACGCCAGGTTCACGCTCTTCATTACCTTCAATCAACACAAGGTCCGCATTACCACCGCCAAAGCTCTTGCGATACAGCATTTGGAAATTGGTGCGAATCGCTTCCAACGTTTCTTGAAACAACCGACGACTATCTTGATCAATACGTTGAATTATTTTCTCTAATCCTTCTTTCGCATTCTTTAGATCCATGTACTGGCTGTTCAACTCATCAAACTTCTGTTGTTCTTGATCTAGCTCATGCAGAGCTTCCATATTGACAGCACCCACCGATGCAATGTCTTGGCGCAACTTGCTCGCTTCTTCCTCTGCTGCGGACCGATTCTCTAACGCCTCCGTCGTGGTCACCAAACTCTCATCGCTGAGATCCAACGCATAATCTTCTTGCATGCGTTGGCGAAGCTGCGTCCCATTCATTTGATGACGTTCGAGTTCCACCATCATCTTGGCTATCTGATCATTCAGCTTGTTTTGCTTGCGCTCTAAACTCTCTTTTTCCTTTTGCTCTGCCTGACGACGTGACCGCACACCTTGTGCTTGTAACGCCATGGTGGCTAATTGATCTGCATGTTGTTCTTTAGCTTGAGTTAAATAGGCAATCTGTGATGTGTACTCAAGGATTTGCAAATCGATGCGGGCTGTCTTGCGCTCATGCTCAAGCAATTGTTGACGGACTTCTCCAACAGCTTGTTGCCGTTCGTCCTGATCCCGCGTCACTTGTTTCAGAATAGATTCCAGATGATCTAACCGTTGCTCGCATTTAGCCATCTCGACTCGCCGATCGAGTGCAACTTGCTGCAACTTCTTGCGTTCGCTTTCCAGATCCTGAGCACCACTTTGAGCTTGTTGCAATTGGCTCTCTAAATCTCCAATCACATCACGCAATCGCGCCTGTTCGGTTTGCGCCATCCGCAAAGCTTCCATAACCACTTGCTGTTGCTCTGTGGCTTCGCTCACCTCGTGGTGAGCGGAACGTCGCAACGTTTCAAGCTGCTGCAAACGGAATCGAGCGCTGTCGGCCACGAGCTTTTGTTGTGCCCGAGCCTCTTGCCGAGCTCGATTCGATTGGTCCAAACGACGTAACTGCCGAGCCGTTTGATCGATGTTGTCCTGGAGCCGCTCGATTTCTTGATGTGCCGTTCGCAATTGATAGGAGTAGTGCTGAATCTCATTGCGGGCTGCCAACATTTCACTGCGTCGCGCCACCAAGCCCAGAGTCGCTTGTGCGGCACCGATCGTGACTGTGCCATCGCTGTCAATGAGTTGGCCGGCTGCTGTGACAAAACGTAACCCGGCTCCGCGAAAATGATTCAAGTCTAATGCCGTTGCCAAGTTGTCGACAAACCAGGTCGTACCTAGCAAATGACGCATCAAGGTCTCGTATTCTGGTGCGAAATGGACCAAACGGTCTGCTCGTCCGATCACTCCTCGTAAGCCATCCAGTTGAATTCGATCGCCCATACGTCGAGTTGGAATGCGATCCAGACGCAACAGGGTTACTTTGCCATCGACCTGCAACTCACCATCGCGAATCGCATGCAACAATTGCGCATCGGCCAGAACGATCGCTTGGGACATCCCTCCTAAAGTAACGTCAACTAAAGGCGCCAGATGAATATCGACTTCGATCATCTCAGCTACGATACCGCGAATGCTATTCCAGGGTGCAACATTCTCTTCTTTCGAGAGTTGCAAGAGCCGTTTCGTACCCAGACCAACGCCATCTTGTTGTCGGTCAAGCTCTTCAAGCACGACCAACCGTTCACGTGCCCCTTCCAATCTTCCTTGGAGTGCAGCCGCATCTTCCTGACGGCGCGATAGAACCTTGCGAGCTTCTTCTAGTTGATGCTGAGCCGCATCAAACAATTGCTGAGCTTCTTCTGCACCGACGGATAACTCTTGCAGTTTGGTATCAGCTTGTTGGGCTTCAATTTTCGCTTCTTGCTCGTTGAGATCTGCCTTTTCCAATTTGCGTTGTAGGCTGCTCAACAGCTTTTGCAATTCGGCCAATTGCGATTCTTGGCCTGAGATCAATACGTTCTGTTGCGAGGCTTCATTGAGATGGTCGAGATAACGTTTTCGTGTACTATCCAATTCGCTCTGATAAGACTGAGCCTTGGTCTCAACTTCTTGTAGATCCGTGGCTGCACGATCTGATTTTTGGCGAGCCTGCGCGACAGCTTTGCGTGCCTGCACGACTTCTTCATGCATCTGCGATACTTGGACTTGAGCCACATCCGCTTTTTGTCGCAGCGCTAACAATTTATTGCGTATACGTCCAATCTCTTCATCGCATTCTGTGCGACGTTGCCATTGCGACTTTTGTTGACTGTTAACCTCGACCAAACTCTGTTGAGTTCCACGCAACAATTGTTCAACTGCACCAGCTTCGCGACCGATCTCGTGCATTTCCAGTTCGGTCGACTGAATTCTTGCCAAACAATGCGTTAGTGTTTCGCTCAGCTGAGTTTCATCTTTGCGAAGCGATTCCAGGTCGCGTTCAACCTTTTCGCACTGAGCAACGATGGCTTTCCAGTCAGCGACTGCCATTTGCGTTCGCAGGATCTGCAACCGTTCATTCATGGCGCGATAACGCTGCGCCTTGCTGGCTTGAGACTGCAACCGATGGAGACGTTCTTCCATCTCGCGTACCAAGTCGCTTAATCGCAACAAATTCTGCTCTACGCGTTGTAGGCGTCGTTCCGCTTCAACTCGTTTTGCCTTGTAGCGACTGATCCCCGCGGCTTCTTCAAAAATGATGCGTCGATCCTTGGCCGACGCTTGCAGCATGCGATCGACTTTACCCTGCTCGATCAAGCTATAAGCATCGACGCCCACGCCTGTCCCGCGAAAGAGGTCTTTGATGTCCTTGAGTCGGCAAGGTTGACCATTGATGAGGTACTCCCCTTCCCCGCTGCGATATACGCGGCGAGTGACATGGACTTCGGGGGTATCAACGGGGAAATTGTTTTGACTGTTATCAAAGACAAGGGTCGCTTCAGCTGTATTGGCTGGCTTGCGTGAGCCACCTGCGGCACCTTTGAAGATCACGTCGGCCATATCCTGGCCGCGCAAAGCCTTAGCGCTCTGGGCACCCAATACCCACTTGATCGCATCGACGACATTGGACTTACCGCTACCGTTGGGACCAACGATCACCGTGATCCCATCCGGAAACTCGAAGCGAGTTTTCTCGGCGAAACTCTTAAAGCCAGCTAGTTCTAAGGCCTTCAGCATTGCAGTATCGCCTACCTCACCCCTTCCTCAAACGCCTCAGTAATCTACTATCGCAGCGTTGAGGATTCCTTCTCTTTGTTGGTGTCAGTCTCTTTACTGCTACCCCAGCTTGTCCAGGAACGATAATCCCACCATGGGTAAGCTTTCACTTCCAGAACTTCTGCTTCTTCTGAATCCAAGCTCTCAGTATCCAAGCTTTCCGAGTCATCTTCTTCGATGATTTCCATTTCATCGACTGGCAAATCTTCGGAACCACCCTGCGGAGCCAATTCCCAAGGCGAAGCCGCTTTGCCATTGCGGTTGAACGTACGGCCCGCCACTGGTCGAGGATTGATGACCACCGGATAAGGAATCGCATTTTCAGCTGAAGCAGCCATAACGGCGAGGGTCACGTCACCATAAGAAGCTCCTACTTCCACCAGACCATGAATCATCCCGGTAAGCGTCATAGGAACCAGTTGAATACGATCTTCTGCACCCGGTTCAAAGCGGCTCACGCGAAGTTCGCCCGATGGATCTGGACGCAACAAAATGCGGCTGTTGATGCGGATAAAGGTTGGGATTTTCAACGGTGGGTCTTCGCCAAAAATGGCGATTTCTGGGTACTTCGATAAGGAAAACGCAATCATCGGTGTATCTTTTGTCGGTATCTGCACGACCCGAGTGACTTCACCCATTTGAATACCGCGAATCGATGGCTCACGTGGATCGCGTTCACGCAAGGCACACAACGCACCGTAGCGAACTTCAGGATCAGGCACTTGCATCAAACGAATCAAAGCTTCTTGTGCTTCAAAATGATCCAGAATGGTTAAACCATTGAGTGTCATTGCGCGAAATGCTGGTTGCGTAATCGTCAGTTGCTCTAAGGTCTCCACGCAGCGTGCTTCATTGAGATATGCCAGCGCGTGGGCACAGTAAAAACGAATTTCGTCATTACCTGCAATCATACCTTCCATCAATGCGGGAATGCCCTCTTTTCCAATCGCTTCCAATTGCAGACTGGCGCGACGTGCTGTTGTTGGCTCATGCAATTGCCGACGACACAACTCGATGCGAGCTGCGCGATCGCTGGCCTTCTCCGAAAAGCCTAACGACATGATCACATTCATGTAATGCTGAGGATCCAAACGATATTTCGGATCCAAGCCGATTTCGATCATTTGATCGCGCTTCGGAACAGCAGCACCCTTGCGCGTTGATCCATCGTACCTGAAGAAACGCTCATTAATCGCCTTGGAAACTGCCGCAGCGGTAAAGACGTGACTGAAATCATCATTGATTAACAGCGATAATCCACGTGAGACCATCATGCGACCACCACCTGGAATCACACCACGCAATTGCTTCAGTGGCTCCACTTTCAACGTGGCATCGCTTTCGGTCACTAAATGCCCTGCCCCAATTCCGAATACATCGCTTTGTCGCAACGTTCCACCCAATGTTCGGAACTCACGCAAACGCGTGGGGACCAATTGGCCACTTTGCAGACCTTTGGCATCAGAAATTTCAGAGGTTTTTACCACCAAATCGATCCGGGCATTCTTTTGAATCGCTGGCGGTACCCAGGCAGATACCATCACAAGTGCAGTGGAAGGGGAAGCAATCAGCTCATCCGCCTTGGGAATTTCGTGCGTGCGAATTTCTTGTAACAAAGTGGTACGCTGTTCACTAGGTCGCGGGTCACCACCTGTATTGGGCAGGTTCACCACAAGCCCAACACCTTGGACTTTGGCTAAATGCAAACCGCGAGCTACTGCAATTTCACCGATAATGTGCGGTCTTTCTTCGCTCTCCATCACCTCCCGGATTTCGTCACCCTTCTTCTGGACTTCGGTGCGTTCATCCTTTTTGAACCACGGCATGACGCAGCCCGTCGATCCGATCAGTACCATCGCGGCTGTTGCCAATTGTCGTTTGCGGAGGGTCATCAAGACATCCTTGACCTGGACCTAGAAGTGCTCGGTGAAAATACTTGGACTGACTTCTAGAATTCTGAGCGAATAGGGTCAAGATCGATTCGTTGCTTGACGACGCACCCTCCCACCGTTCACACTATATAATAGGGAGGGTTGCAGACGCCTGATCAACCTCCTCTTTCACCCACCTGATCTCCCTCATAGACCTGTTTTCTGCATTTTACCTAAATCACTCCTGTCGTTGTGCCCACATCGAGCTCGCAGAATTTGTTGCTAGCATCGTTTGCCGCAGCGAATTGACATGCTTAAGGTCATGTACCTACCTAATGACTATGATCGCAATTCAATTTCGGTATCTCGCTGTTGTCTTGATGCTAGCACTCGCGGCAACGCCCACAAACGGCTTCTATCAAGCTGATACCCCAGTTGCCGCTGCCCCCAATTCATCCGCCGATATCTACGCAGAAAAAATCCGCCCACTGCTAGACCAGCATTGCACGCAGTGTCATGGCAGCGAAGAACAAGGGGGAGGGCTTAAATTAGATAGCATCGCATCCATGATGGTCGGCGGGGACTCTGGAGCAGCAGTCAAGCCTCACGATGCTTCGACGAGCCTGTTGTGGCAACGTGTTTCATCCATTAATCCGGATGAACGAATGCCTCCTGAAGGAGCCGCACTTTCAACCAGTGAACTCGATTTGTTGAAAAGCTGGATTCAAGGTGGCGCTTCCGGCAAAGATGACCCGGCTCACACGCCTAAAGGTTGGGAGGATCGTTTGGATCATTGGGCATGGAAGCCGATGCAAAAACATGCGGCACCTTTGCTGCCACAAGTCGCTGCGAAGGTGCAGTCGCCAGTGGACTCATGGATCGCAGCCAAACTCATTGAGCATGACCTAACTTTTTCACCCGCTGCAGAAAAGCCAATTTGGTTGCGTCGGATTTACTTCGACCTGATTGGGTTGCCACCCTCGCCCGAAGATGTCGCCGCATTTTTGGCCGACGATGATCCTAATGCCAAAGGGAAGGTGGTTGATCGTCTATTAGCGAATCCACGTTACGGTGAACGTTGGGCACGGCACTGGCTGGATGTTGTGCACTATGGCGACACACATGGTTATGACAAAGACAAACCGCGGCCGAATGCTTGGCCCTATCGTGACTATGTCATTCGTGCGTGGAACGAAGACCGCCCGTATACACAGTTCATTCAGCAGCAGATTGCCGGTGATACGCTCCCCAATGATGAAGCCTTGGGTTTACGAACTGCCGATAACATCGAGGCGTTAGGATTTATTTCCGCTGGCCCGTGGGATTTCATCGGTCATGCCGAAGTACCGGAAACTAAAACCGATGGAAAAATTGCCAGACATCTAGATCGCGACAACATGGTCGCAACTGCCATCGGGACGTTCAGTAGCATCACCATACAATGCGCTCAGTGCCATAATCACAAATTTGATCCCTTCACTCAAACGGACTATTACGCATTACAAGCCGTGTTTGCCGCCTTGGATCGCGCCGATCGCACCTACTATGCGGATCCAAACGTTGAGAAAAAAGTGCAAGAGTTCCAACAGGCACTAGCCTCTGTTCAAGCCGAACTCACAGCGCATCGGGCTGAGATACAGAAAGCGACTGGTGAGAAACTTGAACCGTTGGAAAAACGAATCTCGGAAACGACGGCTAAGCTTCGGGAACAGTTGCCTGTCGAATATGGTTATCACAGTCAGATCGCCAATCAAGCCAAGAATCTCAAATGGGTGCAAGTGGATCTTGGAGTTACTGTTCCACTGAAGTCGCTGCGATTACATCCCTGTTACGACGATTTCAATTCCATCGGCGCTGGCTTCGGCTTTCCTTTACGCTGGAAGGTTCGCGGTTCGAATGACCCCAACTTCGAAACATCCATTTCACTAGCGGATTATAGCCTTGAAGATTTTGCCAATCCTGGTTGGTGTCCCGTCGACATCGATTGTTCACAATTATCGCTGGAACAAAAAACGGTGCGTTATGTGCGCGTCGAAGCGGAATCGCTCGTGGAACGCTCCAAGGATTTCATATTAGCGCTGGCTGAGCTTGAAGTTTTCAACACGGAAAATGAGAACGTCGCTCTCAATAAAACAGTGACCGCTTTGGATTCGATTGAGGCAGGCCCGCGTTGGGGCACCAAGAATCTGGTTGATGGAAAAACGCCAACTGGTCCCATGGCGACCGACCTTTCGAAGTTGCTGCATGAAAAATTGGAATTGATGGCCAAGTCCATTCCGATAACGCTCAAAGAACATGGGCAGGCACTTGAAGCTCGAGAGAAAACGCTTCGTTCCCAATTGGCCGAGTTGCCTCCTCCGCAACGTGTATTTGCAGGGACGGTTCACGTTGGTTCCGGTGCTTTTCGTGGCACTGGACCTGATGGAGGAAAACCACGCCCGATTTATTTGCTCGCTCGCGGAAATGTAACGCAACCCGGAAAAGAAGTGAGTCCCAATGCTCTAGCAGGACAGTTCGGCTTGCCTGACTTCTTCAAATTGTCCGAGCAGCATAGCGAAGCAGATCGACGTGCCGCGTTAGCTCAATGGTTGATACACCCAGATCATCCTTTGACGTGGCGTTCGATGGCGAATCGAATATGGCAATATCATTTTGGGCGCGGTCTGGTAGATACGCCGAATGACTTTGGACGAATGGGAGGCCTTCCTAGTCATCCAGAGTTGCTTGACTTTTTAGCCTTGGAATTGCGAGATTCACAATCGCTCAAGAAGTTGCATCGTCAAATCGTGCTAACAACAACGTATGAGCAAAGTTCGATACATCACAATCCGGCGGCCATGGCGATCGATGCTCAGAACGTTTTTCTGTGGCAACAAAGTCGCCGCAAATTGGAAGCTGAAGCGGTGCGCGATGCTGTGCTTGCTACAAGTGGCACTCTCGACTTACGCATGGGGGGAGCAGGATACCAAGACTTTGTTGTCGAGCATCCCGAGCATTCACCTCATTATGAATATGATCTGGCCAATCCTGCAGATGTTACGACTTTTCGACGAAGTGTCTATCGCTTTATTGTTCGCTCGCAATTGCAACCCTTCATGACCTTACTTGATTGTGCTGATCCTTCGATCCGCGTAGATCGCCGAAACGAGACGGTCTCGGCCACGCAAGCTCTCACGATGCTCAATAATGGCTTCATGTTGGAACAAGCGAAACGCTTTGCGGCCCGTTTAGCGTATGAATTTCCCAACGGTGATGATCAGGCCAAAGTTGAACGAGCCTTTGAATTATCCATATCGCGACGCCCCAATGCAGAGGAAGCGGCAGCGGTTATTGAGTTCGCTCATAAGCATGGTTGGGAAAATGCTTGCCGATTATTGTTGAACCTGAATGAGTTTTCTTTCGTCGATTGAGGTCGTTCGCAATGCATAAACAAAGATCACTCGGCGAGTCATACGAAATGCTAGATCGCAGGCATTGGTTAACACGCATGGGGAACGGATTTGGTGGAGTCGTTCTGGCTAACATGTTAGCTAATGATAAGATTCAGGCTGGCGAACAAGAGACTGCTCCTGCACATCCTTCGATCGTTTATCCTCGTAAAGTAAAACGCGTCATTCAATTGTTTATGGCGGGGGCCGCTAGCCATATCGATCTGTTTGATTACAAGCCGCAATTGATAAAACACCATGGAAAGCCGAGCAATTTCGGGGAACCTGTCGAGGCTTTTCAGGATGGACTTGGGCCATGGTTGAAACCGGTTTGGGATTTCAAACCATACGGTAATTCCGGCAAGATGCTCAGTGATACTGTCGCTCCGCTGGGGAAAGTGGTCGACCAACTGGCATTCATTCATAACATGGTGACGACCAGTGGCGTCCACTCAGCAGCTACTCTATTACAAGCGACGGGGTTTCAAACTCCCGGTTTTCCAGGAGCTGGTTGTTGGATCAGTTACGCGTTGGGCTCGATGAATGAGAACCTCCCAACATTTGTAGTGTTGCCCGATCATCGAGGCTTCGCATCCAATGGTGTCAAGAATTGGGACGCATCCTTTTTGCCAACGCAACACAGCGGTACGGTGATATTTCCAGGAAAGTCGTCGCCGATTACCGACTTAAATCCGCATCCAAGCGCCGATTTTGTGACGGATAGCGGCGAAGAAAATGCCAGAGCAACTCTCGCATTCCTCAACCGACAACATGCCAGCCAACGCGTTGATGACCCACGCTTAGAGGCTCGCATTCGCAGTTACGAATTGGCTGGACGCATGCAGGTAGCGGCGCCTGAAGCACTCGATTTGAGTCAAGAGCCTCAGTACATCCTCGATATGTATGGTATTCAGCCAGCGGGTAAACAATGGCCTGCTGAAATCAACGCGCCCGAAGAGGCTCATCATTTTGGAACGAAATGTTTGGTTGCTCGACGACTGCTTGAACGCGGGGTCCGCTTCGTACAAATCTGGAGCGGTAACGACAACGGTTTTCCTCGCAGAAATTGGGATTCACATGAAGACATTAAACGCGACCATGGTCCATTAGCGATGGGTATGGCCGTTGGCGCCACGGCGCTGATTCAAGATTTGCAGCAACGTGGCTTGCTCGAGGATACGTTGATTCTGTGGACAACCGAGTTCGGACGCATGCCTTCCTCACAAGGTGGCGTTGGTCGTGACCATAATCCTTATGTCTTCACCAATTGGCTCTGCGGTGCGGGAATAAAACCAGGCGTTACATTCGGCGAGAGCGATGAGTGGGGTTATAAGCCGTTGGATCGCAGCAAGCCGACGAAAGTATACGATGTGCACGCAACTTTGTTGAAACTCATGGGCGTCGAGCATACGAAACTGACCTGGCGCCACAACGGAATTGATCGACGACTGACGGATGTGCATGGGCATCCCATCGAAGCTATAATGAGTTAAGCCGGTGATCTATTTCCGAGATTAAGGTGTTGTTCCTCTCAGAGATGCAGCGAGTTGCTTGTGAAAGATTTTCGTTGGTGGTTGATACTTGCGTTTGCTCTTTTTATGGCGCGTCCTTCGAATAAACGTTGTTCGATGTGCGTTGATTCGTCGGGAACATGTCCGGTTTCCTCCCCTTCCAACTCTGCTGAAGCGAATAAGGGGGGCGTTTCCTCCGCAGTGGATTCGGCTACAAAATTTGACCTAAATTGGAGCGGATTTCTTGAACCCACCGCTCGCCCCACCGTAGCACTCCCCACCTCAAGTCAGCCCGTTTCCACTATTCCCGAGCGGAATGTGCCCGACTGGAATGTGCCCGAGTGGAACGGAGAAGAAGCTGCGTTGCCACTAAAACTCTGAATTCGCCGCGATGACTCCCTCGACCGATTGAGACGATCTCGTTGGTCAATTATCGTGGAATGTCCAGCCTATTTCGACCCGCTATAGAAAGCCCCCACCATGCGATCAGCAACCCTCTTGTTGACCGGTGTATTTACCCTATTGAGCACGTTGTTGCCGGCTCAAACGCCAACGGTTTCAAAAAAAGAAGGTCAACCAATTCGCGCTCTCTTGGTGACGGGAGGTTGCTGCCACGATTACCCTCGGCAAAAGCAAATTATCACGAAAGGTGTCTCAGCCCGAGCTAATGTGGAATGGGTGGTTGTCCATCAAGGTGGTACAGCGACGAATTCAGAAATCCCGTTGTACAACGATCCTAATTGGGCAGATGGCTTTGATGTGATCGTACACAACGAATGTTTTTCTGATGCCAAAGATCCAAGCTGGTTAGCACGTATCCTTGAGCCCCATCGCAAAGGTGTGCCAGCGGTTCTGATTCATTGTGCCATGCACTGTTACCGTGTTGGCAACGATGATTGGTTTGAGTTCTGTGGTGTGCAGTCACCTGGGCACGGCCCGCATTATGCGTATACCGTCGAAAACAAAAACTCAACGCATCCGATCATGAAAGGATTCGGCGCTGATTGGACGGTACCTAAAGGCGAGTTGTATCACACCATCAAACTATTTCCGGGTACTACAGTCCTGGGCACAGCGAAACGGAATGACAATCTAGAAGATCAGGTCTGCGTTTGGACCAACCAATATCACAACACTCGCGTCTTCGGTACAACGATTGGCCATTACAATGAAACGATGGCCGAGCCAAAGTATCTCGACATGCTCTCACGCGGGATTCTGTGGAGCGTCTACGGCGATGATTTTCCTGAACTGACAGAAGTTTCCTCGGAAACCACCAGCGAGATTCAAGCGATCGCTCGCGGCGAGAAAGATAATCTGCAGCCAAGCTCTGGCAAATGTTGCGGAGAAGGAAATATTCTCTTAGGCCAAAAGGCGACGGCTAGCAGCGAAGAATCTTCGAAGCAAAATTTCGCGAATCGCGCGGTCGATGGCGATGCTCGAACCCGGTGGTGCAACAATGGTGGCGGATCTGGGGCTTGGCTGCAGATCGATCTTCCGAAACCGACCCGCGTTTCTTCGCTGCGAATTCACTGGGAACAAGAAGCGGCTTATAGCTACCGAATCGAAGGACAAGTTGGTGGCAAAGAATGGAAAACAATCATTGAACAAAAAGGCAACAAGAAAGTTGAGCGAATTGTCAGTCATACCATCGAGCCAATGGATCTGACTGCAGTCAAAGTGACTTTTCTTGGCTCAAGTGCTGGTGGTTGGGGAAGTCTTTGGGAAATGGAAGCATATGACGGCGAGCTGCCGAAACTTCCTGAAGGGATTGCCAACGGAAATAGTCCTGCAGCCAAATTGGGCGACGTACAAATTGCCTCAGGCTTTGATGTGCAGTTGTTTGCTGAACCACCCTTAGTCAATTATCCTGTTTGTCTAGCTACAGGTGCAAACGGCGAGTTGTTTGTAGGAATTGATGAACAGGGTTCTCTCGGCCGCGAAAAAGGTTTCGGGCGAATCGTCAAGTGCGTCGACCGCGATGGCGATGGTAAAGCCGAAGATATCAAGACATTTGCTAACGTCGATCATCCGCGCGGATTGGTGTATGACCAAGGTAACTTGTGGGTGTTGCATCCACCCTTCTTGACGCTTTACCGCGATGAAGATCTCGACGGTGTAGCAGATTCCTCCAAAGTTCTCATTGAAGGTATTAGTACCGACGCTGTGAATCAACGCGGTGCGGATCATACTACCAACGGTATCCGCATGGGCATCGATGGTTGGATCTATATCGCAGTTGGGGACTTCGGTTTTTCGAAGGCCGTTGGGGCTGATGGAAAAGTATTGAGCCGAAGGGGTGGCGGTATCGTTCGTATTCGTCCCGACGGAACCGATATGGAAATTTATGCGTGGGGCCTGCGTAATATCCTCGATGTGTGCATCGATCCGCATTTGGATATGTTTACTCGGGACAACACCAATGATGGTGGCGGTTGGAACGTGCGCGTCAGCCATATTCTGCAAGGTGCTGAATATGGTTATCCATCGCGGTACATCAACTATCCTGAAGAAACGATGCCACCACTGGCTGATTACGGCGGAGGCTCCGGCTGCGGTGGCATGTTTGTCTATGAACCGCGTTGGCCCGCAGACTTCAACAGCGCGGCCTACACTTGCGATTGGGGGACAAGCGAAGTTTACATGCATCGGCTCCAGAAAGATCAAGCGACGTTCAAGCCGAATCAACAATCGTTTTTGAAGATCTCGCGCCCAACGGATGTCGATATGGACACCAGCGGTCGCATGTATGTCTCTAGTTGGTTGAACGGTGGCTTTAGTTTTAGCGACAAAAACGTCGGCTTTGTCGCGTTGGTTACCCCTAAAGAATTTGTACCCAAACCTTTCCCCTTTTTGACTACCCAAACTCCATCGCAGTTGCTGCAACTACTTAGTGGCAGTGGGGCGGCCGGCACGTTTCATGTGTCGCGCGAGATCCTGCGACGCGATCAATCGGTAGAGCTATCCAACGGCTTGTTGGATATAGCCGGAAATAATTCTGTTGCTCTAGCGAATCGTGTGGCTGCGGTTTGCACTCTAAAGCAGCTCATCGGGAAAGATGCGAATCCGTTACTCTTGAATCTTGCTAAGAAAGATCCTGCGATCCGTCGCATTGTGCTGAGGATGTTGACCGATCGTGTGGGGGAAATCGATAAACTGGCAGTAGAGTTTGCTGTGGCGTCGCTTTCTGATACTGATCCCACGGTTGTATCGCAGGCAGTCATTTCTTTGCAGCGTAGTGCACTCGCCAACGATCTGCTGAGCAAAGAGGAACGCGACTCCATTTCGGCGACTCTCCTATCGCTCCCTGCTTGCAGTTTGGATTGGCAAGTGAAGTCGCACTCTGAATCACAACCCGATCGCGTCTTACCGCATTTGATCGTGCAAGCCTTAGCAGCATTAGGCTCTGCGGATAGCGTTGTCAAAGCCTTAGATACATCCGCTCGAAGAATGGCTTTGTTGTCCTTGCGTCACATGCATCAGGAAGATGTCGTGGCTGCCGTGATTCAGCGGCTTTATCGTCCTGCGGATAACGAACTGAAGTTGCAACTGCTCGATACATTGGCTCGCTTATATTACCGCGAAGGTGATTACACTCGGGGCGATTGGTGGGGGACACGACCAGATACCACTGGGCCGTACTACGATCGACAAGCTTGGAAAGGGACCGAGCGAATTGAAAAGTTTCTTAAGGCATCGTTGGACCAAGGCGAAGCAACGGCTCGCGAAGCTCTGGTGAAGAGTGCTGAAAAATATCGCTTGCCCTTCGCCAAAGATTCAACGGGATCTGTACCGGCAGAACCTATGAAGCAAGAGCCGATTGTGATTGTCGAAATCGATCCCAATGATAAGAGTTTGGTAGGTAACATGAAGCTGGAGAAAGTGATTGAAGCGATGGCCACAGCCCAGGGAGCAGCGGAAAAAGGACGCATGTTATTTCAATCACAAGCTTGCGTGGCATGTCATACATTTGCCGATGGACAAGCCCCAAAAGGCCCACATTTGGTCGATATTGGCAAACGATATTCGCGTAAGGAACTCATCGAATCGATTGTGTCGCCGAGTGCCAAACTTGCCCAGGGATTTGATAGTTGGCAATTCCTAACCTCCGATGGTGAAGTGCTGACCGGCTTTGTGGTGACCGAAAGCGCCGACAAAGTGGTCATTCGAGACAGTCAAGGCATCATGCATGAATTGGCTCAAGGGGATATTGAAGAACGCAAGAAGCAAGAGAAATCGATGATGCCCGAAGGGTTAGTGGGCAATCTCAAGCTCGATCAGTTGGCCGACTTGCTGGCGTACTTAGAATCGTTGCATTGATCTCATTGAAATTGATTTGCGTTGCGACTTAACCCATACGAGGTGAAGCGGGCTACTTGGCAAGAGGCACTAGCCTGCGGAACGAGAGGCAACAGCCCAAGCGACACTTGAAACAAAGATCCCTGTGATCGAGATCATAAGCAGCGCAAAACTGAAGAGGGTTGCAACGAAAGTTAGGCCGCGTGCAATCACACCCTCCGGGAAAAAGTTCGTATGAGCTTGCTGGGGTAACGCGAACATAACTCCCAGGGTGAGTAGCATTTGCCATGTAACATCGATTCTTGACGTGAAGATCGAGACAATGGCCGTAATGAATAAGCAGTGGCCGAATACGTAAAGAGAGAATACCGTTGTCTCGCCCCAAGTGTAGCGTTTCCCGAGAAATCGTTCGCCCCAATACACCATGAGTGAAAATGGTAAGCAGAAAAAGAGCAATGCGCAATACAGATAAGCTTGTTGCACGGCGCTGAAGTAGGAATCAACGATGATTTCGACCGCTTGACCATGAAATGTTTCGTTGAGTTTGGTGACGAATTCTTGATCAGGATAGTCACGAAACTGCTGGGCGAGATTTTCACGCATCGGACCCGCGAATAGCCAAAGAACGGCCATCTGTGCCGCGACACTTAAGAAAAAGTACCCTAATGGATTGGTATAACTCTTTTGTTTTCCCAAGACGAATTCGCGCGCGACGCTTCCAGGTCGAATACAGAGTTGTATGAAAGTGAAGAAGAAGCCGCTTTCTAGGCTGGTGATGCGGGAAAATAGGTCGCTTAACAACTCAAAAAAGTTCAGACGATGATCCAATTGCTTTTGCCCGCAATTGGGGCAATAGTGTCCATCGACTTTGGTTTGACACTCGGGGCATTCTTCCGCTCGTTTCCAAGAATCGATCCAGTTCAACCCAGAATTCTCCATTCGCGAACTACACCATGGACATTGCTTCGCACAATCCCATAGTGTAGTTGCGAATTCAAGAGCGTGTTTTTCTGAGTTGCCCATTTAGGGCTTTATTGCATTATTTCGGGCCAGCTTGCCGGACCTCTTCCGAGGTACCGTCAATGTATTTTTGGAAGTTATTGCGAAATAGATCGGCTAGTTTTTGCGCAGTTTGATCATAGGCTTGAGGATCTTTCCATGTGTTTCGTGGTATCAAAATGCCAGGATCCACATTGGGACATGCGGTGGGAACAGCGATTCCGAAAGTGGGATCGGTGAGAGTCGGGGCATTTTTCAATGTCCCTTGATGTATGGCATCGATGATCGCACGTGTTATCTTCAGTTTCATTCTGGAACCGGTGCCGTACGCACCTCCGCTCCAACCCGTATTCACTAACCACACGTTGGCTTGATGCTTCTTTAGTTTTTCTGCCAACAACTCGGCATACTTAGCTGGCTTCCAGACCAAGAATGGGCCACCGAAACAGGGTGAAAATGTGGCTTGAGGTTCAGTGATCCCCATTTCTGTTCCCGCCACCTTGGCCGTGTAGCCGCTGATGAAATGATACATCGCCTGAGCGGGAGTGAGTTTGCTCACCGGAGGTAGCACCCCAAAGGCATCGCAGGTGAGAAAGATCACATCGGTCGGATGTCCTGCTCGACAAGGTATCTTCGCATTCCGGATGAACTCGATTGGATAAGCACCGCGAGTGTTTTGAGTGATCGAAGTATTGTGGAAGTCAACATGGTGTGTGTCGGGATCAAAGACAACGTTTTCGAGAACCGCTCCAAATCGCAACGCTTGAAAAATCTCCGGTTCCGATTCAGGCGTGAGATCAATCGCTTTGGCGTAACAGCCCCCCTCGATATTGAAGATACCAGTGTCAGACCAACAATGTTCGTCGTCACCAATCAGGAGACGATTGGGATCGGCTGACAATGTGGTCTTACCGGTTCCTGAGAGACCGAACAACAAAGACGATTGGCCGGTTGCCCGATCCGCGGTGGCCGAGCAATGCATCGATAGAATGCCTTGCAACGGCCCGAAATAATTCATGAGTGTAAAGACACCCTTCTTCATTTCTCCAGCATATTCTGTTCCCAGTATCACCGAGTGTCGTGTTCGCAAATTCAAGTCGATACTGGTTTTAGATGTCATACCTGACGTACGACGGTTGGCCGGAAACGCTCCTGCATTAAAAATCACCGCATCGGGTTCGCCAAAGTTGACGAGTTCTTCTTTGGTGGGGCGGATGAGCATCGTATGCATGAAAAGAGCATGATACGGACGCGAGCAAATGACCCTGATCTTCATTCGGTACGCTTCGTCCCAACCAGCGTAAGCATCAACCACATAAAGATGAGGTCGCGTGTTGAGGTAATCGACGGCTCGTTCCAGGTTGATATCGAAAACCTCTTCGGAAACATGCACGTTGACGTTGCCCCACCAGACGTTATGTCGTGATTGAGAATCTTCAACAATGCGTTTATCGGAAGGGGAACGACCCGTCTTGTCGCCCGAGTACGCAATCAGTGCACCAGAGTCTGCGATATTGCATTTCGGATCTGCCCGGATCGCGTCGACATACAACCCAGCAGGTGAAACATTTCGACGCACATCTTTTACCGTAATACCGTAGCAACTCAGGTCCAACATAGATAAACCTCAAAACAAGATAGAACAGCCGCGAATCCCAATTTGAAACAAGCAAAGTTTGTGCCATTGCAAATGCCTGTGGATATCAGCGCACGTCCTTTGTTTACTGTGCCATTCGTCGCACAATGTGACACAATCGCACGCTCGATGATCAAATAGGATCTTGCAAGAGGGATGTCCGAAGTGTGGAATGGAACGCTCTTGCATAAACGTTTGATCGAAGACAAGGATAAATCCCCACTACTATTTTGGCGGCAATGAACAATATCACACAACTACTAAACCTTGCCGATGCGGGTGATAACACAGCCCGAGAGCTGCTCGTTCAATCCATCTATCAAGAGTTGCATCAATTGGCAAAACATGCCAAAAGTCGGGAGCGATCCGCGTCGCAATTGCAAACCACGGAAGTGCTGAATGAGGCTTGCGTTCGCCTCTTAGGTGCCACCAAGTCAGCGCATTGGAATTCACGTGGACATTTTTTTACTGCTGCTGCCATTACGATGAGACGCGTGCTGGTGGATCTTGCCCGGCAACGAAATGCCGAAAAGCGAGGGGGAGACTGGCGGCGAGTTGAACTGGAGGAGATGCCAGCGCACAAACTTGGTGTGCGAGAAGATTTGATCGCGCTGGATGCTGCTCTCGCCAAATTAGAGGGAATTGAGCCCGACGCTTATGAGTTGGTTCATTTGCGATATTTTGCAGGTTTTACGATGGAGCAAGCAGCCGAAACACTCGGGCTATCGAAGCGGTCTGCTGAACGGCTTTGGAGTTATGCCAAAGCTTGGTTGATGGCCGAAATTCGGTTGTCGATGTCTTAAGAATTTTTTTCGCGTCTTTTTGGCGGATGAGAACTTCGTTTTCCGCACGTAATAGTGAGGCTGTAGTCACCTGCGAGAAAGATGTCCGACCGATGAAAAACGAACGTGAAATTTTTGAAGCCGCCATTGAAATAGACACTGCGACCCAACGCGAGGCTTACCTTGTACAGGCCTGTGGTGGCGATGCGGAGCTTTTGTCGCGCATCAGAGTCTTGCTCGACGAGCACAACAGAACTTCGGATTTCCTGACAACACCGGTGATGCAACAGTCCTCGGCGTCCCCTACGCTCACCGGCGATCCCATGACCTGGGATAACAACACAACCCTGGATTTTGCCCCTGAGACCAAAGACTTTGAAGATGTGTCAGATGCAGATGATGCAGAATTTGAATTGAATTATCTTTCCCCTCCCAGTCGCCCAAACTCCCTGGGATCTTTGGGGCACTATGAGATCTTAGAGGTGTTAGGGCACGGTGGTTTTGGGACGGTTTTCAAGGCTTTCGATGAAAAGCTGCATCGAACCGTGGCAATCAAAGTGATGAGTCCTACGTTGGCTGTTACATCTCCACCTCGCAAGAGGTTTTTGCGTGAGGCACGGTCTGCAGCAGCGATCAAGCACGAAAATGTTGTTCAAGTTTATGCAGTCGAAGAGCAGCCCCTACCTTATTTGGTGATGGAGTTTGTCGAAGGAGAAACTCTGCAACAATTCATGGGGCGATCAGGACCTGTTGATGCGGCAACCGTCGTTCGGTTGGCACGCCAAATCGCCAGTGGCTTGGAAGCCGCACATTCTCAAGGGCTTATTCACCGCGACATTAAGCCTGGCAATATCCTAGTCGAAGGGGGGCCTGACGCACGTATAAAACTCACAGACTTTGGACTCGCGCGATCCGTAGATGATGCGAGTATGACTAGGACCGGAATCGTATCCGGCACGCCTATGTATATGGCGCCCGAACAAGCTCAGGGGCAGCCAATGGACCAACGCACCGACCTATTTAGCTTGGGAAGTGTCCTATACCAGATGGCCTGTGGACGCCCACCTTTTCGTGGGCAAACATCGTTGGTTGTCCTTAAACGTGTGATCGAAGATAATCCGCGCCCCATTCAGGAAGTTCTCTCTGAAATTCCCGATTGGCTGGCTGGCATTATTCATCGATTGCTCGAAAAGAAGCCTGAAAACCGCATTCAAACTTCTGCTGAGCTTGTAAAGCTCTTGAGCCGATGTGAATCCGAATTAAACATTCAAGGCAAATTGAGTGACAGAACCATTCGCGAGGTTTTGCAACCCGTTGCCTCGCCTAATGTTCGGCCTCGTATTTCTATGGCTCGCGCGATCGCCGCATTTTGTGGAGTGAGTCTTCTACTCTTGAGCCTTTATCTCGTACAGCAGTTTTGGCCATCAGTGAAAGCTCGAACGCCAGACGCTACGCTAGAGCCTCACGACAACATTGCGCACTCCCCTGTGACCAATGGAGTGCCTAATCACTCACCTGGCGCAGAGAGTCGATTAGATCAAGAGAAGCCTGGTTCATTGTTACAGATCATGGATATGAGCCGTCCGTGGAATCGGTTTGAGAATCTGGGTGGCTCAGTCAATAGTCCGCAACGTGAGGCCAACCCGATTGCAACGGATGATGAGTTGACGCTGTTGCTCACCATCAACAATGAACTTTATCAGGCTAGTCGCAGCAAGCGAGGAGAAGAGTTCACAAACAAGAGAAAACTACAAGGTACATTCGCCTCTCGTACCACGACCTCTCCCTGGTATTGCATGACTGGAGATGGACTTGAGCTCGTCTTTAATTCACAGGAAGGGGCTTCACATGATGTCATCTATGTTTGTCGCCGCAACACACTTCAAGCCGAGTTCTCAACGCCAACTGTTCTTCCTGGAATCAACGTCACGCAGTTGGTGCGTCATCCAGTGATTTCGCCGAATGGACTCTGGTTAGCGGTGACAGTTGGGGGCGACAAACAAACCCAAAGCAAAATTTGTATCTACCACCGCAACAGTCGTAGCGAAAAATTTGAATTGTCGATCGATCCTGCGCTGACACCTCAAGGGAGTTGGGACGTGGTTGACTATATCTCAAACGATGGAAAGAGTATTTTGCTCACAGTGAATTCAAGTAAATCGAAAAACGTATTTGTGGCAGAACGGAACCACACAAAAGAGAAATTTCAACTCATGAAAGTGTTTCCTCCGCAGCTGCAAGAAACCAAAATGGACTCCCCCTGGATTTCGGCGGATGGGAAGTCGATTTATTTTCATTCGCGCGAATTAAGTGGTGGTCACGGCAATTTAGATATTTGGGTTGCGCATCGCGATTAGTGCCAATTTGAACGAAATTGTGCGGCATTAATCGATTTGGAGGAAAACGGAAAGAAGCACGAAACTCTGCGATGGGATGGGTTCAAGCATTGCGTCAATCTGTTAAACTTGACCTCTAAATTCACGTCCCAAACAGCAACATGTCCGAACCATGCCCCTCTCGAACCAAGATTATCAATTGATCGATTTCGGCGAAGGGCGAAAGTTGGAACTCGTCGGTGGCGTACTTTTGGACCGACCCTCGCCTGCCGCCGACAATGTGCGTCGAAACGATCCGGGACGCTGGCGGGAGGCTCTGCTAAAGTTTGATTTACAAGCGTCTAAACAATGGCGAAAGCTCGATGAGATTCCTGACCCGTGGTTGCTTCCGGTAGGCAAGGCGCGCTTGTTATTGCGACCGACACCCTTTGGGCATATTGGCGTCTTTCCTGAACAACTTGACAATTGGGCTTGGTTTGAATCGCTGCCAGTACCTGCTGGCGAAGTGAAACGCTGTTTGAACTTGTTTGCCTACACCGGCGCCAGTTCCTTGGTGTTGGCATCGATGGGCTGGCAGGTCACGCATGTGGATGCATCCAAACCAACGCTCTTGTGGGCACGAGAAAATGCCCAAGCCAGTGGCTTGGCCGGAGCACCCATCCGGTGGATTCAAGAAGATGCCCTACGTTTTGTCGATCGCGAAGTTCGCCGCGGAAATCGCTACGACTTAGTCCTCATGGATCCACCTTCGTATGGACACGGTCCCAAAGGGGAACGCTGGAGTATCGAAGAAGGGATGGTTGCACTTTTGCAATCGGTGTTCGAAGTCTTGGCGGATCAACCTGTGGGTGTCTTATGGACGGGACATACCGAAACCGAAGTTGTGTTGCCGATGCTCAAGCAAGTTGAGGGTATCGCCAAGTCGCTTGGCTTACTAACAGGGAAAATGGAACGCGCCACGTTGAAAGATGTTGCGGGGCGATCACTCGACTTTGGTTATCGAGTTCGATGGCTTCCAAGAGACTAGAAATTCGCCTAACACCATAAGAACTCAGTTCAAAGGGCGAACTGAAAATTCTTCCCCAGAGCGGGGAGATAAAAGTAGCGGAGGAGGGATTCGAACCCCCGACACGCGGATTATGATTCCGCTGCTCTAACCGACTGAGCTACTCCGCCATTTTTGTGTCGTAATGGATCACTAAGCGATGGACCGACCAATGGCTTTTCGGTTCATTGCGTTTAAGGAATTGAGAAATGTAACGACCAAGTGGCAAACTGACAAGCGTGAATCACCAACCTAATACCATGTTGGATTCGATCACGCGTCGCGCCTTTTCCAGGTCGGTCCCTGTTTCGTGCATGTATAGACGTATAGCATGCACCTTGTCGCCTGCCGATTTTGCCAAGCAATCTCGCGCAATGGAGCAAATGTCCAGTGTCGAATGCGTCATTCCCAATGCACCTTTGGAAATAACCCACGTATCGCGTGGTCGTTTGGTCAAGCGTCGAATTTCGTCATAAGGATATGCATCAAAAACCACTGCACGAGCAGCTTCTTCATCGCCGGCCCATGTGATGATGATATGCGAATCCGTTTCGATTTCGTAAAGCGGCACGATCGTCTCTCCTGCCCATGAAAAACGTGGGGCCAGCCGTTGGATATACTAGGCACATCAATCAGGCTCCGGAATCAAAGCCCTCAACCTAGTTCTGTATTGAATCCTATCAGCCTCCCCAGTTGCGACAACCGAGTTATAACTGCCTTCGGCGTAAATTTGGGGTAAACATAACTTCTACCCCGATTTTAACGATCATTTAGGGGTGTTTCAGCAGAGCTACTTCGAACTGGTCTCCCGAACCAGGACAGTCTGGCGGTACAATACCTCGCATGAACGCTTACATGACTAAATCGAATCGCTACGCAACCGGGGCATTTATTGCCTTTTTGGTGGGGATCGTCATGTTTCCGTTGCTTTGGAAGGCAGCCCCTTTGGAGTATGCCAAATGGCAGTTGGCCGCCGCTGCAAACGCCGTGGTTCATTCGGATTGGAAAAAAGCAGAAGCCCACTTAGCCGCTGCCGAGCAGAGTTCACGCCAAGTTCGCGAATTGCCCGACTACTGGGGCGTTTACCTGAAGCTCGTCAATGGTGATCCGTCACGCGACGATTCCACTTCGACGCTCATCGAGGAACTCAAAGAAGCGATCGCCGAAAATAGCCAAAATCGACTGGCGGGTAATTGGCTGGTCGAATTGCTGAGCGAACAAGGGCGATTTGCCGAAGCGCTGGATTGTGTCAAACTCACCATCGGAGATGCTGGACCCTCTGACGCTAACGAACGAAATCAGTTGGCTTATTACAGATCGCTGGCCAATATTGAACTGGAAGATGCCCTCAAGGACATCGACAAAGCGCTAGCTGAAATCCCTGACGAACCTGCTTTGCTCGATACCAAAGCGTGGGTGCTTTATCGCCTCAAACGCTACGCTGAAGCCTTGGTGCTGATCGACAAAGCCCTGGAAGAATTGCTGGGCCTGATTCCTGAAGAATACAGAGAAGCGCCGGCCGATTACGATCCTGCAGGTTTAGGGACTGCGCCTTTAGGAAAGCTTCCTGCCACTCTCTCCAAGGAACGCATGGATTCGATCGCAGTCATCCGATTTCACCGGATGAAAATCTTAGAAGCACTCAATCGACACGAAGATGCGTTGAGTGATTATCGCGCCATTCGATTTTGGGGAACCGAACCTGACGATCGGCTCTATTGATGTTGCTCGGCTAGTTCAATCTAAATGAATGGCACGAGGTACTGCGTTCAAACTTAGTTGAATCGCTGTGTTCGCAAAAAGATCAGTCCAACCGCCACCACGACGATCGCGAGCACTCCAAACGATGCCATGGATGCTTCTTCGATCGATTCATTGAGCTTCTCAAATCCCAATCCGAACCAGTAGCTAACATGCTTCCAAACGAGGGGATCAATTCCGAGCAACATATGCGACTCAAATGGATCTGTGGGTAGACATTTGTAAACAAAATACGACATTTCAACGGTAGGTTACAGAATGGGACTCGGGTCCAATTTGTGCACATTCCGCAAAATTTTCCGACTGAAACGCAGCCTCCATGCCAGTGCTGCCGATGTGAGCCACCACTCTACCCCCGTGAAAAGCCCATTTTTGTCGGCAATAAACGAATATTCCGCAGAAGTTGACTCTCGGAATCGAAGAAATTTACGATGTGACAACAAGAGTGCTGGAGTGCTCTTGCAGAGCTTGGGAGTGGGGCTATAATCCCACCGCAGTGAGACGTTAATTTGTCTCCCAAAGTTAACTCTTTGATGAACCAAGTTGCTCTTCAGAGTCTCTAGGTTCCGATAGAAGAGTTGGTTTTTGGGGCCGTAGCTCAATTGGTTAGAGCACTGGACTGTCGATCCAGAGGTTGCGGGTTCGAGCCCCGTCGGCCTCGCTTCACGCGAGAAAAACACTACCTGATCGGTAGTGTTTTTTTATGCGCTGATGGCTTGTTTATTGGGTACGCCCGTTAGCTCGTGCTCCTGCTCGTCATCGTCTCCTGCACGTCGTCGTAATGACAAACGCGTCCGGTTCGCCAACCTCTCCTCCCCAAGCCGACGCCTCGCTGGCAATTGTGCGCAAAATCGAGGTCCTATCAGCCGTCGAATTCTAGTTTGCCCCTGCCGTAACTGTTAACCTTGAATCAGCCGACGACGACTTGTTGGGCTGCATGGTCAGGCTTCTGAATCAATCAACTCGAAGGAGTTCCACTTGAGATACATCCCACTTCTGTTTACCGCGTTGGTTCTTTGGGGAGCTCTTGAGGCGTCTATTGTAACTGCCCAAGAAAGCAAAGTGGCCGCGAGTTCCTCTCGTCTCTTGCAGCCTTCAGTAGACGAGATCTTTCTAAGCGATACCTTTCGGGCTCCAACCTGGCAGTCAGCCTGGAACAGCAATGGTAAGTCCTTCGAGGCAATTGAAGATTACGGTGACAGCGGTGCCAAAGCGATTGTCACGATCGATGTGCTCACGCAAAAAAGAACACCGCAATTGGAGTTGAAGGAACTGACACCGAAAGGTGCCGATAAACCGTTGAACGTGGTTGATTATCAATGGTCCAACGATCGCACCAAACTTTTGGTCTTCACCAATGCCAAGCGTGTTTGGCGGCTAGCGACTCGTGGCGATTATTGGGTGTACTATGCGGACTCCAAAGTTCTGCGCAAATTAGGCTCGGAGCTTCCTGAGTCTTCGCTGATGTTTGCCAAGTTCGCTCCAGATGGCAAGAGTGTGGCGTATGTATCCGGCGGGAATATCTATCTTGAGTCGCTTGAATCGAATCGAGTAGATCAACTAACCCACGGCGATGGAAAACAAATCATCTCCGGAACCTTCGATTGGGTTTACGAAGAAGAGTTATCTTTGCGAGATGGTTTTCAATTTAGTCCCGATGGCTCGCGCATCGCGTATTGGCAGATGGACACAGAAGGTGTTGAGATGTTTCCTTTGGTCGAGACCACGTCGACCAAATATCCAACCATTCAATGGATTGCTTATCCTAAAGTGGGCACAACCAATCCGGCAGCTCGCATCGGTACTCTCGATCTAGCCACTAAAGAAACCACTTGGCTAAAAATTCCTGGCGATCCACGGGAGCATTATCTTGCGCGAATGCAGTGGATCCCGAATACCTCTGAGCTTCTCGTACAGCAATTGAATCGATTGCAGAATCAACTGATCTTGTTTCGCGCCAACGGGAAAGATGGAAGCGTCAAAGAGCTATACAAAGAAACCGACGCCTGTTGGGTTGATATCCACGACGAATTGTTCTGGGATCAAAAAGGGACTCGTTTTACTTGGTTGAGCGAAAAAAATGGTTGGCGACAACTTTATTGGATCGATGCTGAATCGGGTTCGGCCGCGCTGGTTACGAAAGAGCCATTCGATGTTCTCGAGTTGATGTATATCGATGAGAAGAATGGCAAGTTCTATTTTATGGCTTCGCCAGATAACGCGACTCAGCGTTATCTTTTCTCTTGCAACATCGATGGGAGTGGATTGAAGCGGCTAACGCCAGCCGATATTCCCGGCACTCATCGTTACGACTTATCTCCGAGCGGTGAATTCGCCATTCATACGTATTCGAGTTTGGGGGTACCGCCGGTGACGTCGGTGATATCGCTACCCGATCACAAAAATTTGCGAGTGATGGCGGAATCAAAGCAAGTCATCGAGAACATGAAACGCTTTGACCTTCCACAACCTAAGTTCATCAAGGTTTCGATACCGAGTGGTGGCGGCGAATGGGGAAGTGATTCGGTCGAATTGGATGCTTGGTGCTTTATGCCCAAGGTTGCCCCTGGTACCAAGATTCCTGTGATTTTTCATGTTTATGGAGAACCAGCGGGCCAGACGGTTTTAGATCGTTGGGGCGGCTCGCAAGCAATTTGGCATGCAGCGCTGGCTAAACAAGGCTACGCGGTTTTCAGTATCGACAATCGCGGCACCCCTGCCCCACGCGGACGCTTGTGGCGAAAATCGGTGTACGGCCAAATCGGAATTTTGGCATCGGCTGATCAAGCCGCTGCGGTCAAATCCATCTTCAAGATGTATCCTGATCTCGATGCGAATCGTGTTTCGATTTGGGGTTGGAGCGGTGGTGGTTCGATGACACTCAACGCTCTGTTCCGATACCCAGAGATTTACCAGCGCGGAATTTCCATCGCCCCCGTTCCTAATCAGTTGTATTACGACACCATCTACCAAGAACGTTACATGGGCGTACCATCGAGCAATGCAGAAGGTTATCGGCTTGGTTCACCGATCACTTTTGCCAAGCAACTCAAGGGTGACTTGTTGCTCATCCATGGTACAGGAGACGATAACTGTCATTACCAAACGACCGAGCTTCTTATCAATGAATTAGTCGCAAATGGTAAACAATTCCGTATGTTTGCTTACCCTGGTCGTTCGCATTCGATCAGTGAAGGGGCCGGTACTACCTCGCACCTCTACCAGATGATGACCAATTTTCTGCTAGAAAAGTGAGCGTCTTCGTTTAGCTCGTATGTAGTGCAGAGTGTGGACTGTCTTCGTTTAACCCGTACGCCGAAGGCTAGGTGCGTTGGACTCGCAAGCACCGTTTGACAGTTCGTCTCCGCTGACTCCATATCCGCTGCTTCGTAGGCGTTTGGCTCGTATGTAGTGCAGCGTGTGTAGAGTCTACCGTACGCCGAAGGCTAGGTGCGTTGGACTCGCAAGCACCGTTTGACAGTTCGTATCCGCTGACTCCATATCCGCTGACTCCCGATCTGCCGCGCAGCGTATAGGGAGTCCTCACAGGCGAGGAGTCGAGTAGTGCTTGCACGTCCTGCGCGGCCTAGCCTGCGGCGTACGGGTTAAACGATCTCTCCTGCCCGCCTCTAGTCTCAAGCCTCACCCCTCAAGCCTGTTCAAGCCTAATTAGCAAATTTCCCCTTCAATGCACTGAGCACTTCCTCGCGCGTCTTGCCCAGCGGCAATGCAGCTCGCAGTTCATCGCGGGTGAGGCTTCTCATCCCAGACAGTTCCAATTCCACAAACTCATCCACAGGAATCAAATAGATGACCGCATTCAGCTGCATATCTTCTGGGGTTTGCCACTCGTCTTGACTGCCGGCCACGCGAATCTTTGGCGAGGTTGCATAACGAGCATTCAGTTTTGCCAGACGCACGCCAACTGTCACCCACAATCGTGTAATGTCGCGTTGGGCATCGGTAGCAATCGGAACCGCAACTCGGGTGTCGGTTGCAAAGTCTGTGTCATCCCAAATATTCTTCAACCAGTTCTCCGCTAACTCATAACAGGCGTTTTCATCCGCCACTTCACCACTGAGCAATTTCGGTCGCAGCCCAATATCTTCGCAGCTGATCAAGTACAAACCATAGAACCGATTCTTGATTTCTTCCAATTCGGTCGCCAAATCGACACTTCGTTCTCCCTCTTTCTTCAAGCCTTTGATGTGCTTGAGGCATTCTTCGCCTGGGTACTTCAACAACGCCAATTGCAGGAACTGGTAACTGCGGGCGGTACGAAGGTAATATGTGGGGACTGGTTCAACTCGCAGACGTGGTTCCAGAGTTTTGGGGCGTTGCGGTGCCGCAGCTGCCGCTGCGGTCTTTGCCAGGGACTTCGCGTGGGTTTCACGTCGTTTGGTGATCAGAGCTTTGAACGCATCCAACATCCGTTGCTTGTACGTTTTCGATAGCAAGAGCTTTTGATGCTCCTCACCTTTATCCGCAACCAACAACGTTTCGAGCGCATACACTTGATAGTCATACCAACCGCTGGGTGAATCCGTATCCATAGAGCGTGGCGTCAAGTCGACTTCACCCGAGCGAATGCGCTTGACCAATTCGAGCATCAAGTCTGCGTCGCGTGGAATTCCGCCGCGAAAGATTTTGTTGAAAAGTTCTGTTTCGCGCGACGTCGCAGCTGGAAAGATACTCACGCTAGTAATGTTCGTTTTGGCGCCATCCGAATTCTCAGCCAAACTGAGCATCGAGTTAGTCATCGCCGGATTAGAGAGTGACGCGTAAAAGCTGAGATTGTTTTTGTATTGCTGACGCAATGCCTCGTTCTTCTTTAATGCTTCGACCAATTGAACCGCTTCCGGCGAATCGGCACTGAGGTTTCTTTGGAAGTACGTTCCAAATCGCCAGCTTTTGCGGAGATTATCGTTCCAGGTGTAAAAGGAAATGGGCTTACTCGCCAATGGATCACGTTGAAAAAGGGTAAGCCACTTTCGAACCCCTTCTGATTCTTTGGAAAGGTCGAGCGAGTCATTGTCGGGTGCTTCCAGCACTTTCAATCCCGCCTGCAGAAAACTGGCCGCATCGCTGTCAGCAGGAACTTCCGAGAGCCAGAGTCGAATTAAAGACTCATGAGATGGAAGGCCATGTTCGTTACCGATCAGATAGGCTTGCTCCAAGGCGGCATAGAGACCGTCGTCAAACTGTTTCGCTTTGCCGTCGAGCATATTGACCGATGGCAAAATGGCGAAGTGGGGTAGATGGGTTTGTTGCTGTTGGCGCAGGTCGGCATAACTAGGCCATAGGCTTAGTAAGTGCGGATCGAGGTCCGGTTGAACAATAGGAATACTGAGCGAAGTTACCGTATCGCTGAGATTCAACTCCCAATCGCCCAGTTTTCGCCGGTCGACCAATGCCGGATCGAAGATTGGATTCTTGTCTTCGAGGCGGTCATCCTGCAGCGAATCGTCTTTAAGGGTTGGAGGCTTGCGATCGGTTATCTCACGCGTTTCCGAGTTCGTCAGCGTATTGAAGGTCGACTCGGCAACTCCACAACCCCAGCTAAAACTAGCTAGGGTTAGGCAGCCTGCCAGCAAAAAGGAGCAGGTTGTACGGTTGTTTTTGAACATAAGTGTGTGGTTTATCAGTTGGATCTAAAAACCGAGCGTTGTTATGTATCCGTGACAACGTAGCGGTTTCATGGTGGAAAGAGTGGACGCGATTATCTTTTGGCGCGTTCCCGAATCGTCAAAATTGGCCGCTTGGGCTATACTATTAGGTATCGCTGGACTTGTGGACAAGTTTTCAGTGTATTCGACGGCACTTAGTGTCATATTTGACCCCAAGGGATTTCTTGGCCCCATGAACATACAACGCAATCCTACGCGCGAAGTCCGAGTTGGTTCAATCTGCATCGGTTCCGGCCACCCCATTGCGGTTCAAAGCATGACCGCGACGCACACCCAAGATGTGGATGCAACGGTAAAGCAAGTCAACGATCTATTGGCTGCTGGAGCGGACGTGATTCGTATCGCGGTGGATAGTGACAAAGACGCGGCTGCTCTGGCAGAGATTCGAAAGCAGACCCAGGCCAATCTCTCGGTCGATCTGCAAGAGAACTATCGCTTAGCCGAGAAGGTTGCTCCACACGTTGACAAGATTCGCTACAACCCAGGTCATTTGTATCATCATGAGCGCCAAAAGCCGTGGCAAGAAAAGGTTCGCTATTTGGCTGAGGTGGCGCGGGAACATGACTGTGCGATGCGGGTTGGGGTGAACTGCGGCAGTGTCGATCCCGATAAGAAAGCCAAATATGATCCGAAAGATTCGATCACACCGATGATCGAAAGCGCGATCGAGAACTGCGAGTTCTTGGATTCAATTGGATTCCATCGTTTTGTCGTATCGCTCAAAGATAGCGATCCAAGCAAAGTGGTGGATATCAACAAAAGATTTGCCGAATTGCGACCCGATGTACCTTTGCATTTGGGTGTGACCGAAGCGGGCTTGCCACCCGATGGCATCATCAAAACGCGTATTGCGTTCGAGCAGTTGATTGGCCGTGGGATTGGCGACACCATTCGCGTTTCGCTGACCGTGCCTAATCCCCGCAAAGGTGAAGAGATTGCAGCGGGCCGACAAATCCTCGACGACATTTACAATGGTCGGTTGCGAAGTGTGGTGGCTCTTGATCCTCGCGCCCTAAACATCATTTCTTGCCCAAGCTGCTCGCGAGTGGAAAATGAAGCGTTCGTAGAGCTTGCTCAAGAAGTCAAGAAAATGACCGAATACGCAAAAGACTATGCAATCACCATCGCCGTGATGGGGTGTCGCGTCAACGGTCCTGGCGAAACAGACGATGCCGACCTGGGGCTCTGGTGCGGTCCGAAGAAAGTCAACCTGAAAAAAGGTGAAGAGGCTTTGGGCGCATTTGATTATGACGCGATTCTCCCCAAATTGCGGGAAGAGCTCGACAAGATCATCCAAGAAAAGCAAGCTTTAGCTTCCAAGTAACGGCAGGCTGAAGATCCGGGTCGCAAAATTACTGTTTTTTTCTACGAGCCAAATAAGTACAAACTGTTGAGAGTTCAGGCAGTCGAGTAAGCTTATCACCACTTGTCGCCCACATTCTACTCGGCTGATTCGATACAAAGAGAATTGTCATGTTGCAGAGTTCGAAGAAACTACAATTGAATGAAGCGGATCGGAATGGGATGCGAGCGGCTGGAAAATTCAACGCTCAACTGATGGACTACATTCGCCCTTTTGTGGTAGCAGGCATTACCACGGGCGAGATCGATCAACTCATCCATGACTACACACTTAAGTTTCGTCATATCCCTGCTACGTTGGGCTACCTCGGTTATACCAAGAGTTGTTGTACCAGCGTGAATGAAGTGATCTGTCATGGTATTCCTGGTGATTATCGCCTCAAGAATGGCGATATCATCAATGTCGATATCACTTCGATTGTCGATGGTTGGCACGGTGATCAGTCCGAAACGTTTCTCATTGGTGAAGTTTCCGACGAAGCCCGCGCGGTAACGCAGTGCGCTTTCGATTGTCTTTATCATGCCATCGATTCAATTTCACCAGGTTGTCCGGTGAGCAATATTGGTGATGCGGTTTGTGAAACGGCTCATGCTCGCGGTTTTTCTGTGGTGCGTGAGTATGTTGGGCATGGGTTAGGAAAACGATTTCATCAGTATCCGAACATTCCGCATTTTCCGGATCGCAAGAGCAAGACCGAGCGTTTGTTGCCTGGGCTATGCTTCACGATCGAACCGATGATCAACGCGGGGAGTCGCTTCACGAATCCTGACAAAGAGGATCAGTGGACGGTGCGAACCAAAGATGGTCGCTTGTCGGCTCAGTTTGAACACACAATCTTGATGACCGAGACGGGTCCCGAAATCTTGACGCTGACCAAGAATGGACCTCAAAAGGGCCATCAATTCTAGCAGTGAGCTTAGGCGAGCGATGAATCCAGCGCGGACTGTTACCCTGCCCTACTATTTGGGTTGTCCCGTTTGGACTTGTCCCCATTGGTGTGGAACCGTTTATGGTTCTAGCTCAAAGAAACCCCAATGGTTGCGTGAGTACACGCTCACGTTCAACACCGTCGAGGGGAACAGCACCTTCTATGCGTTACCGAAGCTTGATGTAGCTCGGCGTTGGGCGGAAGAGGCGGCTGAAGGGTTTCGATTCGCCTTCAAATTTCCGCAGAACATTTCGCATGTTCCACGCTTGCAGTATGAAGCTCGTGATTTGGAAGCGTTTCTGCAGTTCTTAGAAGTGTTTGCAGCGAGGGGAGTGTTAGGCGATACCTTTTTGCAGTTGCCACCTCATTTTTCTTTTCGCGATTTTGATGCGTTAAGACGGCTGTTGGATGCGCTTCCGAGTCACTGGAATTTTGCGGTTGAGTCGCGGCATGCGGACTGGTTCGATTCAGCGAGTTGTGAGAATCAGTTCTGTGAATTGTTACGTGAGAAAGGGATGAGTCGAGTGTTGTTTGATTCTCGACCGCTCTATTCTCGTCCGGCGTCGGATGATGCGGAGCGTGAGTCGCAATCGCGTAAGCCGAAGAGTCCCTATCGCGACACGGTAACCAATCGGCGGCCGATGTTACGGCTAGTGGGTCGAAACCGGTTGGAGGAGGTGGAGAGTTATTTGGATCAATGGAGTGAGACGATTTCGAATTGGCTTACAGCGGGTTTAGAGCCTTACATTTTTACTCATACCCCAGACGATCGTCATGCTCCCGAGATGGCTCAGCGTTTGCATGACAAGATTCGCGCTAAGCTTCCTCACCTCCCTTCCCTATCCTGGCCCAACCAAAAGCCCCAGCCACAACAACTCGATTTGTTTTGAAGTAGGGTGTGTAAAGCGGTCTTGCACGTTTGTCATCTCGCTCTGCAAGATTTTCTAATTGAGTTGAGTCCGCAGGCGATTAATCTGACCGCGTAACACACCGTGCGTTGGACGAGTCGGCTTATGGAACCGCGAAAAGAGCGAAAGACGCGAAAGAGGAGAGGACGGATCAATTGAATTGTGGCTCCCTGTATCGATTCTCGGTCGGTTGGGTCGTTTAGCCCGTGTGCGGCAGGCTAGTTGGACAGCGCCAACTTCCGCGGCTTCGAGCGTCGTTTTTTTGTGTCGTATATTGACTTTGTAGTGTGGATATTTATTCCCAAAGCCTTGAACGCAGCTCGACGTTTTTTGCGATGAGAT
>JAFLCP010000032.1 GCA_017303505.1 Planctomycetota bacterium | reverse complement strand
TGCGTTTCAGTACGACTACTACTGGGGCATGGGAACCATCATTTGCTTGTTCGCGGTTACACCGTGGCTCCTCTACATGGCCGTCAAAATATGGCCCAAGACGATGATCGGAAAAATGATGATTCGCTCACGTCCCGAATCGCCCGAAGAAGTGCTCCCAGATACAGAACAGATTCGAGAACTGAAATCGATGGTGGGAGAAATAGGAAAAGCAGAAACGAATTTGATGCCCGGTGGTACGGTGCTTATTCGAGGAAAACGCTTTGACGCCAACAGCCGCGCAGGCTTTATCGCTAAGGAATCAGTCATCGAAGTGTTGGCAGTGCACCTCGGTCATTTGGTCGTTGCCCCCTGCAGTGAATCGCGCCAAAAGAATATTGCGGCTGAGCAATCCGTGCCGGTGTCGCTAACACCTCTTACCACCACTCTAGCCGCTTCTCCCTCGACTCCCACTCCACCTGCCTCCCCCCCGAAAATGCTTGATTGGTCGTTGGACGATGAAAAAATTCTTGCCGAAACCTTGGACCAATCTTTGGAGGGGATCGACTTAACACCCAACGCTGAAGATAAGCCAGGAAAGAATTGAAAATCCAAGATTTCCGGTTGAAACGATTTTGCAACGAAGATTGCCTACCAAAACTAGCCTCCGTGATACTCTTGGCCATGGCAATGAGTTATCATTTAACGTCCCACGATACGCCGGTCGGCCAAAATCGATTTGCGCGGCCAAAAAAGATCTGGGCGGCCAAAATTAGCTTCGGACATACAGCACACTCAATCCAACCCATTAGAGAAGTGATAACGGGAGAAGAATCTCGATGACTAGCTCAATCCTCTTTGCACAAGCGGGAAATTTGCCTCCAGTGCTCGTTTTGGGTGCTGCCGGTATCATCTTGTTGGTGATCTTGGGATTCTTGGCGTTCTTCGCTAAGTTCTTCTGGTTGTGGATCCAGTGTATTATGACCGGAGCCGATGTCGGTCTCTGGGACTTGGCTGGTATGTGGTTCCGAAAGGTGGATCAACGGACCATCGTTCGAACCAAGATCATGGCCGTACAAGCTGGCCTCACCGACCAGGAAGTTCCTGTTAAAGCTCTCGAAGCTCACTATCTAGCGGGTGGTAATGTGATGCAGGTGATTCGCGCCCTCATTGCCGCTCGAAAATCTAAAATTATTTCGCTGTCGTTCCGTGAAGCTACTGCAATCGACTTAGCGGGTCGAGATGTTTTGGAAGCGGTTCAAACGAGCGTTTATCCCAAAGTAATTGATTGTCCTCCACGCGGTGCGGCTCGCCCATCTCTCGACGCTGTCGCCAAAGACGGTATTCAGTTGAAAGTTCGGGCCCGTGTTACCGTGCGAGCCAACCTGCAACAGGTTATCGGTGGTGCAATGGAAGAAACCATCATCGCTCGTGTTGGTGAAGGTATCGTTAGTGCTATCGGTTCTTCCGAAGATCACAAAATCGTGTTGAAGCATCCTGACTTGATTTCAAAAGCTGTGTTGGCTAAACGCCTCGACTCACAAACCGCTTTCGAAATCGTTTCCATTGACATTGCCGACATCGATGTGGGTGAAAACATTGGTGCTCGCTTGCAAGCAGACCGTGCCGAAGCAGACATGCGAGTTGCCCGCGCTCGAGCTGAAGGCCGTCGTGCTAACGCAGTTGCGACAGAACAAGAAAACATTGCCAAGATCGAAGAAAGCCGTGCGAAACTTGTTGAATCGGAAGCAGATATTCCGAAAGCAATGGCCGACGCCTTCCGAACCGGTAACTTGGGCATCATGGACTACTATCGCTTGAAGAACGTTGATGCGGATACGGCCATGCGTAAATCGATCGCCGGCACTGGGAATACTTCCACTTCCGCTGTAGCCAGCTAAACTCGATTTCAAAAAACCACAAACAAGTCATCCTCTACTTGGATGCTTGCTGACAATGACGTTTCTGATTAGCGGGAGCAAATCCAATGGCCGATAACCTTGAAGATTTTCTTCGCCAAGCGGCTCAACGTCGACAACAACGCGCCGCTGGTCAGAAGCCGCAGAATCAACCTCCTCAACAACGTCCCCCTGTCCGCCAAGTCGAACGCTCACGTCAAGTGGTAGAAGCGGAAATCATCGATTTGGAGGATGAAGGGGAAAGCGTTTCACGTCGAGTGGTGGCCCCAAGTCCTGTCGCCCAACCGCACGTGAATCCGACGGTGGGCCAGAATTTCTCTCCGTCGCGCGAGATCGATTCCGCTGACGAACGGATGGCCCGGCACGTCCAAGATTTTCTCGTTCACCCAGTCTCGAATTTATCCAACGAAGCGGTCTCGAACAAAGATGCCATTGCACCTGAGATTGTTCCCATAGCACCAGTTTCGGAAATCACCTCTTCTACCAACGCCCAAGTTCGCCAGCAATTCAAACATCCTTTAGTAGCCATGCTTCGTCGCCCCGAAACAGTTCGAGCCGCTTTTGTGGCCAGCGAAATCTTCAAGACAAAGTTCTAGTAGACCTCATTCCCCACTTGCCAGTTTTTTTCTAGTGGTGCATGATCGGTAACTTCTCGGTCATACGGCTGACCTTTGTGATAGACGCGACAGTTTGAGCATCTTCGTCTTTTTTCTCGACAATACGTTTTGTCTCATTGCGAAAGGCAATTCCATGACTCTCCCCTCAATCGTTCCCGGGCGAACAAAACTCGGCTGGATCGGCACGGGGGTTATGGGAAAAAGTATGTGCGCCCATTTAATGAGGACCGGCTTCGCAATGACCATCTACAATCGTTCCCATGCTAAAACACAAGAACTCGTTGGGTTAGGTGCGAAACTTGCAAGCACACCGGCCGAAGTTGCCCAACAATCGGATGTCGTCTTTGTGATGGTTGGCTTTCCACACGATGTGCGTCAAGTCATCATGGGTGAAGATGGCGTACTCACCAAATTGCGCTCGCAAGGTATTGTCGTCGATATGACGACCAGTTCTCCGCAATTGGCACAAGACATCTTTCGCGCAGCTAAAGCGAAGAACTGTCATTCGCTTGATGCTCCTGTTTCGGGAGGAGATATCGGCGCTAAAGAAGCAAGATTATCGATTATGGTGGGAGGCGAACGCGAACCCTTCGAAGCCCTAAAACCATGCTGGGAGGCAATGGGAAAAACCGTTCAGTTCCAAGGTGCAGCCGGTTCAGGACAGCACACAAAAATGGTCAACCAAATTCTGATTGCCAACAATATGGTGGGCCTATGCGAAGCGATGTTATACGCCTATCGCTCCGGACTTGATCCTGTCGAAGTCTTAAAGTCCGTGTCATCCGGTGCAGCTGGTAGTTGGTCATTGTCCAACTTAGCCCCTCGAGTCCTTAACAACGATTTCGCACCCGGTTTTTATGTCGAGCATTTCGTCAAAGATATGGGCATTGCGTTGGAGGAAGCCCGACGCATGAATCTCGCTTTACCTGGCTTAGCTCTCGCGCACCAATTGTACGTCGCCCTGTGCGCTCAGGGCATGAGTCGCTTGGGAACTCAGGCTTTGATCCAAGCCTTGGCCACATTATCGGGTTTCGATTGGCGAAACCGCACCTGATACTATTTCTCGCTCTTGAGATAGTTTTCACGAACATCGGCCCACGCCTTCAGTGCCTTCTCACGCACTTCGGGTTTTGCTTCTGGAAAAGCAACATCATCCGTCGAAACAAATCGGCGTCGACCTGTCGACATCAACGGAAAGTATTTCTTCAAGTCTTGACCTGCCAATTGCAACAAAGCGGCTAGAGCCAAATCTCGCTTTTGGGCGATATAAACTTCGAATTTCGGCGTTTCTGGACGATCTCCATTCCCTTGCTTGTCCGGTGCAGGAATCACACGGCCGGGACGGCCTGGAATTTCCAGCGGAATGGGTTGAGGTGGATTGATTTGACCTTGAAGTTGCGCGATATCCTTGTCATGGCCAACCGGAAACTCGAATCGTTCAAGGATGGTTTCATCTTTAAGAAACGATTCCAATAAATCGACATCTTCCTTGCCGCCAAACATCATTAGCAGCGAAACGGCAACCATTGTATCACTTTCATCGAGGTCCTTTTCCATCATGCGACGCGCTAACTGAGCAGACTCCGGGATCAGTGTTTCGCGGGCTGTGAGCATTGCTCGGCTAGCGTTCATTTCGTTTACATTGGCAATCCAATGACCGAAGATCTTGCGAGCTGGTGTTTGATCAGGATTCAAAATGATCTCACGCTTGAACAAACCGCTAAAGGTAGCCGCATTGATCAGGCTGTGCATTGCTGGGCTCTCTTGGACTTTTGGCAGATACATCGTGAGTAGCAAAAGAGCGGTCTCACCAACCGTAACATCCTCTCCGAGCATGAGCTTCGATGACATGCGTCCAGCAAAATTGAGAACTTCTGTGGGTGCCGTGTCAGGCGATTCTTCGAGCAGGGCAACCAACTTAGGATCGGCTTGATAAATTTGCAAATAAAGTTCACGCGACTTACGTGTCGTTCCCAGAATCCCCGATGCGAACTTCCAACCTTTCATTCCATAGTCGAGACTTGGATCTGTTTCCCGCAAGAACTTCAAGGTTACACTTTTGCGAATCTTTTCCTCCACCGCTTTGACGAGTTGCTCGGCACGAATGCGAATTTCACGGTCTTTTGATTGAGTGGCTTCGCGGAGTTGTGGCAAAGCCGCTTGGCCAACTTTCTGTAATTGCCTTGTAGCCGCTTCCCGTTCATTGAACTTTTGACTCCCAAGTTTCGCTACCAACTCGGCAATCTCATCCTCGCTTAATTGAAGCGTCGGCTCTTCGGCAGGTTCCGCTGAAGGTTGGCTTTCCGCCTGCGGTGGTTGCGGTTCTTGTCCGCAAACGTTGTGAGAATTCCAGGCCGTAAACGCCAAAAGTGTTAGCAATCCAAGCGAGCAAAGACGCAATGAGCGACAATAAACCGAGCTAGGACTTTTTTCACGGAACTTCATGGCCGGCATCACTTTTAGAAATCCATTCGAAACGACTTGGTACAGATCCACGTTCATTGTAGCGAATTTCAAACCCATTCGCCAAACTCTCTCTCACGCACGCACGTAGCATGGGTCTCCGACCCGTACTCCTGCATTTGCGTAGCACGGGTCTCCTGACCCGTACTCCCGCATTGACGTAGCACGGGTCTCCTGACCCGCACTCCCGCGTTGACGTAGCACGGGTCTCCTGACCCGTGTGCTGTCGGCTTCGTAGCACGGGTCTCCTGACCCGTACGGTTTGTCTTTAATAAGGCGGGTCAGGAGACCCACCCTACGGAAAACCTTTTCGATTTTCCGGGAAAAAACGAGCCGGGACCCCCGGTTTGCGCGCCTACTTGGGGCGCCAGCAACCGAGAATCCTTGCCGACCCGATTCGAACTGGCTACACTTAACAGCCTAAGGGATTTGCGGCCGCTTGCAGCCTTACACTGCTAAAGAGCCACTTTGGAACGAAGTCCTAGGGAATCGGGTTAGAGTTTTTCAACAGCTTTCACCCCTTAATCCTTGGCCGACTTCCCCCCAACGTAGCCCAATTCGCGCCGCAATTGCGTTTTCTGTATTTTTCGCGAGTTATTGATTTTCTCAGGGTTACGATGAGCGCCATCACACGTGCAACCGGTGACAATTCAGCCAACCATCATTCGGCTGACCGTACCAAACTCCAACAAGATGGAATTGGCTTTTCTACGTTAAGCGTTCATGCCGGCGAAGCCCGTCAAAAGAATGCGGATTCTATCACCGATCCTATTTGCTGTACGTCGACTTACACCTTTACCAACACGCAATCGATCATCGACTTCATCGAGCAGAAGCAACCGCGCGAAGAATATGGTCGCTATGGAAATCCAAACGAGAAAGTTGTCGAAGCTAAGCTGGCCGCTTTAGACAACGCCGAGGAAGCGATTGTTTACAGCAGTGGTATGGCTGCTATTGTCGGCCTCCTAATGGCCAAACTAAGTGCGGGTGATGAAATCGTCTTTTTCGATGAATGCTATCATCGCTCTCGCGAATTTTGTTACAAACATCTCGCTCGCTTTGGAGTTGTCACCCGCACGGTAAAAACGGGCGACATGCAGGCAATGGAAGCGGCCATCAATGATCGCACCAAACTTTTGGTCAGTGAATCGCCAACCAATCCTCACCTAACCTGCGTCGACCTTGAACAGTTTGTGGCCATTGGCAAAGCCCATGAAGTAGAAACACTCATCGATGCCACCCTGGCAACACCTTACAACGTCCGCCCTATCGATTATGGTGTCGACTATGTATGGCATTCGGCCACCAAATATCTGGGTGGTCACAATGACCTGCTTGCTGGAGTGATCGCTGGCTCCAAAGAAAAACTCGATTCGGTACGTCACCTGCGTGGCATTTTGGGTGGTATCAATTCACCTCACAATTTGTATCTGCTCGAACGCGGCTTGAAGACCTTTGAATTGCGTATGCAACGACACAATGCAAACGGCCAAGCGATTGCCGAATTCTTGGAACAACATCCGCGTGTTGAAAAAGTCTACTATCCTGGCTTGAAGTCACATCCCAGTCACGAAGTTGCCAAGCAATTCATGAAGGGCTTCGGCGGTTTGATTACCTTCAATGTTAAAGATGCTGATTGGCGAGAAACAGCCAACATCATCGACGCTTGCAAGATCCCTCGTATTGGACCAAGCTTGGGAGGCGTCGAGTCGCTCATCGAACAACCGATGGTGATGAGCTACTTCAATTACAAACCAGAAGACCGCCAAAAGTTCGGTATCTATGACAACATGATCCGGTTGGCATGTGGTATCGAAAATACGGAAGACCTCATCGCGGATTTGGCACAGGCATTAGAATCATGAAGTTTCGGACACGCGCAATTCATGTCGGGAATGAGCCCGATCCACAAACGGGTGCAGTCGTCCCGCCGATCTATCTCGCCACCACCTTTATACAACCTGGAGTGGGTGAATGGGGGGAGTTCGATTACTCGCGCAGTGGATCACCTACCCGCAAAAATGTGGAAACAACCATCGCTGACCTAGAGTCGGGTACCAATGCCTTGCTCTTCGCGTCAGGGATGGCTGCCACCCATTGTGTCACCATGTTGTTTCAAAAGGGCGATCACATTATCGCGAACCGCGACCTATATGGCGGTTCCTACCGACTGCTGCACAAGATCTGCGATCGCTCCGGCATCGAAGTCACATTGGTGGATGTCAATCAACCGGAAGAATTAAAAGCGGCACTTCGCCCCCAAACGAAGTTGCTCTGGATCGAAACCATCGGCAACCCGCTGATGAGCATCCCAAACATCCGACAATGTGTTGCCTTTGCTCGAGAACACAACTTGTTGCTTGGCGTCGACAACACCTTTGCTTCACCAGCTCTCTGTCGTCCACTCGAGCTGGGTGCGGACATTGTTATGCACTCCGCCACCAAATATCTGGGAGGCCATAGCGATTGCTTGGTAGGTGCGTTAGTGACGGCAGATCCCGAATTGCACAAGCGACTCTATTTCGTACAAAACGCGTGCGGCTCGGCCTGTGGACCTCTTGAAGCGTACCTTCTTGGCCGCGGCATGAAGACACTCGAAATACGCATGCGTGAGCAATGCCGCACCGCCATGCAAATTGCCGAGCACCTTAGCCAACATCCGAAGGTGACCCGAGTCCTCTATCCGGGACTGAAGACGCATCCCGGCCATGAACTTGCGCGTGAACAATTGAACGGGATGTTCGGTACCATGATGAGCTTCGAAGTCAACGGAGATCTCGCAGCCACGAAAATGGTTTGCAAATCAACCGAACTATTCGGTTTAGCAGTGAGCCTAGGCGCAGTCGAATCGTTAATTGCTCATCCCGCCACGATGTCTCACGCCAGTTATGCTCCGGAAGCACGAGCAGCAGCAGGCATCTCAGACCGTTTGATTCGACTTTCTGTGGGCCTAGAAGATCCAGAAGATCTCATTCACGATTTGAACCAAGCGCTATCCAAGATATAAAAAGAAAACGCGACCTCTTTTCGAGATCGCGTTTCTGTTTTTTTTCAACGCAGAGGACCAGCACGGTATAGTTGCTGTTCTCAAGCTTTGGTTACTATCGATTGTATTCCAAACCGAAGTTCACACCGTGCGAAATCAAGGTTGTGTCCGAGTCGACATCTCGCAATGAAGATCGCGGTAGAGCATATACAATCTTCGGGCTAGCTCGTGATACATCGCCGACCACGAGTCCAGTATATCCAACCTTAAAGGCCCATGAACGGCTCATCTTTAGAATCATGTCCGCTCGCAATTCACCCGTTGGTGAAAAGGCATCATTACCGAAACCGTCCACAAAAGATTCGCTTGTCAAAGCTGCAGGGTTGTTAGCGGCACCGTTAGCTGCGAAGTTGCTAGCCGTGTTGCCTCGAAGATCGTTGTCCTGGCGGTTGTAAGCTGCAAAGAATCGACCGTCCACCGAAAAGCCGACAGCCCGAGTCCGCCGTGACCATCGCATACCAATCTGAGGACCAATCAAATTGTTGTCGCTCTCAGCATTCCAAACACTTTGACCTAAGAAGCCACCATTGGCAGTGACGTTATAGATGTCTTTGACTTGCATATAGCGAATACCATAGTAATAGTCGATTTCATGCGACCAACTATGGCCTGGGACACGATACAAGCGGTTCAATTCCGCGTTGATCAAAGTCAACTTGTTCGAGGATGTCACTGTATTAAAGGTTTGCAACCAAGTGAGCATATCGCCTTGATCCAACGGAGCACCAGCGTCAGGCTGTCCGTCCAGCGGTGGAATAAAGCCCGGAGGTGGACCGGCATCAAACGTACCAAGGTCGATACCATTTCGACCATAGATGTTGTCACCATCTAAGTCGTCGTCAATCCCGTCCGCGTTTCCGTCTACGAAACCTCGCATCAATCCACTTGGATCGTCGGGCACAAACGACACACCTGTCGTCGAATATGTCTGGGCTTGCTTGACATTCCACAAGCTAACGAACCAACCGCAATCTTGGTTGACGTTACCGAAATCGAGTCTTTGTCCCCAAGCCCCGTCGTTGCTAATCCACGACGAATCGAGCGAATTCTCAAACATGTAGGTCACACCGTTGACCGTAACGACTCGCTCTGAGGCTTCGTCACCGAACGTTGCGACATTGGGTTTGCTCATAAAAAATAACAGAGCCTCCAACGAAGCGAAGCAGCCGGAGTTCGATGGTCCATCACACCACGGCAATCCATTGCAACTATAATCGAGTCCGCTATCCATTGTCGGCCCGGTGTAGCCAGTTGTCCCACAGCTCTGGCAATTGCCGGAAGGATCGTTGGAACTCTGGAAGGCTTCGGATGTGCTCATGGTTGGTTCGTCGCTGAACGTTGCGTTCGAAACCAAACGAGTTGGCATGCTTGGCCGTTGGTACTGCGCCGCTTGACCGGCATACCCGGATACGGGAACAGCGTTCGGCATCGAAGAGCCTGGCACGCTCTGAACCGATCCCATCGGAGCGGTGATATTGGGTGCACTCATGCCTGATGCAATCGAAGAAGGTGCTAAGCCGTTGCCAAATCCATTGGCAGAATAGCCAGGCACTGCGGCACCGCCCGAAACTGGCACTGAGATCGGAGCCGAAACGGGCGCGCTGTTGTTGATCTGCGGTTGGGCAATAGGCATTCCGTATCCTACAGGCGCGTTGTACCCTGATGGAACGCCGGCAGGATTTTGCGGATAACTTGGCAATGTGTATGGACTCTGAGCGGCAAGAATGGCTGGCAAACCAGCAGCAATCAATAAGCTCTTAATGAACGTGCGAGTTCCAAACCGCAACAGCATGACTCACCATCCTTGGCGACTTTGGCGTTCGTTGTGAAACTATACCGCCTGGGTAAACTTCCCTGCTTCTTCCTAGGAACAACTACCACGAAATGGTAGTCGCTCTGGAGCTACAGTGCTCCTCTTTGCAGGGTATCGGCCCCTTACCCGTCGAATGTTTGGAAGATTGCGGATTCTCGGCACAGCCGTTACAACCGTTAATCATCACCAGAGGAGGGACGATTGCCGCTCAAACAGGCCTTACTGTTTGCCTCAGCGTTACAGTTTAATCCGTTTTTGCTTACACAGATTGTGAAGCGGCAACAGCCATTTGATCGCAGCGTTCATTTTCTGGATGGCCACTATGTCCGCGCACATGGTGATAGTGCATCTCATGGCGTTGAATCAATTGATCGAGCTCCTTCCAAAGCTCCACATTTTTCACCTCTTCGAAGCCACCATTCTTAGATTTTCGACGCCAACCTTTCTGTTTCCAGCCCTTCATCCATTCATTCAAGCCTTGCAATACGTACGAACTATCCGAATAGAGTTCCACCACGCAAGATCTTTTTAGCGCCTTCAGGCCCTCGATGACGGCAATCATTTCCATTTGATTGTTCGTCGTATCACGCTTCCCCCCGGAATCCACGCGTTCTTTTTTGGTGGCCTTATCGCGCAAAATGTAAGCCCAGCCACCCGGTCCAGGATTCCCACTGCAGGCACCATCCGTGTAGAGTTCCACAACAGATCGTTTTGTCACTTCAGAACTCATTCCAGCGATCCTTCTTCCCAATCGAGCATCTGGTCCGCATACGAGAAAAAACCTTGGCCCGTTTTTTGCCCAAGTTTTCCTGAAGCGACGAGAGGCTCCAAAAATTCAATCAAGACTTCGGCCGCAATCGGCTGCGTGAAGCGACCATTTTGAAGAACTTGATGAATAACATCTAGTCCTATCTGGTCCATTATCCAGAATGGCCCTCGTTTCATTCCCGTCAGATCTTTCCAACGTTGATCGATCTCGGAGGGGTCAGCCACTCCTTGTTGAGCGAGCTCCATAGCCGCCTTCAACAACGCCTGCAACAACCAGTTAAACACATAACCTGGGTGTTCCTGCCGACAAATGAGTGGCTTCTGACCGATGCGCTCTGAAAGCTCGACCAGCCTCTCTACAATTTGCGGCGTTGTGCCAGACCACGGCATGATGTCCACCGCATTGGTCAGAAATACGGGAACATGAAAATGGAAATGCAGAAAACGCTCAGGGTGCTTGATCGCTCCCTTGAACATGGAAGGGACAAAATACGAACTGTTCGAAGTGATGATCACCTCTTCGCCGCATTTCTCTCCCAACGATTTCAAGACGCGTTTCTTAAGAGATGCTTGTTCGGGAACGCACTCGATCACCAAATCGGGTTCCAACACCGAAAGATTTTTGGGATTCACTCCCATAATCGACTCGCGCACGTTGTCGCGTTGTTTTTCGGTCCAAGTTCCAGCGGCAAACAACCGGCCTGCTTGACCATTCATCCAGTCGAGCGCTTGAGTAATGACTTCGGATTTTTCATCCATCAAAAAAACACGGCACCCGCCGGCTGCCATGGTCATCGCAATTTGACGTCCAACCCACCCAGCGCCTACGACGAGTATTGCCTCAATTCGCTTCAAATCCACTCGCCCCTATCCACATTTCGCTGAACTTTACCGCATCAACCGACCGGTTGGTGGTTAGATGATAAATGGCTGACCCTACGGCGACTAGAGCCCAGTGGAATGTGACGCATAAATTCTGCTATAATTTTGCACACTACTCGCCAATCGAAAGTCTGATCCATTTATGTCCCCGATTTTGCGATCTTAGTCTATGCATCCAACTTTCTCACGAATCATTGTTTTTTTGCTAACCGCCACCCATTTGCTCGTTCTGTCTCAAGTTGGCTCGACACAAAACAAACCAGTCGAATCCGAGTCGCAGGATATCGAGAAGATTGTCGTTAAAGCCTTTGAAAAGTCTGCCGAGGGCTGGAGCGTCGATGAAGTGATGCTGCACGATCAACGGCGTCATAAATTTGTAGACTCGTGCAAACTTGCCGGCGCAGATGCCGATGAGACACTCTTATTCGAGACTCTCTTGCGAGTCCGCAAGGGGGGACGGCTCAAGATTCGTTCGACCGAAAGAGAACGTACATCACTTGAGGACTTCACGATCGCGGCGGAGATTGCAGCTCGCCGCATGGCTGATGAAAAGAAAGTTCACTTCGATCAAATCTTGTGCGATCCTGAGTTGCTGAAAGCCTTTGACGAATTGGCCATCGAACTCTCCCCGAACACCGACGTTTACCTTCTGCGCAAAGCGGCTCTTAGACTCCGTAAGTCGCGACAACTACAACCGGAATTGGTCATTCAAGCAAGTGACTGGAAGGTCAACATTAGCGAATACACGTTTGATGAGCTAACCAGCCATTTACCTGAAACAACGACTCGCCCTGGTATCTACATCTTTCGAGACGCAACCGGTTACCTTTACATTGGGCAATCAAATAATCTTCGCGACAGATTGACACATCATCTGAAAGAATCAGATCGCGATCAACTTCGCAACTACATGTTGGAGCATGGCGGCACAGAGCTGACGATTGAACTGCATGAGTTTGCCGAAGGCTCACCAGGGGAAAAACTCGCCTCTCGTCGGGCTTACGAAAGCGAACTGATTCGCTCTCGCAAGCCGCGTCTCAATCTTGCTCCATGAGCCCATCTGGCAATAACAATCGAAACCAACCATCATCGCGCTATCGGTCTTAGCGCGATGATGGGTTGCGAATTTGCAGGCTTCAATCGATTAGCGTTCGGGTCGGAAAACCATCGTCGCCAATGGGGGCAAACGCAGATTAATCGATTGTTGTCGGCCGTGTTGCGGAATGGTTTCGGCTTGCACACCTGGGAAGTTACCCACGTTGCTACCGCCATAATAAGACGAATCACTGTTAAAGATTTCGCGATAAAACGCGTTGGCAGGCACACCAACTCGATAGTCACGAACCACTGGGGTGAAGTTACAGCACACCAATAACCAATTCGATTTGTCTTCGGCGTAGCGAATAAACGAGAGAGTGCTATCTTCACGATTCAAGCAATCCACCCATTCAAAGCCTTCAGCCGAAAAGTCAACTTGATACAAAGATGGCTCTTGAACCAATAAGCGGTTGAGATCACCCAGCAAGCGTTGCATGCCAGCATGATTATCCCACTTCAACAAATCCCATTGAATTTCTGCATCATGATTCCATTCATGCCATTGGGCGATTTCACTTCCCATGAAGAGTAGCTTCTTGCCTGGATGCGTCCACATATAGCTGTAGAGCAATCGCAAGTTGGCAAATTTCTGCCATAGATCCCCAGCCATCTGCGCTACCAACGCTCCCTTGCCATGCACAACTTCATCGTGCGAGAGTGGTAAAGCAAAGTTCTCGGTGAATGCATAAATCAGGCTGAATGTAATCTCATCATGATGATATTTGCGATGAATCGGATCATGTCGCATGTAGCGCAATGTATCGTTCATCCAGCCCATATTCCATTTGAGCGAAAATCCCAAGCCACCGCTTTCGACGGGGCGACTCACACCTGGCCAAGCAGTCGATTCTTCTGCAATGGTCAACACGCCAGGGTATTGGGCATGGGCTTGGGCATTGAACTCTCGCAACAGGTGAATGGCATCGAGGTTCTCACGTCCGCCATGTACGTTCGGAACCCATTCACCATGCTTGCGGCTGTAATCGAGATACAACATCGAAGCTACGGCATCGACGCGTAGACCGTCGATGTGATATTCGTCAAGCCAGAACAATGCGTTGGCAATGAGGAAATTGCGAACTTCATTGCGACCATAGTTGAAGATCATGGTGCCCCAGTCAGGATGCTCACCCTGACGAGGATCTTCGTGTTCATACAATGCACTGCCATCGAAGCGGCGCAAACCATGTCCATCTTTCGGGAAGTGAGCAGGTACCCAATCGATCAGAACGCCAATGCCATTTTGATGGCAGTAATTGACGAGATATTTGAAATCTTCAGGTGTTCCATACCGGCTGGTGATACTGAAGTAACCAACGGTCTGATAACCCCAGCTACCCGTGAATGGATGCTCGCTAACAGGCATCAATTCGATGTGAGTGAAACCTGTTTGGCGACAATATTCGACGACTTGATGCGCGATTTCGCGATAGTTCATCCAGCCATGAATTCCGCGCGAATCACGTTTCCAGCTACCAAGATGAAGTTCATAAACGGAAATCGGTTTGCGAAGTGGATCCTCCGCAGCGCGGCGCTCCATCCATTGATCGTCCGACCAAGTAAAGTTACCCAACTCGGTGATAACCGATGCAGTACGGGGAGGCAATTCAGCATAGAAGCCGAACGGATCGCTTTTGTCGATGGTTTGCCCATCTAAAGCGCGAATGCGAAATTTGTATTTCTGTCCAACTTTGGCAGCAGGGACAAAGAGCTCCCAAATCCCCGAAGGAATTTGTTTGCGCATTGCATGTTGTCGACCATCCCAAAAATTGAAATCACCGACCACTTGAATGGATTGAGCATTGGGAGCCCACACGGCAAAGTTGACGCCTACTTCACCATTAACCGTTCGGCAATGTGCTCCTAAGCGTCGATAGATGTTCCAGTTTCGGCCTTCACCGAAAAGGTATCGATCGAAATCGGTCATCAATGGAGCAACAGCATACGGATCCTGCATCTCGGTCACTTCACCTCGTTCGTTGGCAACTCTCAGTAGATATTGACTGTTGGGCTCCGTGCTTCCGAGCGGGCACAATCCTTCATAAAAACCCGCTGGATGAATCTTTCGCATCGGGCGAACAGCTCGATGTTCTTTATCCACCAACCACACTTGTTGGGATCCGGGCAAATAGGCACGGACAGCCAAAGCTTCCCTACCATCTTGCTCGATTCGATGTGGCCCCAACACCTCTCCAGGGTTCTCATGAGTTCCCTCGATCACCCGACGGATTCCATGAAGCGGTACCTGTGTTCGCACGTCCAACTCCGTTCTATTTCAATTGTTATAAGCTAATGGGTTATCTGGTCGTAGTAGGGCAGGGGATTAAGTCGTCGCCAATTCCAAGCCGCCAGCTGACTTTCCTGTCAGCCAATGCCCCAAATCGCGGATCGAATCCAGACATCGGTCGGATACGCTCTTGGTGGATGGGGGAATGTTCGACAATGGCTTGGTAGTAGGGCGGGTGCTCTTCCGCAAACTGGCAATTTCGAGTTCTTCGGTTTCGGCAACTTGGTTCATTTCAGGTGCCATTCTGCACAGCACATCATGGAAACCTAAGGCATGCTGCACGCGACGCCATAGATCGGCATTCCGCACGAGACGCCAGGTTCCAAAATGCTCCCAGCGATACTCGTTTTCTTGCCATTCCGACAAGCCAAACCGCAGGCCTCGGCTGACGTATCGACTGGGCGTAAGCAGCGTGACTCGACTGGGCTGTTCCAATGCTTCTAAGCCTCGGACCAACGCCAAAAGAGCGAGACGATCTGGGCTACCTTCCGCTTCGTAATCAATCGCCTCTAATCGCTCTTCCGATTCGAGTGATTCCAATACGAAGTGCCACTTGCTCCCCCCTTGAGAAGGTACTGACGCTCCTCCAGGAAGTGGTGGCATCGGATTGACGACCACGCCGCAATAAAGCAGATAATGCGGTTTGCCAGCGACCATGTTACGAATTCCGCAGCTAGGGATAATTTGTCCAGATCTGCGCCGTCCATGGCCCAATTTGCGAAGACTCGTCATCACGAAAAATGAAACGACTCCTCATGCCTGCGATCCATATCGATCCTCCTTCCTAGCAATCTTCAGAACAGATTTCTGGGAATTTGAATTAGCTAGTGAAGGCCTTCCGGTTGCATGGGCCAATCCAATTATGCAATCCATAACACTGGCTACCCCACATCTGTGTGAAATGGACTATAATCAGAGCGAACTATTTCATGCGATCGCACGTTTGTCATGAATCGCATTTTCGTACACCTCACCTCTGTCAGGAGCCTCTCCGCATGAGCTTTGCTTCAAGACGTCAGTTCCTTCGCAATTCCGTGGCCGCTGCCGCAGCTGTTTCCACTTTGAACCTTTCTTCTTCGTTTGCCCCTTGGGCTTTTGCCGCTAACGAAGGACCTCGCTTCAAAATCTCTTTGGCAGAATGGTCGTTGCACAAAACTTTGTTCGCCAACAAAATCAGCAACCTCGATTTTCCAAAGGTTGCCAAAGAAGAATTTGGTATCGATGGCGTTGAATACGTAAACCAATTCTTCAAAGATAAAGCGAAAGACGCCAGCTACTTAGCCGACCTAAAGAAACGTAGCGAAGACTTGGGCGTTACCAACGTCTTGATCATGATCGACGGCGAAGGCAAATTGGGTGATCCCGATGCTGCCAAACGCAAACAAGCGATTGAGAATCATTACAAGTGGGTGGATGCAGCGAAGTTCCTCGGCTGTCACTCGATTCGTGTGAACGCATATGCAGAAGGCAGCTTTGAAGAGCAGACCAAACTGGCTGCTGATGGCCTGCGCGGCGTTTGCGAATATGCCAAACCTCACAACATCGGCGTGATTGTCGAAAATCATGGCGGCTTGAGCTCCAATGGCAAATGGCTCGCTGGTGTGATGAAGACGGTTGGTATGGACAATTGCGGTACTCTGCCTGACTTCGGAAACTTCCATGACTACGATCGTTACATGGGCGTAGAAGAAACCATGCCTTTCGCCAAGGGTGTCAGCGCTAAGAGCCATGACTTCGATGCCGAAGGCAACGAAACCCACACCGATTATGCCAAGATGATGAAACTCGTCGCCGCTTCGAAATATTCGGGCTACATCGGCATCGAATATGAAGGCAGCAAGCTCGATGAATATGCCGGTATTCGCGCAACCAAAGCATTGCTCGAGAAAGTTCTCAAGACTCTGTAGGCTTGTACTTCGCTCTCCATTGGGCTTGCCCCGATGGAAGCGCGACTTACCAGCTACAGCCGCGTTCCTAACGTCCATGCCCATTTCGCTCTCCATCGGGCTTGCCCCGATGGAGGCGTTATGTCGGTGTCATTGCGGCCGGGACTGGCCTCGCTACTTCACACAATTGCTTTTGCGATGCTGATGAGCTACACTCCGCTCGTTCTTTAATAGCACTTCGTATTAGGCACTCTGCTGAGGTTCTGACCGTGGGGCAATTGGTCGTCCTAAATCATCCATTAGTCCATCATCATCTCTCTATATTGCGAGCTAAAGAAACGCCACCCGCCTTATTTCGACAACAAATCGAGCGGCTTTCGATGCTGCTGGCCTACAAAGTTACCGAATCGCTTCCAACCGCAGACTTCCCCATTCAAACACCCGTTGCCCCCCTAACCACGCAACGACTTTCAGCGCGTATCGCCTTAGTCCCCATCTTGCGAGCCGGTTTAGGTTTGGTCGACCCGCTGCTGAATCTCCTGCCCGACGCGGAAGTTTGGCATCTCGGTATGTACCGCGACGAAGCCACAGCCAAGCCGGTCGAATATTATTGCAAACTGCCAGACGATGGAGCGACTGACATTGCCATCGTCCTCGATCCCATGTTGGCCACCGGCGGCTCCACGCGCATGGCCATCACGACGCTCAAGAAATGGGGCGTTCAAGATATTCGTGTCTTCAGCGTTATCGCAGCGCAGCCCGGTATCGATGCGGTTCGAAATGAATTTCCCGATGTCTCCATTTTCGTCTGCACGGTTGATCCCGAACTCAACAGTCACAAGTTTATTGTGCCCGGCCTCGGTGATGCCGGTGATCGCATCTTTAACACCCAACGTTAAACCTTCATAGGGCGTTTATGATTCTAAAGCTCATCAGCTTCGTTGGGATCTTTGCGTTTGTGGCGATTGCTTGGAGTATGTCCACGGATCGCAAACGTTTTCCATGGCGCGTGGTCATTGGTGGTCTGCTATTACAACTTTCGTTAGCGGTCTTCATGCTCAAGACCAGTGTTGGACAATGGCTTTTCCAACAGGTCAACCAAGCTGTCTCGAAGTTGATGTCTTTTGTTGAAGCGGGGAGCGGATTTCTATTCACGATGCGTGAGCCTGTTGAAGGTGCGCCACCGATCATGAACACAAATCTGATCACGACCTTCGCCTTTGGTGTTTTGCCCACCATCATCTTTTTCTCGACACTGATGGCAGTGCTCTATCACATCGGCATTATGCAAATCTTGGTGCGTTCGATCGCTTGGGTCATGCAAAAGACATTGAAGACCTCTGGCCCCGAAACACTTTCAGCGGCTGCGAATATCTTCGTAGGACATACCGAAGCTCCTTTGGTCGTGAAGCCCTACCTATCCAAGATGACTCGTTCAGAGCTAAACGCCTTGATGACGGGCGGCTTTGCCACAGTGACTGGCAGTCTGCTTGGAGCCTATAGCCAAATGGGCGTAAGCGCCGGTGATTTATTAACCGCTTGCGTAATCAGCGCACCAGCTGCTTTGCTGGTTGCCAAGTTAATGGTTCCTGAAACAGAACCTGAGAAAACTCAACAAACCGTGCAACTTGAGCTACCTCGAACTGCGCCCAATCTTATCGGTGCTGCCACTCAAGGAGCGTCTGATGGTTTGCAATTAGCCTTAAACGTTGGCGCCATGTTATTGGCCTTCTTGGCTTTGATTGCGATGTGCGATTGGTTGTTTGGTCAAGCCGGGACATGGATCGGCTTTGTCGATGAAAAAGGGAATGCAACACTTAGTTTGTCGGGAGTGCTGAGCTATGCATTTTGGCCGTTAGCATTTTTGATGGGAATCGAATCGGGCGAGTGTTTATCGGCCGGTCGATTGTTGGGGATCAAGATGATCGCCAATGAATTCATTGCCTACGAGCAACTGGGGCAGATGATTCAGCCTGAATCGACAACGAAGCTCTCGGACCGAACCGTGAGAATCATGACCTATGCGTTATGTGGCTTTTCCAACTTTGGGGCAATTGGGATCCAAGTCGGAGGCATTGGTGCACTGGCACCGGACCGCAAGAACGAAATCGCGCAGTTAGGTCTACGCGCCATGATCGGTGGCACCATCGCCTGCCTCATGACCGGCTGCATCGCCGGTCTGTTGCTGTAGATCACGCGATCATCTTTATGCGCCGCAGCTTCTCCATCGGGCTCGCTTCGATGGAAGCGAGAATTGGCAGGTGGGTTACTACTGATTGCTAGCTCCATTCAATCGTATGCTTTCCTGTATGGGGAGGATTCCATCATCGATGACTCGGTCAATCAAAGACTTTTCACCACCATCGTCCACCCTATTCTCCCCTACAACATAGATGACGGGCCCGAAGTCTGACAATCGAAACTTCAGTGGGCCCCCGTCCCATGGATCCTTAGCCCACGGCCGGACCAAATCCAAATCATCCAAATTCCGAGCAGTTCCACCTTCTCGGCGCCATTCCAAAAGTGCCAATAAACAACGACGCCTTGCCTCCGCAGACATTGCAACCAATTGGGCACTACGGACACTTAACAATGATAACTCACTGCCGATTAATTGCTTCGAGGCGTCGGCCACTTCTGGTAACTCGATAAACCGTCCATCGACCAATAGTTTGAGTTCAGCCTTACTCTTCATTTCCGAAATAAATTTCTTCTCTTCGTTTTCTTTTGAGGATTCTGTGCTTGCAGGATTCGGAAGAAGAACCTGCTTTACGTCGATCGATACAGGGATTTCAGAATAGATCGAACTTCGCAGAACTTCAAAAGTATCATAGTTCAATAAAGCGGACTCAATAGCAGCGTACGACTCCTGATTGAGAGAACCTGTGTACAACGCATTCGCTAAGCAATCCACCCCAGCCAATCGGGCCGCAGAACCAAATAGGAAGAACTCCGCGCCGGGCAGTTGGGCGAATTTTTCTGACCATTTCATAGACGCGATGGCGCATCGGACAGACTCATCTAGCCGCCCCTGGAGAAGCTGAAGGCGAGCATTATGCAGAAGCACCCACTTTGCCATATTATAATCTAGTTGAAAATCACTTAGTTCTTTAAATACATCGTCAGGTTTGTCGGACTTCTGCGGAATCCGCAAATGCTTCTTGGACGCCGCTTGGATCATCTCTTCGATCATTTGTTGGTGAGGGTTCAGCAGCGTTTCCAGATTTGAAACATCAGCAGCGGTAGGGAATTCATCGGGCGATTCAGATTCATACTCTGCCCTGAACAAAGCTTTCCCAACTTCCGTCAGTTGCTTTCTCCACTTCTGAAAGTCGGTGAACGCATTTTCTTCGTCCGGAATCGAATTGTTATCCAAATCCTTCAGATGGATGGGAATCTCAAAACGACTTGCTTCTTCTTGCATCGCTACAATCGTAACGCTGTTGTTACGACGCGCTTGCAAGGCCAACCAAATGCCCACAAATGCTAAACCAGCTATCGCCAATGGAACAAAAAACTTTATTGCCTGTCGACGAAAATTCATTCTTCATCCTTTTCTTCCGGAAACGTAACGATGTGGCTTCCGATTTGCTCAGACTTCTATGCACCAAATACGAATTCGAAGTTAAGATTTTCCAAGACCCACGCGACAAATTAATTTAACGGAACTCACTTATACTAACAAAGACAATTGCCCACTTGGGATCGAATTCACGCATTTTCTGCTTGGGGCAGGTGCGCCGCCCACCATCGGTTATTGCTTCGGTGGAAACGCGAAGAATTAGAGAAGGCGCGGCTAGGATAGCCGCTCTACGTGCCGTAGCCAGTAAGTCGTTGCTCCCCTGGCGAGAAGCCAAGGGAGGCAGATCGTGCGAGTTGTTGGTGGTGCGCGGGGAGGGCGGCCGAGGACGGGCCGCCCGACGTTACGGCCGAGACGGGCCGTGCTACGTTGCGGCAGAGGACTGCCGCACTACGACTCGCGAAAGACTTCTTTGCCGTCAATCACGATGCGGAATGTGGCCAAACGCAAGAAACGACCAATCACTACCTCGACCAGCCAATGAGAATCAGGCAATCCTGGTGCTAACGGTTTTCGAAACTCAATAAACCGGGAAAACCATATCCAGGTAATGCACCACCACATCACCTCACCATTCACTCGAACCAACTGACGAAAGTTGATCCCAGAATACTCAAGCGTCCAGGGAGTCGCCCCCGACATCACCACTTCGCGTTCCAAAAGCCCCCGCCGCACACAAACCGCTCCACTCGCTACATCGTCGCCACTCAACTCCGCCTTTAATTCTTGCAAGCCAAGCTGCGTCGATGGTGGAGCAAACGGATTGGAACTCGATGGAGTCATGTTATTTACTCGGGCCACAACCTTGAAACATCAACGCTGCGGATACTGCTTATCTAGTTCCAGAATGTTCTGAATCAGAATCGTCCCAGTCCGCTCTCCCAAAGACACTCTAGAGACGTAGTTGTATTTTGAAAAGCTAAGAAAATCGACTTCCGTCAGAATGTATCCAAAGGCATCGTTGGTCAGTCCAAACAACATATTTTGCTCACCGCTCATCTTGCGTTTCAGATACATCCCGATATTGGGCAACGCTTCTCCCGGAATGGTGGCGATTCGAGCTGGTCCAATCTGAATCAATTGAATGCGCGATGTGATGGTTCGCTTGTCCGCGTTAAACGGATACTTGAGCGGCGAATATTGCACTACCGCCCATAGATCATTCGAATTGACAGGAAACTCAACCATGCGATGTTCGCATTGCACTGCCGGCTCTGCTATCGCAGCTGTATCCCCCAAAATCCGCAGCGACTCCGTGGCCAATTGCTCGCCGATTCGCACACACTCGCTCCATTCGCGTTTGTCATGCCAGCGAGCCTTCAGCGGATCGGCCACCTTCGACAAATCGCGATTGTCGGCTGTGATCATGCCACCTTGAGCGCTATTCATAAACAATGCCATGCCACCTGCTTGTTTCTCGATTCGATCACATAATGGCCCAATCAAATCGGGGCTCATCGCTCCTACTTCATTCCCCAACACCTCTGGATGAATCGCATAGTTCACCAAAGTTGCGATCGGCTGGTCTTGTTTATTTACAAATTGCAACACATTCGCTCGTGGATCATAGAGCTCGACTGCATAGTAGTTATACGCCACTTGCCCTTCGACATTCCCCACCGCAGATCGAAACTTAGCGGGCTGCAAATTCTTCTCCGCTTCATTGATGGCTTCTGCCATCCATTCGCACACCTGGTCAATGTATTTCAAGTCACCACTATGTCCACCTTTCCCATCGGGAAAGGCGTAGAAGTCGGGGCCGCTATGCGTGTGTGTCGCGCCGACGATAATGTTCTCGGGTTTGATGTTCTTAACCTGAGCCGCAACCTTCGAAACAAGCACCGAAGGAAATCCCAATGCATCCACACTGACGATGGCAAACTTTGTATCGCCACTGGCGACCACTACAGCCCGCGTTGACATCTCGCCCAGCTTTTTGGTAGCGGGCGCCGTTGGCCCCATACCACCAGATACCGGCAAAAGCGGATCGGGCGTAATGATTCGCTTCGCCGCTCCAACTCTCAACTCATCCCCCCGTAACAGGTCACAGGGAACAAGCGCGGCAACGCAGATGAAAAACAAACAAACGATTGGTTTAACGGAGATACGCATCGCGCGAGGTCCTGCAATTCAGCGTAAAGAGGAGTCGACTATCGGATAAGTTGCAGCAATGAACCTCCCCATTATACCGGGCCACCAAGGCAGTAAAAGTGGCAACTCTAGGCGCGAAATCCGCCCCGATTTGCGGCAGTTTTCGAGAATCGCCAGTATTGGCCCAAATCGGAAGCGACTTGGATCACTTTATGTTCGCAGTGGTACGCGAGTTATTGCACCCGCGCCACCACAGCAACACCGCAAAATCGAAATTTTTTCGATGGTGCGCAAAAAATCGAACCGCATTCCGCCTCATTCCCTATGTAGCCCCAATGTTTGCGATAGTCTTCCGTTGACTATGCCCGAAACTTGAAGGGGAGATACAATCCGACAATTACCACAGCCAGCCGAGTGTTGGCTCGCAGAGACCATCCACCCATTTCCGAGTTATGGCATGTCGCTTGATGCGAATACAGACGACGATCTTCGCGAAGCGCTCGCGCTCGGTGATGAAGCGGCGTGGTATTCGTTTCATCAACGCTATACCGAACGACTCATTCGCTATGCGCGAGCAGTTATCAAAAACGATGACCTCGCACGTGACATCGTGCAAAGCGTGATGGTGGCCTTGGTCAGGAATCGGAAACAATTAAACGAAGTACGAGATTTTGAAGCCTATCTGTTTTCTGCAGTTCGTCGCGACTTATGGCGAGCGCTGAAGCAGGAAAGAAAAGAAGCTGCCATTTTAGTTCCCCTTGATCGGGCAAGTGTTACTGAGACCGCTGCGTATGAAACGTCGGCGAGCCATAACGCGATGACCTTAGTGGATGATCGCGATTTTTTGACACTGGCTTTAACGCGTTTATCGAGCGAACAAAAAATGATCATCGAGCTACGATATTTTGGTGAACTGACCTTTGAGAGAATTGCAACCATATTAGAACTTCCGCTCGGTACCGTGGTCTCACGATTTCGAGCTGGCTTACAGCAGATGCGGGCCATCGTTGAGGATCAAGCATGACAAACCATCCACCGAACCGAGCCGATGCGGAGCTTGATTCGTTCGACGCAAAATTGCGTGAACGTGTTCAACAACAAGGAAGACCGTCGACTGCAGAGGCAGCCGCTGATGAAATTTGGCAATCAATACAAGCCGAATTGCGGCGTGAAACTAGCGGCGTTTCATCCGTTGATAGAGTGAAGGCCGAGTCCAAGCCAGCCTATTTTAGTTATCGAAACTTATTGGCTCTCGCAGCCGTTGGCTTGTTTGTGGCTGTTAGTTCCATTTTCTTGGTCGCTGCCAAACAACGCAACGATGGAACCGTGCTGTCGACCGTGACGCATGTGGAACGGGTAATGCGTCGTGAGCGACGAAATGAGAACACCAATCACGAGTGGCTACCTGAGGAGAGGGAGATATGGCGACAGTTGATGGAACAAACGGCAGCCGGAGCCCACCTCGACAGCACCGTCGCCGTAGAACAATCGCTCCAAAAAGACTAACTTTTTCGTTTTCCCGTATGCCGCGCTGCGCGAGTGAGTAGAGATTAGTGAGTAGTAAGTAGAGTCCCTCGTTTAACCCGTATGCCGAAGGCTAGGCCCGCGCCGTTGGATCTGTTATCGCGTTGGATGTATGCGTTTCTCAACCGACAATCAGACGCAAGGATCGTTTAGTCCGTGGGCAGCGGAGCTGCCGCCTTAAGCAGCTTCCACTGAGTACTCTTAGCAATCGTCTGACCATTGACTGTCTTCCTCTACTTTCTACTTTCTCCTCTCTACTATCTCGCGCAGCGTCGCCAGTAGCCGGAGGCCCGCGCCGTTGGATCCTTCGGTTCATTCATCGCATCCGTTTCACCAGACGTGCAATCACCGCTCCACTCCATACTTGTTACATTTTTCCTATAGGACATCATCTTTATGCCCAAGCAAGGTTCATTTATGAAATGGGGACTCTTTACTGGTATCGGCGGTTTAGCCATTGGTCTAGGTTGGCTGAGCTGGATGAACTATACGGCTGGCGAGCGTGTGACGGAGATGCGCGAGGAAATCGTCAAGGCTGGCTATCCCATCCATCTCAAAGATTTATACAAGGATAGCGTTCCGGATCAGGACAACGCGTACGTCGAATTCCAAAAGTGGAAAGATGAGATCAGTGCAGCCGATATCGCGGTGAGTGGAAACGCGAACACACAACCACCTTTTCTTTCTGAGCCAGTTCTATCCCCCGAAGAAATTAACGAGTTAGCTGCAATCATAGCTTCACATCAAGTCATGATCGACGAGATCGTACAGGCTGCGCACAAGAAGCAGTTACGAGTTCCGCTCAACATCGACAAGGTGGAGGAAGTTCTCCAAGAGTTGTTGGATCGCTCGCAAGAATTTCGCTCGATCGCACGCGTCTTGTCGGCCAATGTTCGCTTGAAGATTGCTCAGGGAAAACAAAATGAGGCGATGGCCAGTGCGATTGCCATTCTGAAATGGAGCCAATTAATTGCGAAACAGCCAACCCTGGTGAGCTATCTCGTAGCGACTGCCGTGCGTGGTATTGGCATTCATTATGCGGCCGAAGTGTTGTATGCCGGCCCAGTTGATGAAGCTTCGCTGAAGAACTTGGAAGAAGTATTGTTGGCGTTTGACACCAATGCTCAATGGAAGAGTGTTGTGTATTCTGAGATTCCGTTTTTCGTGGACGTTTTCCATCCGACGGTACCCGCTGCGACGCGGCATTTTTGGTTCTCACTAAATAGCGAGGCCGATTATCTGTATACCATGAAGACGGTTGCGGAGAAGCAATTGATTCAGGATGGAGTGTTTGTCACCGCGATGCCAAACAAGGATTCCGATTTTGGCAAGAGTTGGATGTTCGCTTCGATCATGCCAGCGATGAATGCAACCCAAGAAGCGACGATGCGAGTCGAAGCGCAAACACGATGTTTGCTCGCCCTGCTTCAATGGCGACGCCAGGGTGGAACGGCCGAGGATATCAAACAATTAAATTTGAGTGGAGCGTGGGCGAAAGATCCGTATGATGGTGGCTCACTGAAGTTTCAGACTTCCGAGTTTGGCCCAATTTTGTATGTGATTGGAAACAATCGTGTAGATGATGGCGGCGGACAAGCGATCATGGGTCAACAAAAGGATGTGGGGCTCCTTCCGCTCGCGATGCAAGCGAAGTTTGCTAAAGAATCGGAATAACTACAATCTTATTTCGTAGCTCGTAGCTCTTCATCGTCCTTAGTTGTCGTCATCGTGATCGTTCCCTTCCCATTCGATCACGATGACCGCCCCCTTGCGGCTTACGGATCCCATCGCTGAGTTCTCGTAGCTCCTACATCGTGATCGCAATTCGTCATCGTGCTCGTAATCGTAATCGCCACATCGCGACTTGCCCCATTTGATCACGATGACTGCACCTCTGCAGTCTTGTACATTCCCCCGCTGACTCTCTGAATTCCTAATTCCTAATTTTTATTTCCTCTCGAATCCATACAGCGGCATATGGCGGTAGTAAACCTCGAGGCAGTAGATACAGAGGCAAGTGGTGTAGAGTCTTCCGCCGGGTGAACCGTAGGCATCACCGGCTGGGTCCCAGCTTCCAGCTTCGGGGCCAGCTTTGGATTGCCCTCCTGGCAAGGCGACTCGCATCGTTTCGTTCCATCGTCGCCATTTGTCGCCGCCAATGTGATGCAAAACTTGGGTGGCGTAGTACCAGTAGTAGACGCTGCGATCTTTGTCATCCCAAGAGATGGGATGATCGAGTAAGGCTTCAGCTCCAATATGAAGTTCTTTGCGATCTTTTTCCCAGCCTAGATATTCGCGGCACAATAACCCTTCAGCCGTCATCGAAATCGAGGGATAGACATCGTAATCTTGGTACGTGTAAAGCGCTCCATCTTCGCGCTGAACGGTATCTAGGAAGCGGCCGATTTTGAAAAACACTTCGGAATCGATGGGAATGCCTGCCATGCGAGCGCTCATGAGGGCCATGACATACCAACCTGTAACCGATACGTCTTGATCTTCGCGTGGTTCGTATCGCCAACCACCGCGTGCGCTTTGCGCTTCGATACAGAACTGAACTGCTTTCTTAGCTGGTTCTTCGAGATAGGGATCGCGTGTTAGTCCATAAAGTTCGCAGAGAGCTATGGTAGCTTGAGCGTGAGAGTACATTTTTTGGCGGGGTGGCGAGCCTGCTGCGAGGAATCCGTCGTCGGATTGACGCGACACGAGGTAGCGAATTCCTTTGTCGACTACATCGGCATATTCGCCCGATTTGTGTGTGTTGCCAGCTCCCAAAAATGCGAGGAGTGCCATCGAAGTAGCGGCTGGAATATCTTCGTTAGCGGCACCACTTTTGAACGGTCCTTTCAAACTCCAGTTCCCACCGTTGCGTTGATTCTTTTTGAGCCAGGCTAAACCGAGTGCTACAGCATCTTCTGTTTCGCCTGTTCCACCATAAGCGCCGAGAAGAGCTTTCTTGAGCGAACCCGATCGACCAGCGAAGCCACGTTCAACGGCAATCTCGTCCAACTTCATATCGGTAGTGAGTTCGGTTTCTTCGAGCGATTCCAATTCGCTAGGCATAACGGCTTCAGTGGGCGATTGCTCGCTAACTTCGAGCTCAGCATTTTCTTCGAGACCGAAATCAGCATCGAGCATGGTGACTTCTTCGGTGCCGCGATCGAAATGAGCGGTGAGCGATATTCCTTCCTTCAGAACTTGAACGAGTGGAAAGGCAGCCAAGATGAGCAGTAAAGCGATGTGGATGATCATGCTGATCAACCACGGTGGAGTGTCTTTGCTTTTGGCCAAGCGATCTAGGGCCCGCGAGACCATGCCTGGTCGTTGATGACGTTGTCGATCACGAAGCGATTGTGACAGTGATGCAATGTCACCTGACGCGGCTGGATCGAGAGCTTGGACGGCGGTAGGCGCAGCGTTAGGAGCAATAGCTCTCGTTGGAATTGTGTTGGATGTTGTAGGTCGAGAGGGAGTGGGGATTTCCGGGCGCGCGGTATTCGCGACCGCGATCCCCGGTGGCAGGGGAGGGGGTGGTGGAGGTGGTGGCGGCGGTGGTGGTACCGGAGGAGACGACATGTAAGATCTTGAAAACGAGAATCCTATTGCCAACCATTCAGGTCCACCAATCGGCAGGCCAACCTACCCTGGTTTCGACCACGGTTCGTAATTCTACCCCTCGAACGACGATCGTGTACAGAATTACCGAACCAACTCTGGATATTTTCTGCCAGGTCGCGGAGACCTGAGTTCGGGTCGAACGTAAACCAGTTTCATACCGCTCGACATCGACTCTGCTTTAGCACTATGCCCGAGAAAACGCTGCTTTCGCCCCAGATTTGCCACAATATTGCCGGTGAATTATTGGGAAAAAGCAAGAAGAGGGGAGGGCCAAGATTGAGGCCAAACGGGTGAAATCAGGGTTGGCAAAGACACACCAAGGCCCCGTTCCGTTCAGCAAAATCGGCAAAAACGCTGCGATTCCTACGATCATTTTGGGTGTGGAAAACGTGTGCAAAGAATGTGTCGCAATTCTTCGCATTTGGGCTGGACTCTTACCTTCATGCCGTTATCATTTGCAACGCGGGATGGAGCAGCCCGGTAGCTCGCGAGGCTCATAACCTCGAGGTCGTCGGTTCGAATCCGGCTCCCGCAACTGAATTAAGGGTTTCAAACTCAGTTTGACCCTCGTGTTATACCAACAGGCCGACGCCTTAAAACGTCGGCCTGTTCGCGTTTCTGGCCATTGTTTTCCCAGTGTTTCGCGAGTTTCTCACCTCTCGAACTCTCCCCATCGCGGCCACTCTCCGACTGTCGGCGCGACATCCGTTTGGGCCGATTTCTCTCCCTCCGCCCAGAACTCTCCCGAGTCTCAAAGTCTCTTGACCCTGAGGTTATGGAAAAGTCTCTAACTCCATAACCCTGTTTTGGAAACTCGAAGTTTGGTCTCGAAAGTACCACCACGAGAGCCTCGGCGATCATAACCCGTGGGCTTCGACGCGTTTTTCCGTTTGCGATCTGATAACCTAATGGCACTTCAAAACGATAAACCGAAGTGTCGCCAGGGCTGACCTGGATGGTCGTGGTGCATTCGTACCCGCAGCTAACATAGGAACATTCATTACACCCTGAGGCGAGTTGATAATAGAGTATGCACAAAGTCCTTCTTACAAGCTTGCTGACAGCGATGCTATGCTGCGGCTCGATCGTCAAAGGTCAAGAAAGGCTCTTCTTTCCTGACGATGTCGACACCCATAATGCGGTGGTTTCGGCGTCGAACTGGCTGACCAAGCACGTCAGAAATGGCAAACTCAATCGAGAGGGCCACGAACACTCAGTCTCCGTAATCGCGTGGAAAGATCCAACGCTCAATCCGGAGCTGCCAAAGCAACTCGCCGGCTATGCGATCACGGACACTCTGTGGGCATCTTACGCGCTTAGACTTACGAATCCCGACATTGCAAAGGATCTCCATGATTCGCTGGAAAGACTTGACTGCCTCGGCAACTCCCTGCATGAGGTGATTTGGCAGCGCATCGAATCGATCCGGCACAAGCCAATCGATCCTGACATCGTCCATGGGAAATCGATCGGGATCATTTCTTCCGGGGATGAGACCGTCGATATCCGGACATTTACCCTGAGCGTGGATCAAGATTTTGAGGTTGGGCATCCACTTCTTTTTGCCGAACATGCGGCGTATCAATCTCTCTACGAATATCGACTGGGTAGGGAAGAATCAGCACGCAACCGGCTGGGGAAGATTTTCCAAAGCAAGCGGAGTGCGGCCACGGATGATAACTCGTCCGAACAACACATTCGCTGGGACCAGGATCACGGCCTGCTAGTCGATTACGTTATCGAATCCGAGTACTCGAAGTTCCTAAGCGGCGAATCGTCTACATGCAGGCAGTATGCCTTCAAATTGGCTGTTTTGTTGTACGCCTGCGAGCTTTTGGGACTAAATAGCGAATTTCCTGATGAGCTCAAGCTGATGCATCGCCAACTGTCTGCAGCGCAACTCCCGTCGGGAGGTATCGCGCATTTCTATGACGTGGATTCATCGAACAAACGCATAAGCCCGTGTCCGGACGCCACAGGCGAGGCAACGGCCATTTTCATGTTAGCTAAATCGATCATCGGCAGAGAATAGCACGACTGGATTTCGTACTATCGTCTGCTTCGATATAAGGTCCAGCCAATCCATCCACCTTCGGCCTGCTTGTCCAGGGTTTTGGTTTCACCCTGGTACGTTTCGCGCACTTTGTTGTAAGCCGTGTGTGAGTCGAATGCGATTTCACGCAAACCAGCGACGGAGAATGCCGCTTCATCCACGATAAAGGATGGACGCATATCCATTTCTTCTGGACTCCCGCCGTAATTGAAAAGCCCAAGGATTTCTGTTTTGCCACCGTTTCTAGTTGCAAAGCGAACGCCGCGTCCTTCGTGTTTAACGCCCAAGCACCACAAGGTTGCTCCGTTGTTCTGCACTAGCCCAACATCCGAAGTGCCTTCCGGATTAAGTTGCCGTGCCCAACAGTTCTGCTTGGGCTTTCGTAAGTCAACGTTTGCTGGGCAGTCTGTGATAAAAATGTCGCCGAGTCCTTCGCCCACGACGGTCACACCACAACTCTCAACGACCATCGTCTTTCGCTCGGAGCGGTTGCAGATCTGAATTGGAGGGCCACCAAAGGCGTCAATGTTCTGAAAGTGAACTGCATCCGCAGAGTGATCGTCCACCACGAAACCAGCCTCCGGTACCTCGCTCAACACGCGTCCCCAGCCTAATCCCATGACTCGGCGAATGGGTGACGGAATGGCGACTCGGCGGTTCATTGTGAATCCGTTCGGATCTGGACCGCCAACGCCGCGAAAATAAACGTGTGTCCTACCGGCAGCAGCGGCTTGCTTCAAACCAGCCTCGATGGCGTCGGTATCGTCGATTCCGTCTCCTGGAATAGCGCCTGCGTCGTCCAAGCAATACCATAGATCTGGATCGTTCTCCCAAGGTATCGTCGGCGTCGGTTTAATGGGCAACTCAAGGGAAGTATCAGTTGCTTCGCCAAAGAGCTTCTTGACTTCGTGGGACCGGAACGAGTCGCTTCGCAGAGGTGTCTTGGGATCGATGCCCGTGAACGGCGTATCGCTGCGAATCAGTGCTGAGTATCCATCGGCCTGAACATCTCGTGCATACAAGATGCTGGTATTCAAGATGGCGGGCCCCGTCTTGTCCTTCTGAGCTTGCGTAAGCTTGAATCGTCCGCCGGATAACGCGACGACACCGCCCCAGTGAACCCAATCATTTGGAAAGGTATTCTCGAGCGCGAGCGGCGTATCGATGACGTTAAGGTCTTCGATAGCGACCACGTTCGCGCTGACCGACACGCCAACTTTTCGGCAATTGCGGATCGTGATATTGGATAAAGTTTGACTCCAAATCCACTGGCTCAAGATTCCAGTTTCGAAACCGTCGATCTCCACGTCACGAATAAGATTGGGCCCGCTCTGGTCGAGAAAGCTCGAGTTGATGCCGATCTTTCCTTTGCCGACCACACGAACATCCGCCAGCGTGCCGCTGTTCGTTGCGTGGTAGCGTATCCCATCTGTGTCTGGGTTGTTTCCAACGTCGATCGTGAAGTGGCGAAGGTTCCTCATAAACCAATCTGCGGACGTTGGGCCTTTTTCATTGGGATGAGTACGAAGCACAGCAGTCACGTCTTTAGCATTGTCATCTAGCTTGATGACAACTCCGTCCCGAGACTCACCGTAAAGCCACGGCCCAAGTGCCTGCTTGAAGACCAGCGAACGTGTGACGCGATAGGTGCCGTTCGGAATCCACAGCACATTCGACCTACCCTGTCGCATTTCACCTTGTCCAGCGCTCGCATCCAGTCCTTTTTGCAATGCTTCTGTGTCGTCAGTTTTGCCGTCACCCTTGGCTCCGAAGTCGCGTTTTACATTTAGGACACATTGGTCTTTTGGGAGACGAAAGACGCTTTCCTGCGCGACGATCACTCCAAAGGTTCCTGAGGTAATCGCAAAAAAAGCCAACAGTGATAATGGTTTTAATAATACTGCATGCATTTCGCGGCCGCTTTTGGTGGATTCCGTTTTGGGTTACTTGCGCACTTGGAAAGTGCTGTATTAGTCCCATTCTAGCTTGGATCGAGAACTCGAACTACGAACCATTTTGTAACCTCATTCGAGACCTATCTCTTTTGGGGACAATGTGTGAAAACGCTTTGTGCGATTCAAGATTCTTGATCGGCGATAGCCGTCAAGCGAACGCAGAAGCCCGTCATTTGAAATCAAAATACCACTACTGAAAGCAAAGTCGTCTATTCACGGCATACATAACCCGGGTGAGCTGAATCGTTGTCAGCTCGTACTTTTCCAACCCGGTGGGATATGTCATGTCGAATCTCTCTTTCTCGGATCTTTCGATCAGCCAGCGTCGTGAGCGGATCGCTGCTGTTTTGGCTATTGGCCTTCAACGCGTGCTCGATCAAAGAGCCCGAATCTCTGCCAACTCTGGCGACTCCAGCCTTGAGGTTTCCTCGGACTTGAGGCTCTCTGTGTCTCAACCCGAACGCGGGGAACCAAACGACGCCGACGAAACATGATCAGCGTCGATTGGCACGAGTGAATACGCAGAGATAACACAAACCAAGGGAGGTGCTTATGGACTCGGTAACAGCAGCCGAGATCGCCAAGCTGGACACGATGACTGTTTCCAAACTGGTCGAGAAATTCGAATCGCTCGTTGGCGAGAAGTGTCGGAGTAGAAACAAGCGTTACCTAGTTCGTCGAATTGCTTGGCGACTGCAAGCCAACGCTGAAGGCGGCCTCTCGGAACGGGCACTAAAGCGTGCGGCTGAGCTGGCACTCGACTCCGAGGTCCGCGTCACACCTCCGCGCGAACACAAACGGTCGCGAGTAGTCTTAGCGGCCGTCGAAACGAAACCAGTCCGTGACCTTCGCTTGCCACCCAACGGTACGATGCTTCATCGCGAATACAAAGGCCGGCCGATCCGAGTACTCGTCCTGGAAGATGGATTTGAATACGAGGGGCAGCTCTTCAATTCACTCACCGCGGTCGCCAACACGATCACGGGCTCGCACGTCAACGGATTTCAGTTCTTTCGATTGAGGAGTACCCAATGAGCACACAACCAAAGAGCACGGGGCCAAAGAACCGTTGTGCCATCTACACACGGAAGTCATGCGAAGAGGGACTCGAACTGGAGTTCAATTCTCTGCATGCCCAACGTGAATCGGCCGAGGCGTTTATCGCCAGCCAACAGCACGAAGGCTGGGAATGCTTGCCGGATCGCTACGACGATGGTGGATTCTCGGGTGGAAGTTTGGAACGCCCTGCCCTGAACCGTCTACTCGAGGACATCAAGACCGGACGCATCGACTGCGTGGTCGTATACAAAGTTGACCGGCTAAGTCGATCCTTGTTGGATTTCTCGCGAATCATGGAGACCTTTGATAAACACGGAGTCTCCTTCGTCTCGGTCACCCAGCAGTTCAACACAACTCACTCCATGGGCCGGCTCACGCTAAACATCTTGCTGTCCTTCGCCCAGTTCGAGCGAGAGATTATTGGCGAACGTATCCGGGACAAGATCGCTGCCCAGCGAAGGAAAGGCAAATGGGCCGGCGGAGTTCCTATTTTGGGTTACGATGTCGATCGCTCCAACACGAGTCCCAAGCTGGTTATCAACGCAGAGGAAGCTGTTATGGTTCGGCGTATCTTTTCGCTATACCAAGAGCTTGGTTCGCTCCTTCCCGTCGTGAACGAGGTCAACAAACGGGTCTGGCAAAACAAAGTCTGGAAGACGAAGAAGGGACTCACGCGTGGCGGCAAAGCATTCGACAAATGCTCGATCTATTCTCTGCTGACCAATCCCTTGTACGCGGGCCTGATTCGCCACAAGGACCTACTCCACAAAGGGGAACACGAGAACCTGATTGCCCCAGAGGTATTCGAAGCGGTTCAGAAGCAACTCAAGCAAAATGGCCGTGGCCAGGGCAACCACTTAATCAACAAGCATGGTGCATTGCTCAAGGGCTTGCTGCATTGCTCTGCTTGCGATCGGGCAATGGTCCATACCTTCACTCAAAAGGACGAGAAGCTCTATCGCTACTACACTTGCACGAATGTCATCAAGAATGGACGTGGCAAATGCCCGTCCCCCCATCTTCCAGCTGGTGAGATCGAGAAAGCCGTCATCGAGCAGATTCGTGCTATCGGAGCCGATTTCGAGATTCAAAACCAGGTCGCTGCTCAAATGAAGGAAGGGCAGACCAAACGGTTGGAGGAGTTGCAAACGAACCGCCGGCAGTTGGAGCGGCAACTGTCACGAGACCATGCCGAGATTGGAAAGTTGGCAGTGCTAAATGATCCCACTGGGGCGACCAGCGCACGAATCGCAGATCTCCACGTCCGTATCACGAAATGCGAGTCGGATCTTTCGCGCGTCGTTGCGGCCGTTACGGAGTTGGAACGCAGTGTGACAGAAAAGGCTGAGATCGCGGAAACAGTGCTGAACTTCGAATCGATCTGGGAAGCGCTCAACAGCCGAGAAAAGAGCCGGCTGATTCGGTTGATGGTGTCACGGATTGAATTCAACGCCAAAGACACATCGATTTCGGTCACGTTTTATCCCGAGGCGATTCGCTCCATCAAAGTCAAACGAAAGGATGATGCAGCATGATTACGGTCCACCAAAAACTATCGCTCACCAAAACCCATCGTGGTCGCACAAGAGTGGAGCCTCGGCCCGAAGAAGAGCCGGTGAAGCCAACGAGCAGCGTTCCCAGAATCTCACGACTGATGGCCCTGGCGATTAAGTATCAAGGAATGCTGGATCGCGGCGAAGTGGCGGGCATCACGGAACTCGCAAGGCTGTGTCGCGTGACCCAACCACGGATGACGCAGATTCTCAATCTCAATCTGCTTAGCCCTTCGATTCAAGAACACCTCTTGCTTCTGCCACCTCATTCTTCCGGCAAGCAGGCTATACACGAAAAGAAACTCAGGGCAGTCTGCGCGCACACCGATTGGGCAGCCCAACAATCCCATTTTCTCCGCTGCTGTTCGAGCTGATGAGTGGCGACAATCGTAGGCCGCAACCAGCACTCCATTCGGCCCTTCAGAGCGACCACTGTCTTTTGTGAAACGATCACATTCGGAAAATCCCTTGAAAACGCTGCCCCAGCGTGGAGCCTACGGGATTTTTCGTCGTGCCTCTTGACCGCCGGGTTATGTCTCGTCATGCTTACTAAGCATTAAACGCTAGCAAGCCCCAACTACCCTGGTACCCGGCGAAAACCATGGCTCCTACAGCAAAATCCTTCGGGAAAGCCCTACGTGAGCGGCGACTCGCGTGTGGCTTTGGCCTGCGCGAATTTGCCCAGTTGGTTGGAGTGAGCTCCACCTATATTTCGCAGTTGGAGCAGGAAAATATCGATCCGCCGACCGCCGAACGAGCTGCCAAAATGGCCCAAATCCTGGGAGAGAACGCCGACGAATGGATTGCTCTCGCCGGTCGAGTGCCCGACGACCTCGAAGGGATCATTCAGAAGGAACCCATCGGGATGCCGGCTCTGCTGCGCGAAGCGAATGGTCTAACGGCTGAACAACTGCGAAAGCTCGCTGAACAGGCCAAGAAGATGAAAGGGGGAAAGTCATGAACGAGCGATTCTCCCTCGTTGATCGTCAGGTCCCTTACCTTCACGAAAAGCAAATCGAGCGTGAGGCTCGTTTTCTGCTCGATGAGTACGAACTCAAGTTCGAACGCAAGGTCACGGCACCGATTCCGCTGGAAAAGATCACCGAATTCCAGCTGCAATTGACTCTGGAATTCAAGGACATGAAGTCCTTGTTTCCATTTGCTGACGTGCACGGGGCGATCTGGTTTGAAGAAGGCATCATCGGTATCGATCAAGGCCTCAATCCGGACGAGAACCCGTTGATGCTTGGGCGTTACCACTTCACGTTAGCCCACGAACTAGGACATTGGTGTCTTCATCGGCATCTCTATAGAGAGAGTCCGAATCAGCCAATGCTGTTCGACGATGGTATTCGCGTGCCCGACGTTGTCTGCCGGTCCAGCGAACGGAAGAAACCTGTGGAATGGCAGGCCGACGCGTTTGCTGCCAACTTGCTCATGCCTAAACCGCTCGTCTTCCAAGCGTGGGCAGAACTCCACGACGGAGATGACCAACCAGCGGAAATGGCAGCGTTGCGTCCAGCAAACGCAGACAAAGTTCTTTCGCTTCGTGGTCGATTGGCCACGACAGCAGAAGAGCGTGATGCCGCAATCAAAGAACAGTACGCAGCCCCTTTTGCCGAGCGTTTCAGTGTCTCGAAAGAAGCGATGCGAATCCGACTGGAAGAACTCAAGCTGTTCGTGGAAAACCGACCACGATTGCTGTTCTGATATTTTTTTACCCAAAGTGCTTACTGCTTACTAACCAGGCAATGCTATCAAAAGGAGCAAAAGAAGATGGCAACATTCGATTTGAAGAAACAACTAACGATTCACGACCGAGGCCTACTTCGGCAGCTTCTGGGAAATGAACCCCCGATGCAAACGATCGATTGGGATGCGATGCCGAGAAACAACATCGCGCCACTTATCGCCGCATGGGAAGCCATGGACGATGCCAAGAAACGCCACTACCAAGTGATCCTTCAGGACGTCCAGCATCTGGCCGAGCCGACGGGGCTGAAAGTACTGATCGAAGAACTCGAGTGGCGGCATCCGGACAAGCTGCCCGTATTTACGGCACAACTTGGAACGGCCGACAAAGCGCTGTGGGCTTTTCAGAATGCCAGTGATGCATTCGATGCGGCAGCAATCTTTGCCCGCGCCGAAGCTCTCCGGAACGGGCAACAAGCCAACATCTGGAATAGTCTCCCAAAGGAACCTATCGCGATTACGCCCGAAAAGATCAGCTCTCTTGAGCACCAAATCCGCTCCTACTACTGGAGTCGAGAGATGCGGGGGGAAGTATGCAAGGTTCATCAGTATGATCGCCATGACGGTTCGCAGTACTTCTTCGCATACCTTCCCGATTGGCCCGACAAGCGACTTTGCTTTGACGAGCAAGAACAACTAACACCACGAGAAGATGCCTACGCGTTCAGCAACGCCTTCGTGTTCGAACCGAGTCTTGGCACCGTTGAGCTGATTGCGAAAGGTGGCAAAAAGGTCCAGAAGGAACTTCGTCGTGCGTTTTGTAAATCGATGCTTGGAATCGAAGTTGATGACGAAGATCCTATGAAGCCCGTGTATCAACTTGATCAGTTCCTCGATCCAAGTTTCTTTTTTGTTACCGAGACCAACGAACGAATCCAGGATGTGAAACTACGACGAGTACGGATTGTCCCACGAGTGAATGTACCCAACATCGAACAGATCGAATTCAAGTTTCGTGAAGCCACCGATCTTCCAAGCATTCGATCATTTCTTGCGACGCAACTCGCTTCCATGCAACTTGGCTTCGACCAGATCAGCGTGACTCAAGCTGGCATCCAATTCCAATTCATGGGTAATGGTGACCGCAAAGGAAAAACCATGACGGTCAATGTGAGTTGCCCAAATACCTGCGACCTCAAATCCAAACCGGAGGAACAGGAAATGATTGGCCGTGCTTGCTTCGTACGCTGGGGGATCATCAATGGTTGATCCACTGGAATTCTATCTGCCGATCGTCGAGTCCCAACAGTCGACGATTGGCAATGACGAGGTCTGTCGTTGGCCGGCGGGCGTGCTCGATACACTGACCACGCTAGGCATACTTGTGGAAGCCGAGGATGCTTCTTCGATTCGGTGCCCCGAGTGCGGTGACCACTGGGAGGAACTTATCGCCAGGGACGGACCAGGGGATTCCACTCAATTTTTCATTCGTTGCCCTGAAGTATTGCGGATCGAAGTAACCCAGCAGCACCGACGGCAATGGCGGCCAGACCTACAGGCACTTGTTCGTTTGCTGGCTTCTTCGCTCAACCTGACAGGCAAGCCGCAAGAGATCGTTCCCGCGAGGCTATGGCGTTTGGGACGACTTACTTGGAACAAAGAGTCTCGCGACGTGCTTTTCGTTCGCGGGCTCCGCTGGCCAGATGCCGAGTTGCCACGTGCTCAAATCGTAAGGCAGCGAAAGCCGATCTTAATCAGCTCCACTTACGCGATGCCCGACGAATTCTGGAGGACACTTCCACCTCAGCTGGTCCTTCGAAACATCGCATGGTTCACGGATCGATTCGAAATCGATGTGGAAGAAATCGCTGCTTCCATCGTTTGCGCATCCAAAAAGGCTGTCGAATCGCAACCGCTCGCCATCACGGAAGAGGACTTGAAACTGACCATTCGTCAGCAGATCAAGGCAGAGAACAAGTCGGAACTAACGGACGACATTTACGTCAGGGCGTATTTGCAGGAAGGATCACTTCGCAAAGCAGCAGAATTCCTCTCCAAAAAAACAAACACCGAGGTCAAAAAAGATCGTGTGCGGCGAGCCGTGCTACGCCAAGGGGGCATCTCTTCGCTGGCCAACGAGGAGGACTCCAATTCGATTGTTCGTGGTGTCACGTCGCACCACCGCGACAGGCAAGGAAAAAAATTGGCAACAGAAAAACCCACGAAATGAAAGGAGATTCAAACATCTCGACTGTCGCACGCTGACGCGCAAACGGGTTAAGTGCGACACGGCAGCTGACCTCCGAGGGCTTCGAGGCCCATAACCCGGCGGTCAGAAAGTTACCTGTGACGTTTCTGCGATTTTCGCAGCACAGATTTTTGTAGCACTGATGGAATTGCCGGGCTGCAGCCTCCGCTCTCAGGAGGTTGCCATGTCGGCACAACCACAAGATGTTCTTTCTGATTACGCTCGAACTCTTATTCGAGTGAAGGCCCGCCAACTGGTTCGTCGGCCTGAGTTCACTGTCTGCGAAGCGGAGGACCTGGAGCAGGAACTTACGCTCCGAATACTCGTCCAGCTTGACCGTTTTGATCCTACCCGAAGTTCGAATAACACTTTCTTTGCACGGGTTGTCAACTCGGCCGTAGCGATGTTGATTCGTGAACGAGGTCGGATCAAACGAAGTGGTGGCAAGGGCGTTCAGATCGAGTCGCTCGAGAAGATGGTCGAGAAGGCGGACGGATCCCCCGCTCCGCTCTGGTCCACGATCTCTGACCAGGATGCGCATCGACGCCATCAATCACGTCCTCTCTCGGACGCAGAAGCGATGCAATTGCGAATGGACATTGCGTCCGTTCTTGAGCAACTTCCGCCGGAGCTTCGAAGCATCTGCGAGCAGCTGATGGACGGAAGTCAGACGAGCAGTCGCCGAGACAGCCTACTCTCTCGCCGCAAGTACCAAGCGGCCATGAGCTTGATTCGGGAGCAGTTTACCCGTTCAGGCTACTCGGCTGAGTAACGAGGCGCGCAGCCCGAGACACCAGCGGCATAGGTAACCAACGGGAAGCAAATGAAAAACTGTTTACGGAGTTATCTATGTTCGCTGGTGTTTTCCGGTTTTCATTCGACGAGGATGTGCCAATCGAAGAGGCAGAGCTAACTCTGCACTTGGCCATCTTCGCTGCCGAAGGGCTCTTCGGCAAACCAAGGGTTGCGATGGAGTTTCGCTACGAAATTCAGCCCTTTGACAACCACATCGATGTCGATGGCGAGACCGAAGTTGGTGTCGCCGTTGCGCGAATCTTTGCCGGCCTTCTGTTGCGTGAGTTTGGTGAAACAGCATTTCGAATCACCAACCTCCCATCCCATGAATCTCTGCATCATGAGGTGGCCGCGTGAGCATGCTCGCAAAACTACAGCGTGGTCGCGCTGCGAAGCCACCACGAATCCTCTGTTACGGCATCGAAGGCGTCGGCAAGTCGACGTTCGCTTCGCAGTCCCCCAAACCCGTCTTCATTCAGTGTGAGGATGGTTTGGATGAGATTGATGTCGACAAGTTTCCGTTGGCGACCAAGTACGAAGAGGTGATCTCCGCTTTGACGGATCTGCAGCGCGAGTCGCATGACTACGAGACTGTGGTTATCGATTCGCTGGATTGGCTCGAACGCTTAGTGTTCGACCGGTTGTGCGCTGAGCACAACGCAACCTCGATCGAACAGGTTGCCGGTGGTTACTCGAAGGGTTACACCCTCGCGCTGACATACTGGCGAGAGATCATCGAACACCTCAACGCGCTGCGGAACCAGCGGGGCATGGTGGTGCTGCTCATCGCGCACAGCAAGGTTGAGCGATTCGAAGACCCGGAGTCGTCACCATACGACCGCTACAGCCCACGGCTGCACAAACACGCGGCCGCACTTATGAGCGAGTGGTGTGATGCCGTTCTGTTCGCGACAAGGAAGATGCGAACGCAATCGGAAGATGCCGGCTTCAATCGCAAACGAACGATCGCTCATGCCATCGGCAAAGGTGGCGGAGAGCGAATTCTACGGTGTGTAGGTGGCCCATCGTGCGTCGCCAAGAACCGGTACGGAATCGTCGAAGAGTTGCCGCTTTCCTGGGCGGCTTTTGTCCAAGCAATTTCCCAGTCACAAGGAACCCATAGTAATGGCTGATCTTTCGGGCTTTGATGCCAATCAAGTCGAACCAACCGGAGACTTCGATCCGATTCCTGCGGGCAAATATCTGGCAGTCATCACCGACAGCGAGATGAAACCCAACAAAGCTGGAACCGGAAGTCTTCTTCAGTTCACGTTTCAAATCATCGAGGGTGAATATCAGAACCGATTGATTTGGACGCGACTGAACCTTGATAACCCGAATGCGGTTGCCGTTCAAATCGCACGTGCGGACTTGTCCGCCATCTGCCGGGCTGTCGGCGTGCTCTCTCCCAGGGATTCGGCGGAGTTGCACAACTTGCCACTGGTGATTCATGTCCGCTGCAAGAAGCGGAACGACACCGGTGACATCGTCAACGAGATCAAGGGGTTCGCGAAGCGGGAGACGCCAAATCAAGTTGGCCAACCTGCTAGTGCACCACCTTCTAACAACAGCTCTCCACCGTGGAAACGATCGTGATGGTCGAGTTGCATCTTCCGTATCCGCCAAGTGTGAACCACTACTGGCGGCGTGTTGGAGCACGGACGCTCATTTCGCGCGGGGGGCGAGCATTTCGCGCTGCGGTTTGCTCGCTCCTCGCCTCGCGAGGGACTCAACCCTTAAGCGGTCCATTGATCGTTGATGTCGTGGTGCATCCACCCGATCGCCGGCGTCGCGACATCGACAACGTTCAGAAGGCATTGCTCGATGCGCTGCAGCATGGCGGTGCGTACAGCGATGACAACCAGATTGTTCGTCTTTCGATCGAAAGAGGACAGCCTGTCGAAGGCGGCAAGACCATTGTTCAAATCCGAAAGGTTTCTGAGTAGATGATCACACTTCGACCTTACCAGGAAGATGTGAAAACAGCGGTTTACGACCACCTTCGTACGCGTGATGACAATCCGTGCGCGGTCGTGCCAACGGCCGGCGGAAAGACCCCGATCATGGCCAGCATCTGCAAAGATGCCGTGGGGCTGTGGGGTGGCCGAGTACTTATCTTGGCTCACGTGAAAGAGTTGCTCGAGCAAACGGCCGACAAACTGAAGGTTGTTTGCCCCGAGATTGGTTTCGGGATCTATTCGGCGGGCCTCAAGCGGCGCGATACGCAGAATCCCGTGATCGTAGCCAGCATTCAGTCGGTCTACAAAAAGGCCTGCGAACTCGATGCGTTCAATCTGATCATGGTGGATGAGGCCCATCTGATTCCGCTCGAGGGCGATGGGATGTATCGGCAGTTCCTGGCCGATGCGAAGTTGATCAATCCCGAGCTGCGAATCGTCGGATTCACCGCTACACCCTACCGGCTCAAGACTGGGCCAATCTGCACGCCAGAGGGATTCCTCAATCACATCTGTTACGAGGTTGGCGTTCGCGAGCTAATCCGAGATGGCTTTCTTTGCCCGCTGATCAGCAAGGCTGGTCGCGCGAAAGCCGACATGTCATCGCTCCATGTTCGAGCGGGCGAGTTCATTTCGGATGAAGTAGAGTCGTTGATGGACCAGGAGTCATTGGTCAATTCAGCAGTGTCCGAGATTGTCGAGTACACCGCCGAACGCAAAGCATGCTTGATCTTCTCTTCGGGTGTGCAGCATGGTCAACACATCGTGGCGGTCCTGCGAGAGGAGCATGGTGTCGAGTGTGGGTTCGTCAGTGGTGAAACACCGATACCAGAACGGGACGCTACGTTGGCTCGGTTTAAAGCCGGCCAGCTGAAGTATCTATGCAACGTCAATGTACTTACGACTGGTTTCGATGCGCCCCACATCGACTGCGTTGCGCTCGTTCGGCCAACGATGTCACCCGGGCTCTACTACCAGATGGTCGGTCGTGGTTTCCGCCTAAATCCGAGTAAAGAGAACTGCCTGATCCTCGACTTCGGTGGCAACGTGCTGCGGCATGGGCCCGTTGATGAGATCAAGGTGACCACTTCGGACCGTGGCGATGGCAAAGCTCCAGCGAAGGAATGCCCTCAATGTCAGGCTCTCATCGCAGCCGGCTTCGCCACATGCCCGCAATGCGGTTACGTGTTCCCTCCACCCGAGCGTCAGCAGCACGACCCCAAGGCAAGTGAAGCAGGCATTCTCTCAGGCCAAGTCACCACGACCAAATTCCGTGTTGAGGACGTTTACTACGGCATCCACACCAAGCGCGGAGCCAGCGAAGACGCTCCCCGCACTCTGCGCGTCGACTATCGAGTGGGTTGGCACGAATACAAGTCGGAATGGATCTGTTTCGAACACGAAGGATACGCACGCCAGAAGGCAATCGCATGGTGGCGAAAACGTTCTCCCGACCCGGTGCCGGATAACGTCGAGCGGGCCATCGAAATCATCGAGGGCGGTGGTCTCGCGCCAACGCTTGCCATCAAGGTTCGCAGCGTCGCCGGTGATCCTTATGAACGGATCATCGACTACGAGCTCGGCCCCATGCCAGAAGGGATTCATGCCAGCGAACACCCCGAGTTCGATCCCGATGAGATTCCGTTTTAGTAAGCCATCGATAAGTCATTCATTTAGAAAGTTGAGCTGAAAGCCATGTCAAGCAATGAGATCGACATTGAAAACCGAGTGAACACTTCTCTGGCAGTCGGACGTTACCTGCGAGCGATGGATCGCTTCGAGGCTGCCACAAAGGAGTTCAACGAAGCCTGCACGTCGCTTCGAAACCAGCTACCGGCTCCGAGCCGCTTCGTTACCAAGATCGACTTCAAGCACTACCTCGTCACGTCCGACCAGGAACGCAATTTCGAAGTCGAGGAACTCGAGCTGATCTAGCCAGATGGTTGACCTTTCCAGGATTGAATCAGAACCGAGTCCAGAAGGAGCGCTGCGATTGAACGGAACCGCGATCAACTATCTCAATGCCGGTCTTTGTATTCTTCCTGCAATCCCATCTGAGAAACGACCTGCGATTGGAGCGTGGAAGCAATACCAAAAGCGTCTTCCAACGGAGCGACAGGTATGTACTTGGTTCTCCGACTCTACCGCTACATGCATCCTCACCGGTGCAGTGTCTGGTCACTTAGAACTGATCGACTTCGATGGCGAATCGGAGCTATTCGATCGATGGCAAGCGATGGTCACCTCGCAGCTACCTGCCCTAGTAACGCGACTAGTGATTGAGCGGTCTCAGTCCGGTGGCCGGCATGTCGTCTATCGATGCCAAGAGTCCATTCCTGGTAATCAGAAATTGGCGCAGCGAACCATCGCGGTCGAATCAGAGGAACCGGTCGTCATCGCCGGCAAACGCTACGTTCCTCGTCGCAGCAATGGTCGGTTTGAGATCACGGTGACTTTGATTGAGACCCGAGGCGAAGGAGGACTATTTCTCTGCGACCCAACGCCGGGTTATCAGTTGGAACAAGGTTCTTTCGTTTCACTACCGGTTCTAACTACTTCCGAAAGATCCGTATTGATCGAGGCTGCATGTGCATTAACCGAAACCGTGCCACCTCCAGCCCGTGTGCCAACATCTCTGACCGGTGAAGGTCGACCCGGTGACGACTTCAACGAACGAGGAGATGTTCGGCAACTGCTCGAACGACATGGATGGCAGCGAGTGCGTAGTGGTGAGAACGAGTATTGGCGACGCCCCGGTAAAGAACATGGCTGGAGCGCCTCGCTCCGCAACAACCAACTGTTCGTGTTTTCGTCGAACGCAGTGCCATTCGAACCGGAACGAGCCTATGGTCCGTTTTCGGTCTACGCTCTGCTGGAGCATGGCGGTGATTTCGCAGCAGCAGCGACGGCATTAAGACTGCAGGGCTACGGGCAAACCGTAGACAACTCGAGCGTCGATTTATCTCGGCTTATACCAGGTCCAGTCTTGATCCCGAGTTCGCAATCGAGCGCCCACCCTGATCCTGGTCCACTGCCGGCGGAACTTTTGCGGATTCCCGGATTCGTCTCCGAGGTCATGGACCATTGTCTCGAAACGGCACCATATCCGAATCCCGCCTTGGCTTTTTGTGGAGCCCTCTCGCTGCAAGCCGTACTTGCCGGCCGCAAGGTAAGGGACCCAGCCGACAATCGCACCAACATCTATCTGCTGGCGCTCGCCTATTCCTCAGTCGGCAAAGATTGGCCCCGCAAGATCAACACCCACATCATGCATCGGGTGGGAATGGTCACAGCGCTGGGGGAAAAGTTCGCCTCAGGTGAAGGCATTCAAGATTCGTTGTTCCTGACACCGTCGATGCTGTTCCAAACGGATGAAATCGATGGCCTGCTGCAGTCCATCAACAAGGCCCGCGATGCGAGACACGAGAACATCATGGGCACGCTGCTCACGATGTACTCAGCTGCCAACAGCATTTATCCCATGCGTCGCAAGGCCGGCAAGGAAGCCCCCGGAGTGATTGACCAACCCTGCCTCGTGGTCTACGGCACTGCGATCCCCACGCACTATTACGATTCCCTCTCCGAGCGGATGCTCACCAACGGATTCTTCGCACGCATGCTGATCGTCGAAAGCGGGCCCAGAGCGATTGGACAGGAGCCGGGCATCATCAACCCGCCGGCTTCCATCATCGAAACAGCCAGGTGGTGGTCGGAGTTCAATCCCGGCTCGGGGAATCTAGAGGCGTTCCACCCGCAACCCATCATCGTCGCGGCCGACGACGAAGCTCGCGGCTTGCTGGCTGAAGCTCGACGAACCTCAGAGACCGAATATGCCAATTCGGAATCACGTGGTGATCCGGTTGGCACAACTGTCTGGGGCCGAGTTCCTGAGCAAGTTCGCAAGCTGGCACTGCTCTACGCCGTGAGCGCCAACCACCAATCGCCCGTGATTAACGCAGCGGCGGTGCGCTGGGCCACGGACTTCATGCTCCACCAGACTCGACGCATGCTCTTCATGGCACACAACCACGTCGCGGAGAACCCGTTCCATGCCGAGTGCCTCAAGCTCGTTCGGAAGCTGCGCGAGGAACCGACTCAGCAACTCGCCCATAGCGTCCTCCTCAAACGCATGAAGATCGATGCCAAGACCTTCCAGGAGTTGGTGACGACGCTCGAGCAACAAGGGGACCTGCTGACAGTGATACAAGCCACTGCCGGCCGACCCCAGCGGCACTACCGATTGCTGGGTGAAACCAGTGGGTGAAACGACGAGTGAAAAGTGAAAGAAGTCCACCGCAAGCGACCAGTCAGACCAGTGAAGAAAGCCTCGATTCGGAGAAAGACCCGTGAAACAAGTACCAACCAAAACTACCCCAAACACCCGTGAAAGAAGTGAAAGAACATGCACACAAACCAAGCGAATTGCTGGGTCTGCGGCTTCTTTCTTCTTTCACCCAGTCACGCAGATATATGGTTTCACACACCTTCTTTCTTCCTTCACCCACACCCACGTATATGCCAGCGCGCGTGTGTATAGACGCACGCGTATGAGAGGGGTGGGGAAAGAAGTAAGAAGGCTCCGAAGTCCCTTTGCTTACCCACGACATCGCACAGTGTGGCCCACGCTTGCGTCGGTGTGTGTGAGTGGGCTCGTTGGCCAAGTGCCGGCGTTGAACGCCACACGGGGCCACACGGTGGCTCGTGGTACGTCTGCCATTGTGGCAGACCCAATAGGTACTTCCCCGTGATCTGCAACAGGAGACGCGTGCGGGAACAATCGCCAAGTGTGAGACAGTTTTATTTTCTGGTCAGAACAAACAAAGGAGACAGGTTATGTCAACGCAATCAGAACAGCAACGTGATCGATGGAACACGATGGTCGTGCCAGCAGCCAAGGGACTGGAGCGGTTCTTCTGGAACCTTGCTTGGTTCTGCGTCTTGCTGATGGTGCTCTTTGGTGGTCCATGCATTCGCAACTTGCAACGACCAATCGAGAAAGAGGAATCGCACCAGCCGACAGCAGCTGAAACTACCCCATAGTCGACACGGCTCATTCGACAACTCACACCAACCCGCTCTTATGTTTTGGAAAAGTGCCACGAACGATTACTGAAGGATCGAACATGAATATTGAAATGCGACCTATTACCGACATCAAGCCTTACCCCAACAACCCTCGTATCAACGATGATGCGGTGGATACAGTGGCGGGCAGCATTAAGGAGTTTGGCTTCCGTCAACCGATTGTGGTCGATGAAGATGGAGTCATCATTTGCGGCCACACTCGCTTCAAAGCGGCACAAAAACTGGGAATGGAAACGGTTCCGGTTCACGTGGCCCAGGACCTGAGCCCTGACCAAATCAAAGCGTATCGGATCGCTGACAACAAAACCGCTGAACTTGCCGAGTGGAATTACGACCTGCTCCCGATCGAGCTTGGCGAGTTGCAAGCAAGTGGTTTTGACTTGTCTTTATTGGGTTTCGATGGTGACGAACTCTTGAAGCTGCTTTCGACCGAAGTCGAGGAGGGACTGACCGATCCAGATGATGTGCCGGCACCTCCCGATGCTGCTGTGACCCAACCTGGCGATCTTTGGATCTTGGGTAACCACCGACTGCTCTGTGGTGACTCATCGAAGTCGGAAGACCTCGATCGACTTCTCGGTGGCAAAACGATCCAGCTGGTCAACACCGATCCTCCGTACAACGTGAAGGTGGAACCTCGATCGAACAACGCGATCGCTGCGGGCCTATCGTCATTCTCGAATGACAGCGCTTCGCAGAAGCTCAAGGGTGGCCAAGGCAATGCGGCATCGTTTGGGATCGATCACGAGACGGGCAAACCCAAGCATCCTCCGACGCACAAAAAGCTCCGCGCGAAGGATCGTCCCTTGGCCAACGATTTCGTGACCGATGAGGAGTTCGATCGATTGCTCGACGCTTGGTTTGGGAACATCGCTCGCGTGCTTGATCCAGGACGTGGGTTCTATATCTGGGGTGGATATGCCAACTGCGGTAACTATCCGCCGTTCCTCAAGAAGCATGGTTTGTATTTCAGCCAAGCGATCATCTGGGACAAGATGCATCCTGTACTTACCCGCAAAGACTTCATGGGCGCGCACGAGTGGTGCTTTTACGGGTGGTTGGAAGGGGCGGCCCACGTGTACCTCGGGCCCAACAATGCCACCGATCTGTGGCAGATCAAGAAGGTCAATCCGCAATCGATGGTGCACCTGACTGAGAAGCCGGTTGAACTTGCGGTACGTGCGATTCAGTACTCATCGCGACCAGGAGAGAACGTGCTGGATCTGTTTGGTGGTAGCGGCTCGACCTTGATCGCAGCCGAGCAGACAGGCCGGCACGCGTTCCTCATGGAGCTGGATCCGCTGTATGCGGACGTCATCGTTGATCGATACCAGCGATTCACCGGCAAGCCCGCTGTACTTGAACGCACTGGAACCTCGCCGATACCGATAAACACTCCAGTCGCAGCGGGAACCTAGAGCTTATGGCACTGCCAGTGTTCACCTTTGAAGACGTAGAGAAAGTTCGCATCGCAGTTGTGAGCGAACTTCATCAGCGATCCTCGATCGCACAGATGCCTCGTGGCACGCGCTCGAGGAAAGTACTCGGGTGCTCCGTCGCTCGGATTCAAACTTCGAAGTTCACCGCCGGCCACCAGCGTCTTGGCTTTCTCGATGGAGTTGTAATGGTGATCGAGGATAACCCCTGCGTGTTCCGGATAGCCATCGAAGCGCAAGTACGTTGCGTGGAAACTACCATCAGGGTTCTCGTAGGCGATCGTTGCTCGCGTCGACATGTTCGGGTTCCTTTACGGTTGAATAGTTCTTGGCCCAAGGATCTCGATGAGATCGTCTGGTATGGTCAGCATGAGCGAGCGGCCGTTGTCCCATTCGACTTCGACCTGAGTCCATCCTGGATGGTGATGCACTGCGAGAACGGTACCAAGCGAACCGACAGGTATTGGATCGGGATCCTCCGGCATGTGGATCAGTCGGATCCGATCTCCAACGTTGGGTGCATCGATCATCTTTGTGGTTCCTTTCGTTTAGAGGATCTTGCCCAAGAGGCTGTTCTTCATCGCATCGAGGGCTTCGCAGGCAAAGAGGTGTTCGGAAAGGAGCGGGCCGGCGGTTTGTGGTTGCTCTGCGTCGGCGATCTCAAGCATGTCGGCCAAAGTCCGAAGCCCCTCAACGGCCTTGTAGTAGGCCTCGCGGATCTCTTGAGCTTTGTGTGCGTCCATCGTGCGGAAGGCGTCGCGAAGAATTTTCTCGTTTGCTTTTTTGTCGGCGGTGGTCATCGTCGTGTTCCTTGTGGTTGGTGTCAGGGTTCGTGGTTACTACTGGTTCTTGAGCAGGTACTGCAGCATCTTTTGTTGTTCGTAGAGCTTGTTGAGGTCCGCCCTCGCTTCTTTGGCCTCGCGAAGGTCACCATCAGCGAAGTCGGTCCAGCTCAGGCTGCAAGGTTGGTCGTTGAGCATCGCGGTTGCGTCTTCTACGGCTCGTTGGGCTCGCCAAAGCATTTGCTCGGCGGCCTTCGCAACTCGTTTCTTGGCGTCCGGAATCATCCACTCCAGGCGGTTAAGTTGTTCCTGGATCGCTGCGACCGTTGGGTTTGTTGCGGTGTCGTTCATCGTCGTTTCTCCATGTTTGCGTTGGGTTTTTCGTTTGGCGTTACGACACAGTTCCCATGCTTTGGGAACAACATCAAGCCGATGTGGGAAGTAATGTTCTGGAATCTCGAAGAATGTTTTCGAGCCCCACAAACGCCACAGTTTGGCACTGGTCGCGTCGCTTACGTGGCTGGGATAATCACGCCAACCAACAAGAAAACGCCCACACATTGCAAACGTGGGGCGTTATCGCGGAATCGCCCGAGACTAGCGCCGAAGCCAATTCCGAATCGTCTTAAGTTCGTACCTTCCCAAACCAGAGACCAAATAGTCCTTGCCATTGCGACCTCTTGCGATCAATCGATCTCCACGGCGTTCGACATACTCGATCGTCGTATCGAGCGATGGGTCGTCCTCCGATTGGACTTGGTACGAATGGTCCGGATCGGGATAAACGCGTTGACCGTCGGTCAGGTCGGTAACCAATTGGATCTGTCCGATGTGCATGTTAGCGTTCCGTGGTCGTGGTGGTCTGGTCGCGATTGGGTAAAGGTGGATCTAGCTCTTCGGCAATCGAGAGCAGGATCTCGGCAAGTTGGTTTGCGTAGATGCAAGTCACCTCGCCCGATTCACAGGCCTCATCGAGTCGCAGCGCGACCTTACGCATCGCGTCTGCGACTCGGTAGTTCGGATCGGAACTCACTGGGCCACCTCGGCGGTTGCTGTTGCGGCTACGAATCGTCCCCGCTCGGTCTTTACGAATCGCGATGCTTCCCCCTTGGCCAGCTCTCGAAGGATCGCGCTGTAGAGCGTCGCGTGGGGCGTCTTTCCACCGGGGCTCGTCCAGTAACCCTTCGCAGTCATCGCTTCGAACATCTGTTGGACGTTCATGGGCTCGGTCGCTTCGCAAAGAACCTTGTAGGCTGCCGACAAAGCACTCAAGCGTTTAGGTTCTTGTCCCTCGGTTTTCCTCGCTGCACGCTTGGGTTTAGTGGCCGGCTCGGAAGAACCACCGATCGTGATCACCGCTGCAGGTTCGTTTTCGACCACCGTCAAGTTGCTGGCCGTGGTGATTTTCGCGGAACCTTTGGGTCTTCCGGCTTCGCCGCACAATCGTTGGGCGGTCTTGATGTGGATCTTCTTACCGGTCGCGAGGTTGGTGGCATTCCAACCACCGCTTGGTCTCTCGCTATCGATCTGGATCTCAACTCTCTTGTTGGTGACGTTCGCGTAGTACCTGCCACCAATTCTGACCTCTGCCTTTTTCATTTTCGCTTCTCCAATCTTGTCGCGATGGTTGGCTGCCATCATCAGGCGGCGGGGACCTCCCGCCGCGACGCGTCGACTCGCGCCGATCGCGTTTCGGCTTTAGTACGCGACGTCCCAAGCTCGCTTCGAGCCGTATCCCAGCTGCCCCCCTTCTACGATGTAAACGATCTGGTCTGTATCGACGTCATCGTCGTCTTCGTCATCCTCTTGGCCGTTGATCTCTTGCCCCGATGTCAAACCAGCGATCCGGTTTTCGAACGGCCAGTTCTGTTGGGTCATTACCCGCACTTCACACTCGCCCCCCAGCTCATCGCGGTACTCTTCGAGGCGTGCAATCAATTCGTCAATCGTCATGTTTGTTCTCCAATAGGTTTTTGGTTAGTTGGCGTACGTCAGGTCGGCGAGGCCGGCGGCAAGGAAATCCACAATCGCGCGGTCCAAATCGGTTTGTGCGTCGAGGTCGAGTCCGCGATCCCAGTTGAAGACCACTCTTTTGTCTTCGAGTCGTTGCAACCAGAGTTTCGAAATCCGGCTCTTGCCCAGTTCGAACTCTTCGCATTCAGCGTGTTCGGGGAAGACCAAGGCGTCGAAGCGGTGTCCGGCGATTGTGCCGCAAACCCAAGTCCCGCCACCCGCGGCGCGTCGTGTGGTTTTGGTGATCTTGAGGTCGTCGCCAATGTCGAATTCAAAGGGCTCGTTTGCGCTGGTCATCGTTGGTTCTCCGTGGTCGTTGTTGTGGGGAATTCGTTTTCGTTAACACACATGAGCCATGCGGTTCGGACGTCATCAAGCGCTTCTGCCAACGATTCAGCAGTAATTTTGAAAGTTCTTCGAAACATCAATTTGGGTAAGGTTTCGGTACCCTTGAGTTATGTATGCCGAATGACGCGCACACTTACGTTGTGTGGCGTTCGTTCCGTATGTGGCCACCATTCGCCAAACATGTGGGAAGTTGGCGACCGTCGCGAAACCTCGCGACCTGTGTGGCTAATGAAAGAAAGCCGGGTGTTGCGACCCGGCTGGCAAGAGGTGTTTGTGTTATCAGGCCGCTTGGTCGTATTTGCGTGCCAAGTCGAGAAGCTTGTTTTTGATTCCCTTCCAATCGCGGTTGGTCTCACCCGTGATCTCGCCGAAGGTCTTGTTGCGAAGATCACCCTTGTACCAACCTTTGGTCCATCCAAGTCGGTAGAAAAGTCGGTTGAGTTCCGTTTCGCCAAGGCCTGCACCCGGTCGATCCCAGCAACTCTTGGTTCCGACTTTCTTGTTGTAGTCCCAGTCCGCGCATCGCTTGGTGTTCATCGCGAGCTCGGCCAGCCCCAGTACCATCATCAGGTATCCGATCACCTTGGTCTTGTTGAGCGTGCCGGCGAAGGCTCGGAATTCAATTCGGTTCTTCCCCGCAGCCAGGTGGGTGAGGTTCAGCAGGTGGTAGCGATCCGCTTCGCATCGATTCTTCGCGGCGTCTTTGTCACCGTATTGTTTGATTCGCTTGGTGTAGACCGTTTGTTCGCGTCGGCGTGTGCCCGTGCTAGCGAAGATCGCCTTTTCGTGGTTGCCGACCAAGGAAATCAACCGGGCCAAGGCGGCTGCGTCGCCGTTCCATTCGATCGTAATGTGCAATCCGCAACTCGCGTTGACCTTCGCGTCATGCTCGTTGATCTTGTCGACCGCGTCTTCGATTTGTTTGAGGCCTTCATATCCCATGAGCTTGGGGCTTACGAATTCGCATCCCTTGCGGTTGGGTGTTTCTGGTTTGATGCTCGCGTCGCGTTCTGCTCGCCATCCAGTGGGGAGCCAAGGTACTTGGTATCCGTGGTGGTAGGGTCCGATCGGTGTGGTGTCGCTGTTTGGCAGGGTGGTCTCGAATTCGATTCCGAAAGCGATCTCGTTTGCGTTCATCGTTGTCTCTCCGCTGGGGTTCGTTTTGGGTGTCGTTTGCGATCTCCATTGCGATCGCGTGTGACACATGAAGCCCTGCGTTTCGAAAGACATCCAGCCGAGAAAGCATGTTTTTCGCAGTCTTTTCGCATGTTTTCGGCTGCCCCCACAAACGCCACGGTTGGCCCCGTGTGGGGCGTAAGAACCATGTGCCCAAGGGGTCGGACATGTAAGAAGCTCGCGACACTGGGGCACGTGTTGGGCACCGTGCGAAACATCCAAGAAGGGAGTCTGGCATGAGTGAAGCAAAGAACCCGATCGACCCCAATCGCTTAACCCCGGAACAAGCTGCCAAGCTTCTTTCAGCAGCAGCCAAGATTCGGGTTTCCGTAGAGCAGATACGCGAGGACCTCGAGGCGGGGGCACCTCGAAATCCGGATGGAACGATCAACCTGATGCATTACGCAGCATGGATGGTGAAGGAGATGGGCCGTGGCAACTGACCCTAGAAAGCTAAGACCCAGCGACCTATGTCGTTTGTTGAACTCAACTCCGCTCGGTGAGGTTATCAACGAACGGCAATTGCATCGCCATCGCACTCGCGCCGGCATGCGTATCGGCGATGCTCGTTTCGTTGATCTATTGCGTTATGTTGCTTGGCTCATCGAAGTTCGGCACACACCACGCAACGAACCTGAAGGAGATCCGTACGGAAAACTGAAGGAGCGTGCGCGAGCAAGAAATGTCGCCATCGCTCTAGCAGGGCGAGACATTGGCGAGTTGCCTCCGGTTGCCGACCCGGCACGAAAGGCTCGCTCGTCCAGAGACTTCCGGTTCTTCTGCGAATCCTATTTTCCGTTGACGTTTCATTTGAACTGGTCCGACGACCATCTCAAGGTCATCAATCGCATTGAGCAAGCAGTGTTGAGTGGCGGACTCTTCTCAATGGCGATGCCTCGTGGTTCAGGCAAGACAACCATCTGTGAGTGCGCGTGCATTTGGGCTGCGCTCAATGGCCATCGTGAGTTCGTTTGTCTCATCGGAAGTGATGAAGGGCATGCGATGGATATGCTCGACTCGATCAAGATGGAGCTCGATGGCAACGAACTCCTTCTCGCAGACTATCCGGAAGTGGTTTTTCCGATCCAAGCCCTGGACGGTATCGCGAACCGATGCAATGGACAGCTTTACCAAGGTGAGCGCACTCATATCGGCTGGACGGCACGAGAGATTGTGTTGCCGACCATGCCTGGAAGTGTGGCGAGTGGTGCGATCGTAAAGGTTGCGGGCATCACGGGTCGTATTCGCGGGATGAAATACAAGCGGGCGGATGGACGAACCGTTCGGCCTACGTTGGTTGTGATCGATGACCCTCAGACGGATGAATCGGCCCGTTCGCTTTCGCAATGTGCAACGCGCGAAAGCATACTCGCCGGAGCGATTCTCGGGTTGGCCGGCCCTGGGAAAAAGATCTCTGGGATCATGCCATGTACCGTGATTCGCCCAGGTGACATGGCTGACAATATTCTCTCGCGTGAAAAGCATCCCGAATGGAATGGCGAAAGAACGCGGATGGTTTATTCGTTCCCCAGCGATGAGAAGCTTTGGATGCGTTACGGTGAACTGCGTGCGGAGAGCCTTCGCATGCATGGCGACACACGATTGGCGACCGCATTCTATTCGTCGAATCGCGCGGCGATGGATGACGGGGCACAGATCGCTTGGCCTGAGCGATTCAATCACGATGAACTCTCGGCCATCCAACACGCGATGAACCTCAAACTGCAGGACGAGGCAGCGTTCTTTGCCGAGTACCAGAACGAACCGCTTCCAGAGGTCAAGGCCAACGACAACGAACTGACGACCGATCAAATTGCTGGCAAGCTCAATCGTATCGAACGGCAGTTGGTTCCCATTGGTGCCAACCATCTGACGATGTTTATCGATGTGCAAGCGACATTGCTTTTCTACTGCGTGATTGCTTGGGAGGATGACTTTACCGGATACTTGGTGGACTACGGTGCCTATCCCGATCAGAAGCGACCGTACTTTACGCTGCGCGACGCTCGAGCCACGTTATCTGTTACGACCAAGGCAGGAGGTCTCGAAGGTTGTATCTATGCCGGCCTCGAGCGGCTGACGGCAGATCGTCTTAGCAGGGAATGGAAGCGCGACGATGGAGCCATGCTACGCATCGAGAAGTGTCTGATCGATGCCAACTGGGGATCTTCGACCGATGTCGTCTACCAGTTCTGTCGCCAGAGCCAGTTCGCTGGAATTGTCTTGCCGAGCCATGGTCGATTCGTGGGTGCATCGAGTCAGCCGTTTTCCGAATACAAGCGAAAGCCCGGCGATCGAGTTGGCCACAACTGGCGAATCCCAAATGTTCATGGCAAGCGAGCTGTCCGGCACGTGGTCTATGACACCAACTTCTGGAAAACGTTTATTCATGCGCGTTTGGCGGTAGCGATGGGTGATAGCGGGTGTCTATCGCTTTTCGGTGAGACTCCGGAAACACATCGGCTCTTGGCCGAACACCTGTCGGCTGAGTATCGCGTCCGAACCGAAGGTCGCGGACGAATCGTCGACGAATGGAAGCAGAGACCTGAACGGGGCGACAATCACTGGTTTGACTGTGTGGTAGGTTGCGCGGTGGCAGCCTCCATGCAAGGCGTTTCATTACCCGGTGCGGAAAGCCTTGCAGCCAAGAAGCAAGGTCGGGTGAGTTTCGCTGAGCTCCAAAGGAAACGAGGCCGATGACGAGCGCCGGCGATTCATCGAAGAATAAAGGGATCATCTGTCCCAAGTGCGGTTGCCGTCATTTCATCACGACGCACACGGAGCCGTTGCGTGATGGGCGTATCCGCCGACGAAAACGCTGTCGCAATTGCGATCGAAAGGTTGTCACTCACGAGACTCCCTCGAAATAGATCGCTACATCTAGCAACCCTTCTGGAAACGCGTCGTTCTGCGCGCAGTCTCACGACTCTTCGGCATAGGTAATCGAGGAGGAGCCACACCGGTCCGAGCAAGTCTACTCATCGCCGGGTGCCTCTCGACCGGACTCCTCTTTCATCGAAATACCCAAGAGTCATGTCAGAAGATCTGAAACAAGCCATTACTGAAAACGCGCAAGGCCCTGCGAAAGCATCTGGCGACGCCGGCAGTGTCGAACAGCACAAACTGACCGACCAAATCGAAGCCGATCGCTATCTAGCTTCCAAAGAAGCCGCGAAGTCGAAGCGTCGTGGCTTGGTCTTCAACAAGATTGTTCCACCGGGGGCCGAGTAACCGTGTTGTCCAGGATTCTTCAATGGTGGTCACAAAAGCCGGTGCGCAGTCACATGCCAAGCGCGATGCGCATTGTGCGTGCACGCTACGACGCTGCGGTGACCACCGACGACAATCGACGCCATTGGGCCAATGCTGATGGGCTTTCGCCCAATGCATCCAATAGCGCCGAAGTTCGTCGAATCCTTCGAAACCGTGCTCGGTATGAAACGGCCAACAACTCGTATGCCCGTGGGATCGTTTTGACCCTCGCGCATGACGTCGTCGGTACCGGCCCCCGGTTGCAAATGCTCACTGGCGATTCCGAAGCGAATCGACGCATCGAACAGTCGTTCATGCAGTGGGCCCGCTCGGTGCATCTCGCTGAAAAACTCCGTACGATGCGGATGGCACGCGCCACGGATGGCGAATCTTTCGCGATCCTCACGAACAATCCTCGACTCAATACAGACATCCAACTCGACCTTCGACTTGTCGAAGCCGATCAGGTCACCACACCCGACCTCGATCGACTATCAACGATCGCCGTGGATGGGATCGTTTTTGATTCTGCTGGAAACCCGGTCGAGTACCACATCCTGCGCAATCATCCCGGGGATGGCTTCTACTCGGCCCGCAGTGACTATGAGCGTATCCCCGCCGATTCCGTTTTGCATTGGTTTCGAGCCGATCGACCAGGACAAACGCGAGGCATTCCGGACATCATGCCGGCATTGCCACTCTTTGCACAACTTCGTCGCTTCACGCTCGCCGTTCTTGCAGCGGCTGAAACTGCTGCCGACTTTGCCGGGATCCTCTACACCGACGCACCGGCCAACGGCGAAGCCGATGCAGCTGAACCCTTCGAGCCTATCGAGCTGGAGAAGCGAGCCTTGGTGACGATGCCCGGTGGTTGGAAGATGGCCCAAATGCAGGCCGAACAACCATCGACCACTTATGCCGAGTTCAAACGCGAGCTCCTCAACGAAATCGCTCGATGCTTGAACATGCCGTACAACGTCGCCGCATGCAATTCGTCCTCCTATAACTATGCCTCGGGTCGCCTCGATCATCAAACCTACTACAAGGCGATCCGAGTCGAACAGTCGCATCTGGAGCGAGCTGTTCTCGATCGCCTCTTAGTTGCATGGCTCGATGAAGCCGCACTTCTCCCTGGTTTGTTGCCCACCGGACTCGGCCCTTTCGCCCAATGGCCACACCAGTGGTTCTGGGATGGACATGAGCATGTCGATCCCGCCAAGGAAGCGAACGCGCAAGCCACTCGGCTTGCAAGTCACACAACCACCTTGGCGGACGAGTATGCCAAACGTGGTCAGGACTGGGAAACACAACTTCGCCAGCGAGCTAAAGAAATCGCACTCATGTCGGAGCTTGGTCTAACAGTCGAGCCCGTTACTCCTACCACGAATCAGGAAGAGACCAATGTCCAAGACGAGGAAGTCCCCGCCGATGACGCATAAGCCACAGCAACAGCAAAGCCAATTGAGCATTTCCGCAACGGCGGTCATCGATATCGATGCATCAGCTGACGGTTCGAATGCTACCTCGCTACCGCGGTTCCGCATGGTCGCTTACACCGGCGGCCCGATGCGTGTTGCGGGATGGCGATATCCGGTGATCATCGACCTGGCAGGTCTATCGATTCCATCACAAGCGCGACCGATTCGCTTCGGTCACGATCCGCTCTCGGGCGTTGGCCATACCGATGCAATTCGAGTCGAGGGCGGTCAGTTGATTGCCACTGGCATTGTCTCTCGCGACACCCCGGCAGCCCGGGAAGTTGTCGTGAGTTCCAAGAACGGTTTCCCCTGGCAAGCCTCGGTCGGCGCTGGTGTGGATGAATTCGAATTCGTCAAGGAAGGTCAAAAGGTCACCGTCAACGGGACGCAGTACAGCGGACCTGTGAATGTCGTCCGGAAGTCCTCCCTTGGTGAAATCAGCTTTGTAGACCTTGGTGCCGACGGAGCAACGAGCGCAAGCGTTGCCGCTCAGGCATCTGCAACCTCAGGAGATCCCGACATGGACGATTCGCAATCCTCAACTAAAGACGAACCCACTACCAATCCAAACACACCGATTACACCGGCACCAGTGCCCAATGAACCAACAAACGTGCAACCGGATGTAACGGCTGCCATCGAAGCAATGCGGGCCGCCCACGCAACCGAGCTCGAACGCATCGCAGCGATTCGTCGCATCTACAACGGTGCCCTTCCAACGCTGGAAGCTCGTGCGATCCGTGAGGGATGGAACCTGGAGAGAGCAGAACTCGAGAAAATCCGTGGGACGCGTCCCGCTGTTCCTGCGATTCACGTGCAGAACAACACGATCAATGCGCCGATTCTTGAGGCCGCTTGCTTCTTGGCTGCCAACCTCTCCAACGTTGAGGAAATCGCCGATGAGCAGTCGCTCGATCTAGCCGCTCGTCGGTTCCGAGGGGGCATCGGTTTGCAAGAGTTGCTTCTCGAAGCAGCTTGGGCCAACGGATATTCGGGACGAAACTTCCGCGATCACCGCGCGGTAATGCGAGCCGCATTTGGTCACTCCATCGAGGCCAGCTCGGTGAGCAACATCGACATTGGTGGCATCCTTTCCAATGTGGCTAACAAGTTCCTCTTGGACGGTTTCTTCAGCGTCGAGCGGACTTGGCGAAACATCTGTGCCGTTCGTAACGTGTCGGACTTCAAGACCGTGACGAGTTACCGCCTGATCGGCAAAGACCAGTACGAATTAGTCGCCCCAGGTGGCGAGCTTAAGCATGGGAACCTCGGCAACGAGAGCTACACCAACAAGGCAGACACCTACGGCTTGATGATGGCAGTCGATCGACGCGACATCATCAACGATGACCTTGGTGCGATCACTACGGTACCGAGGAAGCTCGGTCGTGGTTCAGGCTTGAAGATCAATGATGTGTTCTGGACCATCTTCATGAACAACGCGGCATTCTTCACTGCCGGCAACAAGAACTTTCTCACGGGTACTGATACGGTTCTCTCAATCGATGGATTGACGAAGGCCGAAGTCGCGTACTACGACCTCGTCGACTCCGATGGCAAACCCATCGGAACGATGCCTGCGGTAGTTCTCGTTCCGACAGCGCTCTCGGCGATCGGAACGCAGCTCTACAAATCGCTTGAGATGCGAGACAACACAGCCAATGCTCGCACACCTGTTTCCAACCCTCACGTCGGTAAGTTCCGAGTCGAGGTAAGCCGTTACTTGGCGAATGCTCTCTACACCGGCAACTCTGCCAAAGCGTGGTACCTCATGACCGACCCGAACGATCTGCCCTTGATCGAGGTCGCGTTCCTCAATGGTCAAGAAGCTCCAACGATCGAAACCGCCGACGCGGATTTCAATGTCCTGGGCGTCCAGATGCGTGGCTACCACGACTTTGGAGTCGCGCTACAAGATCCCCGCGCGGCGATCAAGTGCAAGGGTGAAGCATAGTCGTCGCTCGATCAACGATTCATTCTTGGATTCCACTTACTCATTGAGGTTTTCAAAACCATGCCACAAGCAACTTACATTCAAGAAGGCCACTACATCGACTTCACCGCTGCCGGTGCGATTGCTTCCGGTGACGTTGTCGTGCAAGGCGATTTGGTGGGCGTTACCCTTCGTCCACTTGCGGCCGGCGAAACCGGTGCACTCGCGGTCGATGGCATCTTCGACTTCAACAAGAACACCGGCGTCGCCTACACGGTGGGCACCATTCTTTACTGGGATGACACCAACAACGTGGTAACCACAACCGCTGTCGGAAATAAAGCCATCGGCAAAGTGGTTCGTGCAGCTGCATCCGCAGACACCACGGTGCGGATTCGAGTCAGCCAGTAATTCAGCATCGCGACCAAGTCTTCCCAATCGAAGTTCTCTTCAGTCACAGGAATCACAATGAAACTCATAAGTCTATCCATGGTTTTTCTGCTGGTCTCGTGCCTAGCAACGATCTTACCGGCGCAGGAGAAGATCTGCATCGATGGCCAATGCCAACTAGTTCATTCCGCTCCCGGAACCATTGTTCTGGATCCATTGCGTGAAGAGCTCACCCTGGTGGACCAAGAACCGCGGGCAACTGCGAATGGAATCGAAGGGGATCGATTCGATCAAGTTATTCGGGCGACGGTTCGTGTGACCGTCAGCGGTGTTTGCGGCAGCGGGACGGTCGTTGGCCGAACGTCCGAGGGGAACGCGATCGTGCTCACCAACGCACACGTCGCGGGGACACAGCGTGGTCGTACTGTGAACGTCGAGCGTTGGAATTCCAACGGTTCGAGTGAACGAGGTACGGGAACAATCATTGCCTCGGGATATGGAAGAGGGACGAGCGTCGACTTTGCCTTGCTGAAGTGCAATGGCACTTTCGCAAAGGACGTTGATCCGATTCCACTGGCTGATCGATACCCAAGCGATGAATCCTCAGTTACCACGTTCGGTTGCCCTCGATGCGAATGGCCAAGCTTGCAGGTTCTACGGCTCAATCGCAAGGAAGGTCAAATCCTCTCTTGGAAGCCAGAAGCCATCGGAGGACGTAGTGGTTCGAGCCTCATCGATTACACGGATGGCGGTCCACGCGTTGTGGGGCTTTTGACTTGGGCCGGTGGTGGCGAAGGGCTCGGCCAATCCACACCATTTTTGCTCAGTGCAATGCGAGGCAAACTTCCAACGACCCTTGAGGGTTTGCCTGCAGGAACGCGTGAAGTGAGCTGTCAGCTCAATGATGAGCAACTGATTGCTCAAGTTCCTTCGACCATCCAAGGGGAACCTCAACGATGGCCCGTGGGTTTGCTGGCCAATGCTCAGGTGCAAGATGACGTGATTGATTCGATCATCGATCGTCCCAATC